>JAISEO010000089.1 GCA_031264075.1 Coriobacteriales bacterium | reverse complement strand
TAAGGAGATCAGTAGCAAAAGATAAAATCAAAACATTTCAAAAGCCCTAAGCCGCTATAACGGGAGGTTTGAGCCTGAGCCTCCCTATTGTTCTGATTTTATTTTTGTTGGGATAATATAAGTCCTTACCCGTGGCCGCACGAGATCAGCGCAGCAGCGATCCTTTCCGAGTATTTTCAGGCAGATGTCGAGTTCTTGAGGCGGATTGTCAACTCCAAATCAGCAGATATACTTATAAAGGGCACCATCTGGGAAATCAAGAGCCCGACCGGTAAGGGAAAGAGAAATATCCAGCACACCTTAAGTTCAGCTCTCAAGCAGTCTCGTTGCATAGTCTTCGATGCTCGGCGTTCAAAAATTCACAGCAATAGGATAACTGGCGAGCTACAAAGACAGTTCGCGATGACTGCATCCATACAGCGCCTGCTTCTCATCAGGAAAGACAAGATTGTCGTTGAATTTTCTCGATAAACCTGCTAGTATAAGAGACATCGAAAGCCCAACAGCGTTGGATAACGCATGTATGGGCTTTCCTTACATCCTGACTCTTGCGTCACCTCTCATTCCCCAGATGCATCGATGATTGCCATAGCGATGATTAGTCATTGGGGACATCAACACTCAACGACAACACACGACAGGGAAGCAAGGGAAACAGGCGGTACGCATGCAGCCATGAAGGTTGATTCTCGCCCGAAGTGCAACGTTGCACTTCCAGTAAGAATAGAGTGGATCCGCTCTTTCTACGTATTGACAGTTCTGCCTTCTTTAACTATAGTTTTCTTTGGCTAGAATATTCGAATCTGAGAAATTTCTCCTGGGAGAAGAAAAGGGAATCTTTTTTGGTTGTGAGCACGTAGTAGCCATGCCTCCGGCACTACCGGAACGTTGAAACCTCACAGTAGGCGGTGCAGGGTTTTACAGGCGTTTACCCAGATGCCTGTTTCTGGTAGTTGTTTCTGGTAGCTACTTTCTGAGAGGTGCGGTTGAGGCAAGGTTGAAGCAGGATAGAGGCAAGATATGCTGGTAGTCAGGCCTGATGTAGAAAAGCTCCTGAGCGCCAAAAGGCTCTTGAGGGTCGTAGTGCTGTCCCTGATATTCCTGATAGGCCTGCTCGTGATGGGTGTAAGCCTGGGCCTTACCGGCCTCAATTCTACCGCCTTTGCCGAACCATTGCCGCAGGGTTTCAGCATCACTGCCCCTATCACGCTCACCTCGTCTGACGGGAACGTGAGCCAGGTAAGCTGCCGCTACCGGGTGCTGCCCGACGGCACGCTGACGGTCATAGGCGACAACACCCTGCTCGGCGGCAGGGCCGTGGCCCTCACCACCAGGGGTAGCATCACCATCCCTTCGATTGTCGACTACAGTGGCGAGTCCTACACCGTCACCCAGATAGGCAATTTTGCCTTTGGCGGCGATTCCACCGACGTCTCCTGCACACAACTCACTTCGGTTATTCTGCCCAGTACGCTTACCCAGATAGGCACCCGGGCCTTCGCCTACAACAACGGGCTCACGAGCCTGGCCTTGCCGGAAGGCCTGGAGGTAATCGGCGAGCGCGCCTTCTATTACTGTACGGGCCTCTCCGAGCTTGTTATTCCCGCGTCGGTCGTCGAGATGAAGACCTACGCCTTCTGCCGCTGCACCGGACTCAGAAGCGTGGAGTTCCTCGGAGACGCGCCCGTCTGCGGCAACTACGTCTTTACCGGCGGCGCCATGGACATCCGGACCGTGCTGTACCATGGGGCCCGTATGGCAAACCAGGAGGGCCTCTACAACGGAGAGAACCTGGCTGTACCCGCCTTCTACTACACGATACGCTTCTATGCCAGCCTCGCCGCGCGGGACGCGCAGGAGGCCCCCCTGGGCAGTGCGCTTATCAGGCATGGCGTGCCGCTCTACAAGATTGACGATGCGCTGGATCCGAGCCTGGTCTACCGCGGCACCATTCCCGTGTTGCCCCAGGGCTGCAACCTCTGGATGTCTGACGTAGAGGGCAAGTACATGGACACCGGGCTCGATAACTCGCATACGGCCTATGCGACCTGGTCGGACTTCAGGGACCTCTCCACCGGCAGCTTTGCCATAGCGGACATGGACTTTACCGGCAGCCCCGTTGACTTTCGCCCCCAGCTCACCTGTAGCCTGGGCTTCATGACCCATTACGGTGAGAAGAAGAGCGATACGGAGAACCACCCCCGGCATTTCGTGATGAGCTATTATCGCCAGGCGGAGGGCTCGGGCACGTGGCAGGCCACGGGCGACCTTATCGCGCCGGGCACGGTGCGGGTGGTGGCCACCGGCACGGGCGATTTCCACGGCAGCATCGCCACGAACTTCACGATTGCCATCACGACGAAGACGCCCTTCCAGACCAACGTGCCCTTTGTCTATGCCGACGGTACCAAGAGCAGCATCCCCTGCTTCTTCCAGCTCGCCGAGTGGACGGGGAGCGCGAGCGGCCGCGTCATCGTCGTCAAGGATCCCGTTCCGTTTGGCAGGGCCATCTCCACGAGCGCGGTGGGCGAGCTTACCATCCCGGCCCTGCTTGACGTGTACGGCAACGCCTTCACCCCCTTCAGCATCGCCAACAGCGCCTTTGGCTACACGGATGAGAAGAACGCTGGCGCCTGCCGTATAACCAGGATAACGCTTCCCACGAGCATGACCGGCATAGGCAGCCTGGCCTTTGCTACCTGCTCCAACCTCGACACGGTGGTGTTTGAGGGCAACGCGTCCTCCATCGGCTTTGGCGTCAATGTGTTCGTCAGCACGACTGCGCTCAAGAACGTCGTCTACAAGGCCAAGAAGGAGAGCATCACCAACCTCTTCCCCAGCAAGCCCACCTGCTGGTACACCGTCACCTTCTACAATGATGATAAGGTGGTGGACACGACGCAGGGAATACTCGGGAGGATAACCATCCGCGACGACGTACCGCTCGCTATTCTGCCCAATCTGGCGGAGCGGACTACGGGCGCCTTTGCGGGTGCCATCTGGTCCGGTGCGGTGCCGGCCTATCCTACGTGGGTCACAGACGACGGGCACTGGTACGCGCCCACCTGGAACTATAACCTGGTAAAGAACGGTCTGCCGGTCCTCGACATGCCCACGATGCTGCGCTCCTCGCTCAACGACTCCCTCTCTGCCTACGCCAAGCAGACCAACGATGCCTATACCATCGACGATGCCATTGTCTACGGGCTGTTGCCGGGCCAGGTCTTCGAGTATGCCAACAGGCCCGTCATCAACCTGGCCGAGGTCATCATCTGTGGGCCCATGGGTGGCGTGCTCACCGAGGGCACGGACTACACCGTGGGATTCCTGCGTCTTGACCGCCAGGGTAACTGGGGCGCTACCACCGATGTCTCCGAGCCGGGAAGCCTGCGCTGCGTACTCACGGGCCAGGGTCGCTATGCCAATACCCTGCAGACCATCGCCTTTACCATCAACATCCTGCCGGCGGCCAACGGCTACGTCTTCAAGAAGCCCATCACGCTCATCGCACAGAGCGGCACGGAGGGCATCATCGACTGCCAGTTCCAGATTACGAGCGCCGTCCTGGGTGAGGAGACGGTTACCGTCTACAGTGCCGGCATGGCTGATACGGCCGTGGCTACCACCGCCGCGGGAACGCTCGTCATCCCCTCCACCATCAACTACGGCGGGGTCGTGTACAAGGTTACGGCCATCTCGCAGTACGCCTTTGGCAATACCAGCTCCAACAGCACCACGCGTCCGGTCTGTGTCAATCTCACCGAGGTTGTCATCCCTGACAGCGTCACCACCATCGGCAGCTATGCCTTTGCGTATATGACCAACCTGCAGAGGCTGACGCTTCCCGTCTCGCTCGAGCCCAGCACCTGCGGCTCGTATATCTTCGCCTACAACAGTAACCTCCGTACCCTCACCTTTCCCGAGGGTATAACGGCGCTGCCCTCCAACGGCTATTGGTTCAGCGGCTCTTCGCTCCAGGATATTGTCCTGCCCTCCACCCTGCGGAGCATCGGTAGTGGTTTCTTCTCCAGTTCCCGTATCCAGAAGGTGCGGCTGCCGGGTGGTCTCGTGAGTTGGACCAGCGCGTTCAGTGGCTGCACCCTGCTCTCCGAGGTCATACTGGAGGAGGGCATTACGAGCATCCCCGAATACGCCTTCAACGGCTGCACCGCACTCAAGACGCTTACCATCCCCTCCACGGTCACGAGTATCGGCCGCCTGGCCCTCGCGGGTTCCGGGCTCACGCGCATCACGCTTCCCCGCGGGGTGCTTGACGTGGGTGCCAATGCCTTCAGCAGCTGCTCCAGTCTCTCCACGGTCATCTTTGAGGGCGACGTTACCCAGATGCTCTTCGACTACTCCTTCAATGCCAGCTATAACATCACCACCGTGGTGTTCATGGCCGAGTCGAGCACGGCGGTGCGTTCGCTGTTCAACACGGTAATTAGCGCTACGGACTTCTACTATCGCGTCACCTTCTATGCAAGCGACGCCGCGCTCGCGGCCGGCACATCGCTCGGGCAGGCCGTTGTCAGGGAGAGCACGAAGCTCTCCTCCGTCACCAGCACGCTCATTCCCACGGGTGCCGTATTCAGCGGAGCCGTGCCCGCCTGGCCCGGGGCCGCGAATTTCTGGGAGTTCGAGGACAGCCCGCCCATGAACAGCAATCTCACGGGCTCCACTAACGCGGTGGCCCGGCAGATAGACTACTACGACCTTGCCTGGGCCCGCTTCCAGTTCAGCGATGGCTACCGCTACACCGGCGCCGCCATTGAGCCTCTGCGCTCGGAAAGGGGTGCGCTCGTCTCGCCTGCGGGGGAGGTGCTCGTCCTCGACACCCACTACACCGCGAGCTTTGAGCGCCAGGATGGGGCCGGCGACTGGCAGGCCAGCAACGACATTACGACGCGCGGCCGCATACGGGTTACCGCGAGCGCCGCGGCCCTGGGTGGCTACAGCGGCGAGGTGCGGGGCGTCTACACCATCTCGTCCTACCTTGCGGGCAACGACTTTACCGCGGTGGAGCCCAACGGCGCCACCGTCAGCTACCGCGTACTGTCCATCGGCGACGACCAGGTCCCTGCCACGGTTCAGGTGGGCCTTGACTCCCGGAGCATCCCCGCCGTGGCCGCAAACACCCAGGGCGTCGTGGCCCTGCCTGCCACGGTGCGCGACCCCGACCCCGACGGCCTCAGCTATGAGGTGGCCCGGATAAGCGACTACGCCTTCTACCGCTGCATGGGCATCACGGGCATGGTGGTGCCTTCCACCGTCACGAGCATCGGCATCTTCGCCTTTGCCTACGAAAACGTCAAGACCGACACACAGACCAGCAACCTCGCAACCCTGGTATTGGATAACGACCTCTCCCAGACCAAGGTGGGCCGTGACGCCTTCCTCAACTGCGACCTGCTCACCACCGTGGTCTTCGGCAGCAAGAAGGGCAGCTTCAACAGCTTCGGGCCCAACACCGCCACGCTCACCCGGTACTACACCGTGCGCTACTACGATTCTCTGGATGATTTCAAGGACGGCATCCTGCTCGCGCGAGTCATACTCAAGCAGGGGAGCTATATCTTCTCCCCCTCGGCCATCGAGTTTTTCGGCGGCATTACCGGCTACGCAAAGAGCGACGAGCTGCCTCCGCTTGCCGTGGACCATGAGTGGCGCTACGAGTCGCGCGTCATGGGAGACGACCTGACGATGGTTGACTCGCTCTACGCCTACCAGCGGGTGATAAACGACAATTCCGTCACCGCCGACGTCGTGCTGCGCACGGGGAGTGGGGGCGGCGTCACGGAGACCCCTGTTTCCTGCACCTTTGATGTGCTGCTTGACGAGGACGAGGAGCCTACGGGCTTCGTGCGGGTGGGTACCGCGGTGGACGGTTCGCCGGCCGTTAACCCCGCGCTCACGGGCACGCTCGTCATCCCTGCCACCATCCATGCCTCGGACGGCGTGGACTACACGGTATCCGCTGTCGGCAGCTTTGCCTTTGGCTCCACGGTGAAGGGCGATGCCTGCGCCCTCACCGGCATAGAGCTGCCTGCTACGGTGAGCACGCTCGACCAGGCGGCCTTCCTCAACTGTAGCACCCTGGCCTTGGTGCGCTTTGCCGCGGACTCCACGCTCACGAGCATCGGGGCGTCGGCTCTCGCCGGCACCACGGCACTGCAAGGCATAGAACTGCCCGCCTCACTCACGGCACTGCAAACCGCCGCCTTCGAGCAGAGCGGGCTCCGCTCCATCAAGTTGCCGTTTGGCCTGGAGACCCTGGGAAAGCGGGCCTTCAATAGCTGTGCCTCGCTTGCTGAGGTCGTCTTTGGCGGCATCGATCCCCTCGAGCTGCCCAGTGCGGGAACCCTGGGGCTTGCCGGAGACGCCGGAGTTGTCGGGGAAGCTGAAGACGCACTCCCGCTGCACGCCGCAGCGCCCGCTTCTACCACCGACGCGGCGGCGCGCCTCACGCTCATAGACGACTACTGCTTTGCCAACTGCCCGGCCCTGACGCGCATCGTCTTTGACAGCGACGTGTCCGCCCTGGTGGGCACGCGGGATGCCTTTGAGAACACGCCCAACATCACGGATATCGTCTACGCGAGCGGGCACGCCGAGCTTGCCTTCTCCGACGCCTCTCCGGTGAACTACCTCACCGTCTCCTACTACGACAACGCGGACGCGCTCGCGGCCCTTGTCCGCAGCAGTTACGTCTGTGTGCGGGAAGGAACGGTGCTCAAAGGTCTCAAGCCCGACTCCGAACAGATCTACGCCGGTGCCATCCCGGCGGCGGAGGAGCATTTTGAGTGGGCCTACAGCTTTGTGCCGTCTGAGCCCCTGCGCGACTCCGGCACGGCTGTTAAGCAGCGGGTCACCTACAGCCTGGATACCTCCGGCGTGGACGGTGCCTTTGAGCTGGCACTCAGCGTTGACGGAGAGCCGGTGAGTGAGGCACGCTATGGCGACACGGTTGCCGTGACCCTCACCCAGCGCGGTGCGGTGAGCGCTACCCTGCTTACCATGACGGGTGCCACGAGCGGAAAGGTCCTCCAGAGCACCGCCGCCTACCAGACAAGCTTTGTCATGCCGGGCGAGGTGGTGCGCTTCTCCGTAACGCCCGCCTATCAGCTGAGCCTGGCCCGTCAATCCGCCACCGGGCTTACCACCGAGGTGGCCAGCTTCAACTTGGACCAGCTTCGCGCACTGGCCTCAACGCGCAGCTTCCACTACAGCTACTGGACGGCCTTTGGCAGTTGCTATATCGCCACGGTGCCCCAGACCATACCCCTCACTACGCTCTTCGCGCGCTACGGGCTGCGCTTTGAGCAGGGCGACACGCTCATCTTCAATACGGCCGACTCGGCTACCACCAAATCCATCTCCTGGTACGAGCTCTACGGCCAGCCCCTCAGCTACTACCCCTACGCCGGCTACAGCGTCACCGATGACGGACAGCCCGTGGAGCCGTCGCTGGCTCTCAGCGCCATCCATAAGCAGCTGAGCAAGGACGACCTGACCCCTGAGCCCGCCCCCAGCGCGAGGCCGGACATGGCCCGGGCGGTGCAGCTGCTCTTTGGGCAGACCCCGAGCGATCTCGTCATGCGCACCCCCCTGGAGTTGCAGTTCTTCTCGGGTATCACCCGCATTACCGTGCTCTCGGCCTCCTTCAAGATGGACACCATCACGGCGAGCGGCCTTGAGCCCAACTACCTGTACAACGGCTCTGAGATTCGTCCCGAGCCTGTGCTGCACGACAGCGACGGACGCCTGCTCATCAAGGACAGGGACTACGAACTCAGCTACCGCGACAATGTTGAGTCGGGTATGGGCTACATCATCTGCAGCGGTATGGCCTCGTACAGCGGAGACCTGGAGGTGCCGTTCAAGATACTGCGCGCACAGTCCTATGCGGGGGAGTACCGCTACCAGACCGCCGTGCAGATAGCCCTCGACGCCTACCCGCAGGGCAGCAACGGCGCCATCATCGTCTCGGGGGTGAGCTTTCCTGATGCGCTTTCGGCCACGGCGCTTGCCGGCGTGCTGGACTACCCCATCGTGCTCACAGAGTCCGAGACCCTCACCGCGGACGCCGAACAGGCCCTCCTCGCGCTCTCTGCCAACAGCCCCTTCTTCCAGACCATCATCGTCGGCGGCGAGAGCGCTGTCTCGGACAGCGTGGCCGCGCGGCTGGCCGAGCTCTACGGCAGCATGAGCGTCGCGCGCGTGTCCGACATGAATCGCTACTCCACCTCACTCGAGGTGCTGTACTATGGCTCGCTTGCCGGCGGATGGAGCGACACGGTAATCGTCGCGTCCGGGGCGAGCTTCCCCGATGCGCTGTCCATATCGCCCTATGCCGCCCACACCCGCTCTCCCATCCTGCTCAGCGAGAGCGACACACTCAGCAGCGCCGCCCTGGATGAGATCGCGCGCCAGGGATTCCGGCGAGCCATCGTCGTAGGCGGCACGAGCGCGCTGAGCGACGGCGTCGTGGCCTCCCTCGCGCAGGTGCTGGGCCCCGAAAACGTCGAGCGCCTGAGCGGGGAGAACCGCTATAGCACCTCGCTCGCCATCGCCCGTTACGCGCTGGCCACTACCCCCATGCAGGCCCACGGCGTGGGCATTGCCACCGGCCAGAACTTTCCTGACGCGCTTGCCGGAGGTGTGCTTCTGGGCAGGCACGGAGCACCCCTCATCCTGGCGGATCCCGAGGATACCAGCACCTATGCCCTCCTCGACGAGCAGAAGGATGCCATCCAGCTGCTCCGCTTCCTCGGGGGTGAAGGCGCGGTGCCCACGGCTCTGCGCACGCAGGCCACCGACACCCTCGGCTGGAGCAGGGAGGTGCTGCGATGAAGAACTGCCTCTCCCGTTGTCTGAGCGTGCTGCTCTCCGTGGTACTGATAAGCGGCCTGCTGGTGACGCCGGCCTTTGCCCAGAGTGGCCAGGGCGGCCAGGGCAGTTCGAGTACCCAGGGCACGGCGCCCTCCCAGAAGGCCCATACGCCGGCCTCCGCGAGCAGCGCTCCTGACGGTACCGGCTCTGCCTTTGGTGAGATAGGCGAGAGCGCCACGTGGGAGACCGGACAGGACGAGGCCAGCCCCGCGCCGGAGGGCGAAACCCCACCAGCTCCTGCCGACACCGACTCGCCTGAGCCCGATACCCCCGCTACGGAAGACAATGGCGCGTCCGACGAGGATGCGCGTGTGCCCGAAGGCGAGGAGGAAGCGGACGGAGCTTCTCCCGACACGGAGCCCTCCACCGGGACCAGCGGTGTCGAGGCAGAGCAGGGCCGCAGGGGAGAGCTCGTAAAGACCTCACTCGCCGAGGCCATCGCCCGGGCCGAGGAAGCTGGGTGGGCCGAGAACCCCACTTCCGAGGAGCCCGTCGTAGCGCCGCTTGCCACGGGCGACACCTTTCGTGACAATTCGGACGAGGGCATCAGCGTGCTCTACCAGATAACCGGTTCCAACACCGTACAGGTTGGCACGGGCCGCTCGCTCCCCTACGACAGCCCCGACTACACGGTCACGCCCAGCTTTACGGGAACCATCAGTATCCCCGAGAGCGTGGAGTACCAGGGCCTCATCTATAAGGTCACCGCCGTCGCCGACTTTGCCTTCTACCCGATGATAAGCGGCCTGGATGTAAAACCCTACAGTGTCTCTGTCGTCAATGTGGCGGAGGGCATCAGTATCATAGGGAGCTACGCCTTTTCCCGGCTCAACACCCTGGAGGAGTTCGTCTTTCCCCGATCCGTCTCTGTGGTGGGGAGTTCCGTCTTCGAATCTTCGATAAAGCTGGCCTCGGTGAGTATCCCTGAGGGTGGCGGGTTCACGGTCATAACCGACTCCATGTTCGCTGCGACCGGCCTCACCGGCGCGGTGGCACTGCCCAGTCAGATAACCACCATCGGCAGTTACGCCTTCTCCCGGTGTCTTAAGCTGCGCACGGTGAGTCTCGCCGGTCCTGTCAGCTCAATAGGCTCATCGGCATTTTCTGAGAGCGGTCTCATTGAGTTCCTCATCCCCCGGAGTCTGCGTACGCTGGGCAACAACGCCTTCTCCCGGTGTGGAAGCCTCAACTACGTGGGCTTTGAGAGCAACTGCGTCATTGCCGAACTCCCCAGCATGGGCTTTGCCTACTGCACAGCCCTGGAGGGCATCGAGTTTCCTGCCTCTCTCAGAAGCATCGAGACCTACTGCTTCTGGTACAGCGGCCTGACCTCCGTCTCTATTCCCGCCACCCTCACCTATCTGGGCTCGGCGGTATTCATGCAGTGTTTGCAGCTCGCGCAAGTGGACTTTGACGCCAGCTCCCAGATGATGAACATCCAGGCCTCCCTCTTTCAGGAATGCCCACGCCTGTATTCCATCAACCTGCCCAACAGCATACGCTCGATAGGAAACTCCGCCTTTCAGGGCTGCACAAGCCTCGTGACCCTCCAGGTGCCCCGCTCCACCACCTCTCTGGGCTCTTCGAGCTTTCAGGAATGCCTCGCGCTCCGCACGGTTGTCTTCAGGGGCGACGCCTCCCGGCTCAGCTCGCTGTCCTCGACCTTCGCGCTCTGTGACAGCATCAGCGCGGTCGTCTACATGGGCAAGAAGTCCAAGACCCTCAACTTCTTCGCCTCGCTGCCCACGGTGTACTACACCATCGCCTTCTACAACACCAGGGCGGACGCGCTGGACCCCGCTGTCTCGCCGCGCACCCAGTTCATCCTCAGGGCCAACTCGGTGCCGGAGACCGCCACGGGCAGCAGCATCTACCTGGGCTCCATCCCCGCACCGCCGAGCGACCAGCGCTGGATCTATGAGGAGAAGTCCGTGGGGGAGCCCTACTCGCTCAGTGCGGAGATGACGGACTCCTTCTATGCCTATGCCCAGGCGGCTACGGCCCCGCTTACGGTGGGTGCCAGCTTTACGGCCAATACCGTCGAGCAGGTGCCGGTCAGCTATACGGTCACGGCCAGGGCCGACGGTACCCGGCCCGGTACCGTCACCGTGGCGGCGCCCGCGATAGCTGCTACGACGATGGGCGCGATAACCGTGCCCGAGCAGGTGAGCGGCCCCGATGTGCTGTACTACACCGTCACGGCCCTGGGCGCGGGTGCTTTCCAGGATTGCTCGCGCTTCGTAACCATCACCATCCCCAAGAGCGTGACGAGCATGGGTGCGGGCGCCTTTGCGCGCTGCACCAACCTCACCAATATCTACTTTGCCTCCGATGCTTCCAAGATAGTTGACAACGGCCTGTTCTTCGGCTGTTCCAACATCAGGCTCGTCGTGTTTGGCGGCAAGAAGGCCAATCTCAGCTTTGGCGTGTCCAATCCCACGGTCTACTACACGGTGGTCTACTACGACAGCAAGCACGACCGCGACATCAACAACCGCGCGGCCACGCTCGTCGTAAAGCAGCGGGCGCTGCTCGACCGGCTCGCGGAGAGCGATGTGCGCTCCGGCGGCCCGGTGCCGCCTCTCGCGCTCGGTTTTGGCTGGGCCTACGAGGAGGGCTTTGGCGGCGACATCCCGCTGGCGGACTCCTGTGTGGTCTTTGCCGACGGCATCGGCTTCAAGGCGCCCATTACGATACGGGAAAACCCGGATATCACTACGACAGACTGCTGGTTCAAGATACTGAGCCTGGACGAGGAGGCCCATACCGGCACGGTCGCCGTGGGGCTCGGCGTTAACGGGGCCCCGGCCATCCATCAGTCCATCAAGGGCGTGCCCGTCATTCCGCCGCAGGTGAGCGACATGGAGGAGAACAGCTACCAGGTGATAGCGCTGACGGACTATGCCTTTGGCGCCAGTACGCGGTTTGAATCGTGCCAGTACATCACCGGCATCTCCCTGAGCTCTTCGATTACCTCCCTGGGTACCTATGCCTTTGCCTTCTGCCAGAGACTGGCGAGCATTACGGTGCCTGCCGCCGTGGCAAGCATGGGCGACTACGCCTTTGCCAACTGTAGCGCCCTGAAGTCGGCACAGTTTGCCAACGGCTCGAGGCTGAGCGTGCTGCCTGTCGCGGCCTTTGCCAGCTGCGGGCTGCTCGTCTCTGTGAACCTCCCCTCACAGCTCACCCAGATAGGCGATTCCGCCTTCGAGCGTTGCCTAGAGTTGCGGGCCATTGCGCTGCCCGGCCCTGTGCGCTCTATCGGCAACGGTGCCTTCCTCCTTTGCTACAATCTGGGCAGCATCGAACTGCCCGTGAGCCTTGAGCGGGTGGGCGAGCGTGCCTACCAGAACTGTAGCGCTGTGAGCTCCATAACCTTCAACGGCAATGCCAGCAGCGTGACCTTTGGCAATAACGCCTTTAACCTCTACCGCGATCGCGAGCATATGGGCGTTCTCACGCAGGTCGTCTTCCGTAGCAAGAAGTCTTCCACCGTCACCAACTTCATCCAATCGGGAGGCGGCGATTTTACCACCTACAACGAGTACGGCCGCAACTACTACCAGTACTTCACCATCACCTTCTATCGCACCGTCGCCGACTTCAACGAAGGCCGGTATATGAGTTTCGCCCTGGTGTGCGAGGATCTCGTTGCACTCGGCCGCGCGCCGTATCTGGGCAGCAACCGGGCCTGGCGCTACGAGCCGGGTTACTCGCTCGCCTCCCGCACCACCGATTCCTACTACGCCTACGGCGGCTACGACCTCTCCCAGGCCCGCGTGAGCGGAGTGGAGGCGAGTTACGACTACACCGGAGCCTACATCAAACCCGTGCCCGTGCTCACCATGCCCGGCGGTACGGTGCTCCGTCTGGACCTGGACTATGTGTTTGACAGCTCGGTGGGCATATACGGCGACGGCTATGCCAACAACCGGAGGCAGGGCACGGCCTCCATCCATCTCATAGGCATCAACGACTATGCCGGGCAGAACAATGTCTACTTCAACATCACCGGCTTCCTCGACAGCGCGCAGGTCATGGACATACAGTTCCTGGGCGCCAACAGCTATGTCTACGACGGTGCGCCCAAGACCCCTCAGGTACGGGTCACCATCACCTTCAGGGGCCAGACGACCGTCGCGCGGGAGGGCGCGGACTATATCCTCCTCTACCGCAATAACGTCAATGCCAATGCCAAGCGCGACGGGGCCCCGGCCCAGGTGGTGGTGCGCGGCAGGGACATCTACACCGGCGAGGCTCTGGCCAGCTTCAACATCCTGCAGGCACCGCTCGCGCGGTGTGACATCTCCGGCTCGGTTACCGTGGATGACGCGGGAACGCGCTCCGACCTCACCCTGCTGGACCGGCAGAATGCCCAGAGGCTCGCGGAGGGTGAGGACTACGCCCTGACCGTGCGCAAGTCCACCGCCACAACCCAGGCCTTCGTATCCGGCCAGGGCAACTACAGCGGCCTCGTGCAGCTCGGCGTCGGCCGCTCAATCGGCACCGGCGGAGGCGGCGGCGGCGGCACGGGCACCGGCGTGGGGCTCGGGTCCGGCCCGGGCAACAGCCTGCGCGAGGGTGGCCAGCGCGGTACGGCCAATGCCATCGGCCTCAGTTTTGACGGTACAGAGCAGGAGCTCGGCACCGATGTCGTCGCGGGCGGCGAGGTAGGCGGCGGCGGCAGCGGCGGCCAGTACGTGGTGTTTGCCATAGGCTCGGACACGGAAGTCATTGACAACAGCTCACCGGAGCCGCTCACGGCAGTGGCCCTGTCGGCCCTGTCTCTGGCCCTGGTGGCCCTGGTTGTCGGTGGCATCTATCGGTATCGCTACTTTGTCGCGGCCCGAGGCGGCACGAAGAAGACCGGAAAGGCGGATGGGCATGGCCCTGTTGCACAGGCCGTCTGAGCCCGGCCGAGGCATACCGCACGCGGCACCGCGGGCAGCAGCGCGCTGGTTTGCGGGAAAACCGGGCGCCGCGGCAGGGCTGTTGCTGTCTCTGGCCCTGCTGCTCAGTCTGCTGCTGGCGCTGCTGGTGCTTCCCGCCTGTTCAAACGACGCGTCCGACGCTCAGGCAGGCGCCGAGGGCCTGGCCGTGGGTGAAGAGGCAGAGGACCTTGTGGCTGCCACGGTCAACAGCACGGAGATACGGGACTCGGAGATAGATCTGAGGATTGCCCAGACCCGTGCGGGCGACCCTTCGCTTGCCTCCGATGAGGAGTGGGCGGACTGGCTGCTCGCCAGCGGTTACAGTATTGCCAGCTACCGTGAGCGAGTGCTGGGCGAACTCATCGACGATGCCCTGATACACCAGGCCGCGCTCGAAAACGGCATCATCATCACCGATGAGGACGTTAAGGCGGCTCTCGCCGACATCAAGCGAGGCTATGCCTCCGAGAAGGACTGGCTTGCCGCCCTGGAGCGGATGGGCTACAGCGAGGCGCAGTACCGCGACGAGACCAAGACGGCACTCTTCTACCAGCAGCTCCAAAGCGTTATCGATGACAGTTATCCCGACCTGGCAGACCTGGAGGATCCCGCCGATAAGCTCGCCACCTACATGGGCAGGCTCCGCGAGTTGGCAGATATAGAGGTATTCAGCGTAGCAGGTGCCGAGGAGGGCACCACAGAAGGCAGCCCAGAGGCGACCACAGAGACAACGGAGGAATAAGCATGAAAGCAACTCACACCACAACCTTCACCAGCAGATTCGCGAGACTGCTCCTTTCGCTCGTGCTCGCCTGCGCCCTCGTGCCCGCGTTTGCCGCGAGTGAGGCGTATGCCGACGACGTTCTTTGGGGAGGCGTGGTAATCGATGCGGCATATGTTGAAGAAAACGGAGACACCTATCACTTGGCTCCCGCTGTTTCCGGCACGATAACACTCGGCGATAACGTCGATGTCACCATCATCGGCAGAGGTGTCTCTTACCAGGACAAGAGCTATTACAGTGGACTGACGATCCGTGTGGGCAAAGGCGCAACCTTGTGTTTGCAGGATATATGGATAAACAATAACAACCAGAATATCAATGCCATCGAGTTTCTGGGCGAGGGAAGGCTGTACAGCAAGGGCACCAATCTGCTCGACGGCGATGGAGTCATGGAGTCCCAGGCGGTCATCCGGGTCGGGCCCAATGCAGAGGCGACCTTTGACGGCGACCCCGACTCCAAGTTCTATATCTACAAGCACCGCGAGGGTTGTGCCGTCGGCAGCAACGGCGGCGAGCGGAGTGGCGAGATGCACTTCGTCGGCGGCAACTGGTTCTTCAAGGGTTCAAAGGTCGGCGCGGTCATCGGCAACGACCACACCAGCCAGATCGCCAACGACATCACCATCAGCGGCGGCACGCTCTTCGTCGAGGCCAATGCCCACGGGGCCGCCATCGGCGGAAGCAAGCAGGGCACGGCGGGCAGGGTCCACGTTACCGGCGGACAACTCTACCTCTTCAGCGACTGGGAGGGCCCTGCCTTTGGCAGCAGTACCAACGCTGAACAGGGTGAGCTCATCGTCTCAGGCGGCTCCATCAAGACGGTGGCCGGCAAGAATACCAATAACCCCATCGACGGCCAAAGCAACGTCTGGGGGCTTACGAGCTACGACGATCTCATCACCCCGCGCACCATCAAGTCCACCATCAAGAACCTCGCTGACGACCCCCTTGCCCTCCTGCGTTTTGATGCCTCCGCGTATAAGGACTCTCAGCCCGTCAGCGTCACGGTTGACGACGCGAACGAGCCCCTCTACACGGGCAATCTCTACCGCACCCAGTATGTCGAGAATATCAGCTTTACCCCCAACAACTGGGTACCGGACACGGACAACACCCTGTACCTCTTTGTTCCGAAGAGTGACAGGGAAGGCAGCATAGGCACCCATATCGTCTCGGTAGGGAGCGACCGCTACCTCTATGGCTACAACGACTTTGCAGGGGAGTTTGACCTGGGCCTGACCCTCACCCCGGAGGGGCTTGCTGCCAGCGTTGACGCCGCCGAAACCGCCGCCGAAGCCATTACGGTGAGCGTTGACGGAAGCGAGGTGATCAAAGGCAAGCCGTGGGTTACCCAGCGGGTGCTCGATGACTATATGGCCGCCCTCGCCGTGGCACGCGCGGTGGTTGAGAGCGATGACGAGGAGGCCGAGAGCGATGACGATGACGGGGAGGGTGATGACGACGGTGCGGAGAGCGACGGCGATGGCGAGGAGAGCGGTGGTGATGGTGCGCCCAGCCAGATGATTCCCAGCGCAGCCGTGGTTGAGCTCATGGATATCAGCGATGAGGACATCCTTGAAGCCGCAACGGCCCTCACCGTGGCCTACCGCACCTTTACCGCGGCGCAGAAGCCCGGGACCTACGTGCCCAAGAAGGAGGAAGGCGGGAGCAACGGGGGCAACGGAGATAACGGAGGCAATGGAGGTAACGGGGGCAACGGAGGTAATGGTGGCAACGGAGGCAATGGAGGCAACGAGCCGAATACTCCCGTGCTCCCACAGGAGCCCACCCGACTCGCCGGAGAAGGACGCGTCGAGACCTCGGCCGCGGTAAACAATTCCGCCTTCTCGAGCACAGACACCGATACCGTCATCGTGGCCACCGCCTGGGCCTTTCCCGATGCGCTGGCCGCGGCGGGTCTGGCCGGCATCAACGACGCCCCCATCATCCTGAGCGATTCGGGTGAGCTGTCCTCCGTGACGCAGGCAAGCATCGCGAGTCTCAATCCGGATACCATCTATCTCGTGGGTGGCACGGCCGCTCTCTCGCAGCAGGTGGAGGACAGCCTGCGTGCCGTGTTCAGCGGCAAGACCGTCAGGCGCCTCGCCGGTGAGGGCCGCGTTGAGACCGCGCTCGAGATATACCAGGAGGGAAGGATCGCGGCGGGCAACACGGAGCACTGGAGCACGGTTGCCGTGGTGGCCAGTGGAGACGGCTTTGCCGACGCACTCAGTGTGTCGCCCTTGAGCCATGCCATCAATGCACCCATCTTCCTCTCCCGGCAGGGAGTTGGGCTTAACGCGGACACGCTCGAGGCACTGAGCACCGGTGGCTTTACCGAGGTCCTGCTGATTGGCGGCGATGCCGCGGTGCCGCAGGTGGTGGAACAGCAGCTCGCGCAGATCGGCCTGTCCTCGTATCGTATCGCCGGCCAGACCCGCTACGAGACCAGCGTGGCCGTGGCGGAGTACTCCGTCCTGCACAGCAACGGCGTGCTGGGCTTCAACAACCTGGCGGTTGCCACCGGATTGAACTATGCCGACGCGCTCTCGGGCGGTGCCTTTGCCAGCAAGATAGGCACGGTACTGCTGCTGATGGCCGAAACCCCAGACGGAACTGGACGCTATGCCCTGGATGCCTTCGTCGCACAACACAAGAGCGTCATCAAGCGTGTGCACATACTGGGCGGGAGCAGCGCGGTGCCGGACAGTCTGCAAGAGGCCCTGAGGGCGGTCTACATGTCATAGGCAAGCCCTGCGCTTCTGGGAAACACCACGGAAAGCCCCAGAGGAAGCCCGGCACCCCGCCTCATGGCGGAGGTTCAGCCCCTCTCTGTCAGTGCTACCGGCAATCCAGTCCTGAAACAGAGGAGATGGTAAAATAAGGCTATCCAGGGACGACAGAGAAGGATCGGTGCCCTGGCGCACCAAGAAGGAAAGAGTCGGAATATATGACAATACATCGCGATATGTCGCGCAGATCGTTCATCCAGTTTGCCTCGGCCTGTACCGTCACACTGGCCGCCGGCGCAACGCTCGCCAACCTCGCGGGATGCGATTCCCTCAAGGTGGGCGCAGACGCCGCCATACTCGGCGAACAGACCATCATCGACGACACGGGCAGAGAGCTCGTCATCCCCACGCCGGACCGGCTGGAGCGGGTCTACTTTACCTCCGCGCTGGCGCAGATTTACTGCTTCTCGATGGCGCCCGAACTCCTCGGTGGCATCGCGTCCACCATCGGCCCCGACAAGATGAAATACCTGCCGGCTGGCATTGAGAACCTGCCCAACATGGGCACGCTGAGCGGCGAGAGCGGCAGGATAGACCGGGAGATGCTGCTCAAACAGCGCATACAGATAGTCTTCTCCATCAGTGCCGTGGCGCTCACCGAGCAGAATCGCTCGGAGGCGGAGGAGCTGCAGGAGGCCACGGGTATCCCGGTGGTACTTATCGACGGATCCTTTGAGGTTGTCTCCAACGCCTACCGTCTGCTGGGCCAGTGCATGGGTCGCGAGCAGCGCGGCGAGGAAATTGCGGCCTACCTCGAAGACATACTGGCCCGCGTAACAGAGGCAGTGTCCGACATACCCGAGGAAGAGAAGATAAACCTCTACTATGCCGAGGGGCCGCTGGGTCTGCAGACAGAACCGAGCACGGCCCAGCACGCACTGGTGTTCATCGTGGCAGGGGCTCACATCGTCGCCGACGTGGAAGGCACGGCCTACGGCATGTCGGATGTCTCGCTCGAACAGGTGCTGGCCTGGAATCCCGAGGTGATAATAGCCTGGAGCGAGGAGTTCCGCGGCGGCTCGGAGAACATCATTCGCACCAATCAGAACTGGGCACCCATCACGGCCGTCAAGACCGGACGCGTCTATACCATGCCCGAGAACCCCTTTGCCTGGCTGGACCGGCCTCCGGCAGTCAACCGTTTCCTGGGCCTGCAGTGGATAGCCAACATGCTGTATCCCGAGCGCTACGACGTAGACATGGTAAAGGTTGCCAAGGAGTTCTACGAGGTAGTGTACTGGGTGGACAACGTCACCGAAGAGGAGATACGGGAGATGCTCGGCAACAGCTATCCGCCGTATGAGGCCTGAGGGAGGCGCCAAGGTATCCTTTGTCTGATGTTTCGCGTCCGATCTGTCCGAAGTCTGGCCCGTGAGAACAACACTCCGATTCACCACAGTAAATTCACGCCCCCTGCACGGCAAAGCTGTTGTAGAATTAGGGAGACAATGATTAATGCTTGTGCGCCAGATTTCGAGTCAGTTTGTGCCAGGTCTATTCGGGTGTATGATGCCACTACTTGCGTAATGGCGTCATACACACGGGCAGAGCTGGTGCAAACTGGCCGAAAGATGGTGTGCAATGATTGATCATTGTCTCCCTTAGTTGCGTTTGCTCGCGAGCTTGCGAGCAGACGGCAGACAGGCTGCGGGCACAGGGCTGGCAGCTGGACAGGCACCCAGGGATGGGTCGAGATCTCAAGGCAGGTGATAGTTATGAGCACGACTGAAGAGTCCACGCAGGCCACGGCGGCTTCCGCCACGGCCAGCACGGACACAGGAGCGGAAGGTGCCAGCATTGGCGCCAAAATAACGGAACTCAGGGAGGCTCTGCTGCTGTCGCCCGAAGCGCTTGCTGAGCGTTGTGGCTGCGAGGTGGCCGTCATCCACGACCTGGAGGCCGGCGCGCTGGCTCCCTCCCTCGCTCCCCTCATCAAGATAACCCGGGCCCTGGGCGTACGCCTCGGCACCCTGCTCGACGACGATGAGAACCTCGGCCCCGTGTTTACCCGAGCCAGCGACTATAGGAATACCACCCGGCTCAAGGGCCTCGAGACCCACAGCGATGCCGGCGAGTTGAGCTTTGCGGCCCTGGCCGAAGGCAAGGCCTCGCGTCATATGGAGCCCTTCTTCATCACGCTGGAGCCCTCCGCGGAGTTGGAGCACACGCTGAGCGCCCATGAGGGCGAGGAGTGGCTCTACGCGCTGGAAGGGCCGCTGGAGATAGCCTACGGCAAGGACCTCTACGTGCTGGAGCCGGGCGACTCGCTCTATTACGACTCCATCGTTCCGCATCAGGTGCGCTCGCACAGGGGCCAGCCAGCCCGGTTCGTCGCCTGCGTCTATACTCCCGTTTAGGAGGCTCCCATGACTGAGAACACTGCTGTGGCTCCTGTACCAGGGAGCCCGGATTACCCCTTGCACAGCGAAGCTACCATCGGTGCGTATTTCAGGGCTCAGGTAGCCGTTGAACCCGACCACGAGTTCATCGTCTACCCCGACCGCCAGCTCCGCTGGACCTACCGGGACTTTGACATCCGCACCGACAACCTCGCCAAGGGTCTCTTGGCCATCGGCATGAAACCGGGCGATCACCTCGGGGTCTGGGCGCGCAATATCCCCGACTGGCTCACCTTCATGTTTGCCACGGCCAAGGTGGGCATCGTGCTCGTAACGATGAACCCGGCCTATAAGAGCCACGAGCTCGACTACGTGCTCAAGCAGAGCGATATGTGCACGCTGTGTATCATCGACGCCTGGCGCGATGTGGACTATATCAAGATAATCCGCGAGCTCATCCCCGAGGCGGCCAGCTGTGAGCGCGGCCATCTCACCACGCCGGAGTTTCCGTATCTCAAGAACCTCGTGTATATGGGGCCGGAGAAGCACCGCGGCTTCTTCACCGTGCCGGAGTTGCTGCTCCTCGGCTCGCATACGCCTGACGAGGTCCTGGTTGCGTCATCCGAGCAGTTCGACAACAACGCTGTGGTCAACATGCAGTATACGAGCGGCACGACGGGCTTTCCCAAGGGGGTCATGCTCACGCACCGCAACATCCTCAACAACGGCTTCTATATCGGCGAGAACCAGAGGCTCGCGGCAGCTGACCGTGTGTGCCTGCCCGTGCCCTTCTTCCACTGCTTTGGCTGTGTGCTGGGCGTGATGGCCGTGTTGACCCACCGCGCGACGATGGTGGTGGTAGAGGAGTTTGACGCGCTCATGGTGCTGGAGGCGGTGAGCAAGGAGCGCGCCACAGCGCTCTACGGTGTGCCCACGATGTACATCGCCGAGCTCAATCATCCGCTGTTTGAGGAGTTTGACCTCGCGAGCCTCCGTACCGGCATCATCGCGGGCGCCGCCGTGCCACCGGAGGTGACGCGGGAGGCCATGGAACGCATGCACATGACCGAGATGACCAACTGTTACGGCCTCACCGAGACCAGCCCGGTGTTTACCCAGACCCGTGCCGACGACGATGACTGGCATAAGCAGCATACGGTGGGACGCAAGCATCCGCCCGTGGAGGTGCGCGTCATCGACCCGGAAGACGGCCACCTCTGCGGCCCCGGCGAGAAGGGCGAGATCTGCTGCAAGGGCTATAACGTCATGAAGGGCTACTACAAAATGCCTGAGGCCACGGAGAAGGCCATCGACGCGGACGGCTTCTTGCACTCGGGCGACCTGGGCTCCTATGATGAGGACGGCTACTACAGCATCACCGGCCGCATCAAGGACATGATAATCCGCGGCGGCGAGAACATCTACCCGCTCGAGGTGGAGAACTTCATGCTCTCGATACCCGGTGTGCTGGATGCCCAGGTGGTAGGAGCGCCCGACGAGAAGTACGGTGAGATCGTCGTGGCCTTTGTCAAGCAACGCGAGGGCTTCACCCTCAGCGAGGAAGGCATCCGCGAGACGATGATCAAGCAGATGGCCCGCTACAAGGTGCCCAAACACGTCTTCTTCGTGGACGAGTTCCCCGAGACCACCTCCAAGAAGGTGCAGAAATTCAAACTCCGCGAGCTGGCCGCGGAGCTGGTAGAGGAGCGTGCGTCTGCCTAGTTGGTGGGACAGCAGGGACGGGGCTGGTGTCCCACCGGTTTCGACGCAAAAAAGAAGAAAGACCTGCCGGATATGCAAGTCTTTCGGAAATATCCCTGTAAGAGTGGGACAGTAGCCCCGTCCCCACTCCCCACCCACTCCCCACTGTCCCAATGTGCTGATGCCTTGCACGGCAAGACTCTAATGTATATACTACAAGTAGAAACTGTAGAAACGAAACTGCGAACGATAGGAATGCCAATGTCTACGCCAATTGCACAGTGGGGAAACAGCTGTGCCGTAAGGTTGCCCAAAGAAAAACTACGGCTGGTTGGACTCAAACAAGGTGATCTGATTGAAGTTGAGGTCAACCAAAGCGGACATTTGGAGATCGTTCCCCGTAGTAAAGCCCATAGGCGAACCATCCCTTCAAGGCTTGTTACTTTTGAAGAACTTTTTAAGGGTTATGAAGGTGGCCGCCTTGACAACCGCGACGCCTGGCCAAATGATGACTTGATGGGCAAAGAATTGGATGCGTGGTCAGGGTGATCTGTGAGCAGGGAGACATTATCAGCATCAATTTCGACCCATCAAAATGCCATGAACCCGCTGGTAGGCATTATGCCGTGGTTATCAGTCCCTGGCGTATCAACAATATGTCTGCCCTTACTCTGGTCGCACCGATTACCTCAACGAATAACCACTATCCGCTACACGTCCGCATCCGAGACGGAAATCCTGTGCGGGGCTATGTTCAGTGTGAGGCGCTTCGTGCCATTGATCTTGGTGCTCGTGAGCAACAAGGGGCGCTTAAACTTACCGGGATACTGGACGATTTGACAATGGAAGAAGTCATGATTCGCGTTGCAACAGTTGTTGGCCTGTCGTAGTCGGGCTGGGTCTGCTTACCCCCTTGACTGCCGGGGCCTGCGCAGTTCGTCTATGCCGTCTTTGTTGGCGACGACGATGCCCAGGCAGATCAACACAACGCCTACAACGACCACGGCACTGTGCGCCTGCTGCAACACGAGCGCGCTGAGCACGATGGTGGAGGGCAGTTCCATGCCGGTCATGATCGTGGTGATGCCCACGGGCACCTTGGGCGCGTTCCTCATGACGAGAAAGGTGGGAACAACTGCCGTGGTGAGTCCGAGCGGGATGGCGTAGAGCCACACCCCCGGATCGATGACGGAGACGATGAAGGTCTGCGGCGCTATCAGAATCGCGACGGAGGCCTGGGCGGCGGAGAAATAGAAGGTGCGGATAACCGGCGAGACCTTGGTCTCCAGCCTCGCGGAGGTCCAGAGCATGCCCGTATACGAGGTCGAGGCCCCGAGCCCCGTCAACAAACTCAGGGGATTGATGCTGTGCTCGGCGTCAAACAGGCCGGCGGCCAGGGGTGTTCCCACAAACACCAGCACCACGGCGAGTATCATATACCAGGGGGGCACCTTCTTCGTCACCAGGGCATCGAAGACTATGCCCATCCATATGTATTGGAAGAGCATGGTCACCGCAAAGGAGGAACTGGAGAGGGCGACCGTCTCGTACATGCAGAAGTTCGTCCCAAAGCCAAAGAGCCCGATGAGCAGCAGCTTCAACCGCTGTGTGCCCTTCAGGCGCACGCTTCGATACTTAACGAGGATGGCGACGAAGAAGACGGCCGCGGAGAACAGGAACTGGCATGCCATGAGGTCAACGCGCAGATAGCCGTGATTATTTGCAATCTGCATGACCGTCAGCATCACGCCGTACAGGGCGCCCGCGAATCCGATCAGGAGGGATGCTTTCAAAGTCTTTGGCATGACAAGACATCATACCATTACGCGGAGACTGTTTCTTGCAGAGACGGATCCTTCCATTCTTCTGGGACAGCAGGGACGGGGCTGGCGTCCCACCTTCACCGATCACAGAAGAAGAGTGCCTACACGGTAAAACCGGTGGGACACCAGCCCCGTCCCTGCTGTCCCACGCTGTTAAAGAGGGCCCCGTCCCCCGTCCCCCGTCCCCCTGCCATTCCTCCAGGAGTTCAACGTTCAGGATGAGAAAGCCCCAGATAAGCTCGAGGAGCGCGGGGTAGTAGCCGATGACGCCTGCGCTTGCTGCCTGAGCGTGCAGCTCGCCGATAAAGCCCAGGGGATGCTCTCTGATGAACGCGAGCGTCTGAGCCACGGTATCCGGCGGGGGAGGGCTGTCCGCAAACAGGGCACTCCTCACCCCCAGATACAGAAGCTCAAAGCCGAGGTGATCCTCAAACTGATGGCTGTCGGCGCTCGCCCGGAGGCCTTCCTCGGCGAAGAGCTGCCGCATCTTTCTGGTCGGCTCGCCAAAGAGCACGGTGCCACCCTCGCGATAGAGCGTCTCCCACGGGGGTGCCGCAGGTTTGCCGGGGCCAAGGAACAGGCGGGTGTATTCCACGCCCACGCGTTCAAGCGCCGTATCCGGGTCAAGCTCGCCCAGGTGTTCGGTGCAGGCGATGAGACCGGACAGTCCGGCGGCCAGGTGGCTGTTGGCCTCCCCCTCCAGAGGAAAGCCCCGCCAAAAGGCGGGATCCAGGCCAACAGAGGTCTCCGGAGTCATGATGCTCAACAGGCTGTTGCCAAAGAAGCTGTACAGTCTGCTGTAGCTCTGCCAGATGTTGTTCCAGTCCATGGACATGCTGGGCTACCCGACCTCGGCTTGGGTTCCGGCAGCTGCTTGCGGCCCATCCAGCAGGACATCGGCGCGTGCGTGACGCTCCGTGCTGTCATCGTCGTGCAACGCGTGAGTTGGGAGGGTGCCAAACAGCCTCGGCGCCAGGAGCGTGTAGACAAGCACAGCCAGCGCCAGAACGCCCAGGGTGATGAGCAGTTCCGCCCAGGTGGGGGAATAGGTGCCCACGAGCGTCCAGGTCTCGGTTGCCGTGCGTTCGGCCCTTCCAAAGGCAAGGCCGGGCGCTCCCGAGACATTGAACTCGATAAACGAGGTGAGCAGGAGCCAGATGCGCTTGCAGAACACGCCGAGCACGACGAGCGTTGAGGCCACTACCACCACGGGGGTCTTTTCGCGAAGCCGGGAGAACACGAGAAGCAGGAAGGGTACGACAAGCCCGCCGATAACCTGAAACCAGAACCAGGGTGCCATGGTTCCGCGGGTAAGCTCTGCGAGGACAAAGGCTTCCTCCGGTGCGCCAGGGTAGGCCATGGTAATAATCTCGCTCAGCACCATGAAGGCATCAACGGCTATGAAGACCGCCAGAAGCCCCGCGAGCGAGGCGATGAGCTTTCTGCTGGTTTCAAAGAGACGCGCGGCGTTGAGCACGACGAGCACGACGAGCAGCAGCGCCAGCCCGGAATCGAGCGCGGACGAAACAAACAGCGGTGCCATAATGGCGGAATACCAGCCAGCCTTGGCAATCTCAAGGCCAAATATCCATGCGGTAACGCTGTGAACGAGAATAGCGACGGGCAGCGCAAAGCGGGAGGTGATAGCCAAGGCCCGCGCACTGCGCTGTTCGTCCGGCTTTCTGAGCAGCACCAGATAGACGAGGTTGATGAGCAGGTAGACCGAGATGACGATGACGTCCCACATCAGGGGAGACGTGAGGTTGGGGTGGATGATGAGGTTGAAGACGCGCTGTATGCCACCGAGGTCTATGAGGATGAAGGCGGCCGCGGCGATGATGCAGACCGTCGAGAGCAGCACGGCCGGCCGGGAGACCTTCTTGAAGTCCCTGACACCAAAGACCGAGGCGGAAGAAGCCACGATAAGGCCGCCGGCCGACAACCCTACAAAGAACATGAAGCAGGCGATGTACAGGCCCCAGGAGCTACCGTTGTTCATACCGGTAATGGCCAGGCCCTGCGTGATCTGGTAGATCCATACGCCAACTCCTGTGGCAGTGAGCAGGGCACAGACGATGAGCAGGGACATTCTTTTAGTGGAGGCTTTTTGCATGATACGTCCTCTCCCTTCATTTGTAGTAATGGACTTGCGGGTTGGTACCCCGCTCGGGCAGCAGTTGGTAGGCGTGCTTCTCGCGAATGAGCTTTGAGATCTCGCTCTCAGGGTCGTCGAGGTCACCGTAGGTGCGGGCCCGCGTGGGGCAGCACACCACACACATCGGTTCAAGGTCGGCGTCGGTGCGTTCCTTGCAGAGCGTGCATTTTTCGGTGACTCCCCGAGGCCGTACCGGCACATCCCTGTGTCCATAGTTGAAGTCCGGATCGCGCACGGGTTCTTCCCAGTTGAAGCAACGGGCGTTGTAGGGGCAGGCGGCCATGCAGATGCGGCAGCCGATACAGAGGTCGTAGTTGATGAGCACGCGGCCCTTCTCATCCTTATAGGTGGCGCCCACCGGACAGACCGCCATGCAGGCAGGGTTCTCGCAGTGTTGACAGGCCAGGGGGAGATACTCTTTACTGAGGTTGGGGTAGCTGCCCACCGCGCCGTCCATGACGTCGGTGCCTACGGTGATGACGCGGTTCCAGAGCATGCCCATGGGCACGTTGTTCTCCATCTTGCAGGCGTTGACACAGGTCTGACAACCGGTGCAACGCTCCTGGCTTATGGCAATGGCGAGTCTTGTCATGCTGCGCCTCCTCTCTTCCGTACTTCTACAAGCGTGTCGTTGAAGGATATGACGGCACCTGCAGGCAGCACAGCACCTCGCTCGATAAGCTCGTCGTTGGTGAGGTTTTGCAGGTTGCCCTGTTCCATGAACTTGGTCCAGTTGCCCTCCACCACGCGCACCGAGCCCGGTCGCACACATTCGTTGGCCAGTGCCTTGACGGCAAAGCTGCCGCGGTCATTGAAAACCTCGACTATCTCGCCCTCGCTGAGACCACGGGCCGCAAAGTCCTGCGGGGCAAGCTCTATGCGTGGCTCCTTGAACTGCCGTATCCAGGTTGCGTCACAGAATTGATTGTGGATATGAAAGCGCGTGCGCATATTGGCCAGTTGCAGCGGGTAGAGTTCGCGCAGCTCGTTTTCCGCGTAGACCTCAAGCGGAGGCTCCCACTGGGGGAGTTCCTGGTCAAAGGACACCAGATTCTCGTAATAGACCTCCATGCGGCCCGAGGGAGTAAAGAACCGGTGATCCGTAAAGGCGCAGCGCGGCACGGTGGTGTCCACGCCGGTGATGGGCAGGCCACCGCTGCTGGCCAGCAGCCGCTCGTAGGTTATGCCCGCGAGCCGCTCGTCCACCTCCGGGTCCAGCATGGCCTCGATGCGTTCCCTGGGCGTTTTGGGCAGGTACTCCCCGTATCCCAGCGCCTCACCTAGGGCGTTCTCTATCCAGAAATCCGGCTTGCTCTCAAAGAGCGGGTCGAGAATCTTCTCGTTGGTGAGCACCAGGCCATTGGCGCAGCAGATATTCTGTATCTCGTGCTCGGCCTCAAACTTGGAGCTTGCCGGCAGGAGGATGTCGGCCCACTGTGAGCCGGAGGACGCGACGATGTCGCAGTACACGATAAAGTCCAGCGACTTGAGCCACTCGATCTTTTTGGTGAAGTTGGCGCTCTCCTGCGTGAGCTTGTCGCCAAAGGAGAAGTAGGCGTGGACGTTGTTGGGTTTGACCGGATAGTCGTAGATACCGGCGAGTTCCGGCTCGGACTGGGCGATCTCCTCCGGCAGCTGCCAGGAGCCAAAGCTGATGATGGGCCCGGCCCACCAGCCCACATAACTACCGACACTGCCACCCGGGATACCTATATTGCCCGTGAGGGCAACAAGCACCGCGGCGGCATGGCCCAGGATGTCGGCGTTGTTGAACTTGTCGGAGCCTCCCCAGCCAAATCCGAGCGCCGCAGGACCGGCGGTGGCATACTGCTCGGTTATCTCATGGATTACCTGAGCCTCGATGCCGGTGATTTCCTCCGCCCAGCTTGGGGTATAGCGCTTCTGTTGTTCGAGCAACCGGCTGAAGACCGTGCGGTAGGACCTGCCATTGATGGTGTAGCTGCCCTCCAGCGCGGCCTCGATGTCCTCGGCGGTTGCGGGTCTGGCCGTGTTGCTCTTTGAGTCCCAGACCATCCAGGGATTATCCTCCATGGTCTCCGCTTCTTCGGCATCGGGGCGGGCGGCGTGTTCACGAAGGAGTGCGCCGTCTTCACCCACCAAAAAGGGAAAGGAGGTGTGGGCCTTGAGCCACTGCTCATCGTACCAGCCCTTGTCCAGCACAATGCCTATCATCGCGAGCAGCAGGGCACTGTCGGTTCCGGGATTGATGGGCACCCATCTGTCCGACTTGGACGCGGTCGTGGTAAAGTGCGGATCCACGGTGATGGTATAGGCTCCCGCGTCCTTTGCGTCAAAGAAACAGCGACACTGGGCCAGGGAAGACTCCAGAAAGTTGCTGCCGACATTCAGGATGGTGCGTGAGTTGACCCAGTCGCGCGGTTCGCTGGTGGCGATGCCAAAGTAGACGCCCACCCAGGAGCCGGGCACATAGCCAAAGGATTGGTCGAGCCCGTTGCCTATGCCTATGTCCTGGCCATTGGCGCCGCCTGTCTGGGCACCGAGCAGATCGGCGATGTAATGGTACTGATAGCCCACGCCGTTGTTCTCACCGGACAGGCGGCAGAGGATGCTGTTTTTGCCGTAGCTCGCTTGCAGCTCCTTGACGGTGGTGGCTATGGTTTCGAGCGCCTCATCCCAGCTTATGGCAACAAACTCCCCTTCTCCTCGCTCTCCGACGCGTTTCATCGGTGTCTGGATGCGGTCGGCGCTGTAGACGTGCTGGACCTCGGAGAGGCCCTTGAGACAGAGAACCCGGTTGCGCTCCTGGGCAAGACTGTCGTTGGGTTCGATGAGACAGAGCCGTCCGTCTCTGACCGTGCATTTAAGCGAACACCGTCCCCCGCAGTGTTCCTGGTGAAAGGTGTAGGCGATACGTTCCGCGCCACCTTCTGATTCGGCATGCGCGCTCGTGAGCCAATGATCAAATTTGAGCATGCCGGCTGTGCCTGCACCAGCCAGGGCAGCGGTGGCCGCGCCAGCTTTGATAAACTGGCGTCGGGACAATCCTCTGGACATTCTTCCTCCTTTTGTGATGTGCTTTGAGCAGGATAAGGAGAGTTGGCCAACTCTGTATGCGGCCAGTGTAGCAGAATTGTCCTATGACAATCAAGGAATATCATATGACAATTCTGTGAATGTCCAAACTGTTACTTTTCGCGCTCGGCAGGATTTGAGAGGGATAAGGGGACATACATGAACCGTCCGCTTTTAGGTCCCCGTGCTGTCAGTGCCCTTCTGTATGTTCTTCGACTACAGCAGCTTGCCCAGATCCTTTGCGTCGATGTCCTTGAAGACCTCGGAGAAGTCTGAGGGGATGACTACCGTGCCGCCGGTATCCTTCACGCTTTCGTAGAGGAGGTGCATCATGCGGAGTTGCAGGGCGCGGCTGTGTTCTGCATAGGTACCATCCATCTCTGCCAGCATCTCTGAGATGTCCTGTTCGGCCTCCATGAGGATGATGCGTGCCTTCTTGTGCTGCTCAGCCTGGGCCTCGATGCTCATCAGATCCTGGAGCTCCCTGGGCACGAGTATGTCGCGTACCTCAACGCTCAGGATGGTGATACCCCAGGGCGCCACCTTCTCGTTAAGGATTGCCGCCAGCTCTCTGTCCAGCTGCTGCCTGCGTATGGCAACCTGAGCAACACTGGCCCGGCCGATGGCATCCCTGAGCGCGGTTTGGGCAGCCAGGGAGATGGCCCGGACAAAATCTTCCACCTCGAGACAGGCCAGTTTGGCATCCCAGACATGCCAGAACAGCACGGCATCAACATCAAGGGGAACAAGATCGGCGGTGAGGGTCTCCTCGGCACCAAAGGACGTGGTACGAATACGGGTATCCACCCGCGCGGCACCGGACTCCAGCAGGGGCAGCGTACAATAGAAACCCGGGCCAGCCACGCGGGAGAAACGCCCCAGACGCAGGATGACGACGCGTTCCCACTGTTGGGCAATGTGCAGGGTAGATGACACCAGGAGCGTTGCCACGAGCGCCGTAAGCAGGGTAAAGACCGTGACGCTGTGCAGCGTCACGAGCCAAAGGCCACAGACCACGCCAAAGGCCAGCACTGAGACGGCAAGCAGAAATACCACGGCACCGGCACGGCTTGCCACTTCGGAACTGTCGCTCACGGAGGTGTCGGGGCTTACGGCCAGCTTCCTGGCACGAGAGGGGTGTCTATCCGCCTTCTGTCTGCGTGTGTGGTTCTGCTTGCTCATGCTTATCCGACCCTTTCTTTGTGCAGGCTCAGCGCCGGTCGAAGCAGGCCAGCCAGCTCATCTCGCTCGGCATCCAGGGCGCGCAGGCGTTTTGCCAGTATCTTGCGCACGCCCCAGGAACTCAGGCCCAAACCGTGGCATTGCTCTATGAACTCATCAAGCAGGCCATCGGCCTCCAGTTCCGACTCGTCCTCTGTGCCCGCTATCTCGCACACAAACACGCCTCGCCCCCGTGTTGAGGTGAGGTAGCCATCGTGCACCATGCTGAGATAGGCCTTGTTGACGGTGTTATAGTTGATGGAAAGCTCCGAAGCCAGAGCCCTCACGGTAGGCAGCTGATCGCCCGGCTCATAATGCCCCGTGTTTATGAGGAACACCAGACGCCGACGCAGCTGCACCCACAGAGGCACGTCACTCGCGCTGTCCACTTCAAAAAGAATCATGTACATCACCCTCGCTTCCGTCGGTCAACGGGTATCACCTGTGCCTGTGTGCTGCCTGCCACTCATCTACATCGTTCCTGCAAAGTTTGCCGGTAGACCAATCTGGATAAGACTCCAGCGCAGGGCAAGCCCACCCACAAGCACGAGAACAGACAGGGGAACAATCGTGCTGCTCCGTCGTAAGGCCCGCAGGTTCTCCAGTACGAGAGGCACGAGCAGGCCCGAGCCAACAATGATAATCCAAAAGACCGGCGCCTGGCTGCCCTGGAGCAGAGGCTCTGCCGCGCCGGCAGCGTGGACATCACCAGCGGCGAGGAGAAACAGCAGGGTGAGCGCAAGCACTTCCAACACGAGCAGCACCGTGTCCGCTCTGATAAGACCGTGGAAGACCGAGGCAAACCCACCGATGCTTCCCCTGATGCCGCCTGCCAGAAACAGCAGGGCTACGCCACAGCTGAGCGAACTGAGGATGAAGATAGCAGGTATGAACACGCTGCCCAGCAGTGTGCCGGTGCCGATGCTGAAAAACAGCAGTCCGGTATAGCCGATGAGCACGACGGAGCTGAGGATGCCCAGGGCTTCAGCGGCACGCACCAGGGGTCGGGGAGGGCAGAGCGCGGGAAGGGACCAGAGCACTGCCATCACCGTTGCACAGAGCAGGGCAGCAACGAGCGAAAAGGCCCCCAGGGTGAGATAGCTGAGGGACGGATGCGTAAAGAGGAGCAGCGCACGGTCTATTCTTCCCGTATCAAAGACGAGACAGAGGCTGCTGACAACGAGGGAGACACAGCTCATCTGAAACCCCGGCGCGAAGAAGCGACGATATGCCGGCTGAGGGCAGTAGGGCCTGCGCCCCGGTGCTCTGGCGCGAGAGGCCTGCGTCGGCAGGGAGGCCTCGGGAGAGCGCAGCTCAAGCACAGTGAGTGTCAGCAGTGCACCGGCACCAGCACCACCGAGAAAGAGATACCCTATGACGAGCGTGCTTACCATCCTCAAGGCCAATCCTTGCAACCAATCCTGCGGGGATTTGTCATAGGGAAGCAATGATTAATCATCACTTCCATAGGACAAATATACTACAACTTTGGGCAGCAAGGCGGCAGAGCTACGGGGCCTAGGGCCTGTTCTCCCCGTTCTCCCCGTTCTCCCCTTGGCCCATGGCCTCTTCCAGTGCGGCCAGCTGCTGCTCCGTCTTTTTGAGGCTCCGGCTCACAAAGAGTATATAGACGAGAAGCACGAGCCACATTAGCGCGTAGGCTGCGATCACGTAGGGGGCGGCGGTGAGTACCGTGGAATATATCTCTGCTTGAATCGGATCCATGGTCAATCCCTTCTGGAGTCTGTTGCTTCGTCGAGTTGGTTTTTAAGGGCCTCGACCCGCTCGCGCAGCTGTTCGGCACGCAGGCGCTGACGATAGAGCGCAAAGGCCAGGCAGGCAAATCCTACGAGCGCCATGAGCAGGGGGATGAGCATGGGCGGAGGCAGGCCGGAGTCCGTGCGCAGGATGACAGGGTGCAGGCCCGAAGGAATCAGCCGCGTTACCATAAAACAGATGGGCACGTCGATGAACACGATGATACCCAGAACCGAGCTGTACACCGCCTGTCGCTCGGGGTCACTCACCGCGCTGCGCACGATAAAATACCCCAGCACGAGGAGCAGGAGTATGAAGTACGTGGTGAGCCGCGGCTCCCAGGTCCACCAGACGCCCCATTCATAGCGCTCCCAGAGTTCTCCTGACACCATGGTCATGAGCACAAAGACGAGAGAGATCTCCGTGGCGAGACGGGCACGCAGGTCGTATCTGCCTTCGCGGGTCCTGAGAAAGAGAATGCTGTAGACGGCTGTAAACAGCAGCGCCGCCATGCTCACCACGGCCACGGGCATGTGAAAGTAGAATATCTTCTGTGAGAGCAGCAGCTTGTTGGTGACGTAGCGACCGTCTATCTCCAAAAATCCCTCGGCAACCGCGTCGCCGGACACCAGGGGAGCCACCGTAAAGGCGAGGACAAAGGCCACGGTAACGAGCACACCGCCTGTGACAAGTAAGGGCAGGGCGAGCCGGTCGAAGATGTTAAGGAAGCGATGATTAATCATTGCACACCATCTTTCGGCCAGTTTGTCTCAGCTCTGCCCGTACGCATGACGCCATTACCGCAAGTAGTGGCATCACGCGCACAAACAGACCTGAGG
>JAISEO010000072.1 GCA_031264075.1 Coriobacteriales bacterium | reverse complement strand
ATTGAGACAGGGCCGGTTGATGAGCTGTTAGTGGTCAAGTTCCAGTAGGCTTGGGCGGTACAGCTAATCGTTCCACTACTGTAAGACAAGCCCTGCCCAGCGCCGGTACACGTGCCGTTGTAGTTTAGTTTTAGCCCATTGCTATCGGCAGCGAGGCTAGCGCCATTCAGCTTGATAGAGATTTGGCCGGTACTGTCGATGTTGATGCCATTGCCAGACGTAATCGATGTCCTACTAAGTGCTATCTCTCCGTAAGCATTAACGGTAATGATGGGCATAGAAATAGTGCCTGCTGTCACTGAGCCATAAGTACCAGCCGTAGAATCAGTAACCCGTTGGCAATCGAAAGCCGTACCGGTCCAAGTTAAGCGCCCGGATTTATCCGTACCGGTAGCGGTAGGAGCAGTGCTGGTTGGGGTGCAGATGGGGGCGTTTATCTTCACCTTACCATCGTCAATAATCAACCCCGAATCACCATCAAAGTTCAGTTCTATCTTACCGTCATTGTCAAAAGTCAGGCCAGCGCCAAGGTTAGCGGCGAGCTTTCCGGTATCGCCATCCGCCGTGATGGTCAGTCCCTTAGCCGCATCATACTTCACATTAAACGTACCGCCACTCACATAACAGCCGTTGGGGTAGAGACCGGGGTCAACGGGGCAAGGCTTTTGGCAAAGTGAGGTGGTATGCTCGCTATCGCACTCGACGTAGCTAGCGACGAGGTCAAGGCTTGTGCCGGCTTCGTAGGATTGGTTAACATCTTCCAGTTCGTCAATGTGGAAGCAGTCGTAGCCTTGTCCTTGGCCTTTACTGGCGAGGACATAGCCGGCGGGGCAAGACTTGAGCTCCAGCTGGTCGGTTGTACCGAGTTGGGTTGGTCCACCTTTGACGAGGCCGCCGTTGGTGGTTAGGTTGATGCTGTAGCTATAAGGTGTAGCCACTGAGCCGTCGCCGATGAGGGTGAGGCCGCTGGTGAGATCGTCGCTTAGTCTTGCCTTAGTAATGGTCTGGGCCTGTATAGCGGTAATCTGACCCTGGGCATTAACGGTAAAGACTGGCAGCTGGAAGGTAGTGGAGCTTGTCCCATTACTATCGTCTACGGCGGTATTATTGCCGTCTGGCGTGCCGTTAAAGGCGTTACCATAGTGGGTCGGGCCGTTGTTGGCGAATGTGCCGAGGAAGATGCCGGTATCGGTGATGCTAATGGTAGTGCTGCCGTCGTTATTGTCAGTGATGGTTAGGCCGTTATTCAGGTCATTGACATAACCAGTCTCATTACCTCGGATGATGCGGTCGGTGGTGTAGATACACTCAAAGTGGCTGCTGGTGTCATCTGCGTCTTTCTTCCATACAGTCTTCTGGAAGTCTGCACAGTAAGGAGCGTTAATGGCCATGGTGTGATTGGTATTGTCTACGGTCAGGCCGTTGGTATCTATGTTGGTATTAACGGGTATGGATGTCCAAAGGCCATTCCAGGCCCAGAGTTGAGGGTTGTTGCTGTTATTGCCATTACCACTACCATCCCCACTATTAGTTATATCCTTCTCCCCGTAACACTCATTTGTGCAAGCGTTGCAGGAACCCAAGTTAAGGGCGAACTCAAGACCTTTGAGTTGTTCTTCCAAAACTCAGGTGCTAATAAGCTGCCATTTTGACAAGTGGTAAACGTATGGGGAATGCCTCCTGAAAAACTGAGCCTTTACACAATGTCCAGAATAATATATATTATTCTGGACATTAGAGAGGCGTTGCAGTGACTAGGAATGGCCAACTTCCACAAAAGATCATGTCCCGCATCAGTGCTGCTGGTGAGGGCGCGGTGTTTGTTGCCGCCGACTTCTTCGACCTCGGCCAGAAGGATACGGTCTACAAAGCGCTGCTCAGGCTTGCAGAAGACGGTACGCTCCAGCGCCCCATGCGCGGGCTGTACCTCTATCCAGAGTACAGCCGGGTCTTGGGAAAAAGTCTGACTGCACGACCTGAACGCATGGCCGAGGCATTGGCCAGAAACTATAACTGGACGATTTCGCCCTATGGGGAGACGGCCTTAAACCAGCTGGGGCTGTCAGCACAGGTTCCTGCCGTATACCAATACGTAAGCGACGGTCCCAACAAGTCATATGCCTACGGCAATTTCCAGATTGTCTTCACTCACCGTGCCAACCGCGAGACGACACACCTGAGCCCGAAGACCCGCTTGGCTATCCATGCGCTTAAAGCCCTGGGGAAAGACAGTGTTGACGGCAGCGTAGTGGAGAGGCTGTCTTCGGTACTCACTGATGAAGATAAGCAGAGCCTGCTCAAGGAGACGCAATACTCGAGCTCCTGGATACACGACATCGCCAAAGACATGAGCAGAGAGTAATATGAGAGATTTTCTTGAACTGCCAAAACGAGACCGAGAGCAGCTGTTCTTTGAGACATCTGCCCAAACCGGCATGACTCAGGCCATAATCGAGAAGGACTTCTGGGTCTGCTGGACGCTGGACTATCTGTTTGGGCAGAGCCCGCACAAAGACGGCTTCGCCTTCAAAGGCGGCACGAGCCTGTCGAAAAGCTACGGACTGATTGACCGCTTCTCGGAGGACATCGACCTCGTCCTGGACTGGCGCGCACTTGGATACGGCTACGATGAGCCGTGGCATGAGCGCAGCAACACCAAGCAGGATGCCTTCATCACCGAGGCCAACGCCCGTGCCTCCGAGTTTCTCACCGTAAAACTGAAGCCGGAGCTGGAACAGGCTTGCGCAAACAGCTTCGATGAACCATACAGTGTCTACCTCGACGACAAAGACCCACTGACGCTTTGCTTCGACTACCCTAAGAGCTTTACAGATAACAGTATCCTTCAAATCATCCAGTTGGAGAGTGGATCTCTCGCAGCTTGGACACCAACAGAGCAGACGCATGTCGTATCATATGTTGCCAATGTGGCGCCGCATCTGTTCTCCGACAAAATGCCTGCTTCGGTGCGGACAGTTGCGCCCGAAAGAACGTTTTGGGAGAAGGTCACGATACTTCACAAGGAGGCCAACAGGTTCTCTGGGCGGGTGCCGCCTCGTTACTCCAGGCATTATTATGACATCTACAAACTCTGCGAATCGCCAGTCAAGGAAACCGCTTTGCACAAGCTTGGCTTGCTGGAAAAGGTAGTTGCCTTTACCGAGAGGTTCTACCGCTCCAATGCCGCCCGCTACGACTTGGCGAAGCCGGGAACCCTTCGTCTTGTGCCGCCCGAGGCGGCGATGCCGATCCTTCAGACAGATTTCCGAGCCATGCGCGGGATGCTCTTTGGCGAGATACCAGACTTTGGAGTAATCCTGAACGCAATCAGGGATTTGGAGGATGAGATAAACTCGCTGGTACCACTTTAACAAAATCAAATCTACGCTATTCCTGCTTTAGCTACGGTTCGTCATTCGTCATGATTCTGATAAGGAACCTGAGATATTACGAGTTCATGAATCACAATTCTGATATCATCAATGATTCGTCTTTTTATAACCCCGAAAAGACCAGAGGGATAGTGGTGTTCCTGTAGTAAACGCTTTTCGGATAGCATTAAGGGCGGCGAGGTCACTCGCCGCCCTTTCTACGGTTTTGATATTGAATTGGATGCGATAAAGGCATTGATGCGGACATCGCCACCTGCATATATGTTAGTGTTATCATCCACTACCAAAGGCTTCCTCGGTACAAGCCTGCCAGTCAATGACTTGGGAGAGGCGTCGGTGTTGTGGGTGATGGTGGGTGCGGGACAGTTGACAGTTCACCTAAAATTTCCAAGTAGCACTGCTTTACATAATAGCATGTGTCTTACTATGCTATCATTGTAGCATGAGAATATCGGGCTAAGCGGTATGAATTGGTACATATTGTCGAGGAGCGTATTGAACAAATCGATACAATGCTCTTTGCAAACTAGAAAATATAGTTTATAATATAACCAATCCAATGGAAGGATGGTCAGGAGAAGGGATGTGGTAAAGGAGCTTACTCAAGCAGGTTTTGAAAGCAGGGGAGGCACGAATCACGAAAAGTTCAAAGGTAATGGCCGCACCACCATGGTGCCAAGGCACAATGAGATTGGCGAGGCGCTGTATAAGAGGATCCGCAAGCAGGCTGGGCTTGAATGAAACCGTTGTGCGCGAGAGGATAGGAGAGCACGATGTATATCTATGAGTTTGAGTTCTTTGAGGATAATGGCATGATGGCGGCGTTTCCGTTTGGGTTGGACAACCACGCAACACAAGGCATCGATCTGGCTGATGCCATAGCGATGGCTGCCGACCTTGTTAAAGGCCTTGCAGAGGACTCGCTGCTTAACGGACATGAGCTGCCGGAAGCGACCTTTGGACATGAGCCTGAGCATGGAGGCAAAGTCTTTACCATCGCGGTCTCGGCGAGTCTTGACGATGTTGAAACTATGACCGCCTCGCATGCCGCAGAAGTACTTGGAGTCTCCCGGGGCCGCGTGTCAAATATGCTGCGCGACGGTGTGCTGGAGGGATTTCGTAAAGGGCGCGACAGCTTCGTTACCCGTGCATCTGTGGAGCAGCGCTTGAAAAGCAGAATACGCCCAGGCCGTCCAAGCAAAGAAACGGCAGCGGCCTGATACCGAGGCTCCCGCAAGGCTTGCGCGAGTGAGCGTTGCGAAAAGAATTGCGACTCAGTATGAATAAGCTTCAAATGAGTTGGAGATACTGTCTCTGCCAGTAGCCTCATCCCCCCCTGTCTCACCCTTCAGCCAGCAGACGCCTGACGCGCTCTGCGTCGGACGGCACGGGTTGTGCCTCCCTGCCGCGTTTCATCAGCGTCTCATGGCCTTTGCCTAAGATGAGTACGACGCTGTGTGCAGGTGCCTCCCTGATAGCATGAGCGATAGCGGCATCACGGTCTTCGATGATGTCATGGGCAACCCCGGCAGCCGCTACGACCTCCGCAATCTGCTGGTTTATCCGTGCCAGGGGCTCCTCACCGGGATCATCCTCGGTAATATAAATCTTCTCCGCGTAGCCTACCGCTACCGCAGGCAGGTCCACCCTCCTTTCCGAACCTTTGCCGCCGGTGGCACCAAAGACACAGATTATAGGCCGACCGGGGTATTCGCTTGCCACCGTGGAGAAGATGGCCTCAAAGCTCATCCGGTTATGGGCGTAGTCCACGATGATGAGTTTGTCATCCGGCCCCGCCATCAGCTGCATCCGCCCGCTCACCTCACAGGTGGCAAGGCCGTTTTGCATATGCTCTACGGGAACCCCCAGGGCAAGCGCGGCCGTGAGGGCGGCAAGGGCGTTCTCCACATTAAACCGTCCAGCCATGGGGAGCGTAAACCGCTCCTGCCAGTGTTGCGTGCGCGCCACAAAGCTCAGGCCACGTGCCGTTGACTCCACCTCGGAAGCGACAAGCGTTGCCGGGCGCGCGTGCCCGGGTATGGGACACTGCCCGCCTATCTCGACAGGAGTGCATCCTGCTTCTGCGCCCGGCTCTGGCTCGCTGGCCTCAGTAGACCCGGGCTCGCCAGCCTCGGCAAGTCCAAAGCTGAGAACACGCTTGCTGGCTTCGGCTGCCCTGAGGACACGCTCCAGCTCATCACTCTCCAGATTGACAACAGCCGTATTACCCTGCTTGAACAGCTCCAGCTTGGAGGCGAGGTAGTCCTCGTGACTCGCGTGCTCAACGGGGCTCACATGATCCTCCCCTATATTCAAGAATCCCACGACCTCAAAAGAGAGCCCGCGCGTGCGGTGGTATTTGAGCGCCTGGCTCGACACCTCCATCACGAGGTACTCCATAGCGCTGTCCACGGCGTTCCTGAAGTGCGCATACAGCTCCAAAACGTCTGGCGTGGTAAGCAGGGAGCGTGTGCGTGCCACGCCGTCGTAGTTCTCGATACTCGAAAGCCAGGCGCTCGGTGCCCTGCCCTGCTCGCCCAACCAGCTGTCGAGTATGGCGCGCAGCATATATGTGGTTGTGGTCTTGCCCTTGGTACCGGTAAAGCCAATGAGCGTGAGCCGTTCGAGCAGCCCGCGATACCACAGTGCCGCCAGGTCTGCGATGGCCGGCTGAATCTGCCGCACGAGCAACACCGGTATCGGCCGCGCGCCCAGGCTTCTGAGATACTCAGCGTAACTATGCTCGCTCACGTAGGCCTGAGCACCGGCTTTTACAGCCTCCGCAAGATACTCCGGCTTGAAATGCGCTCCCTTGCAGAAGAACAGCGCACCGGGCTCTACCGTGCGGGAGTCATAAGAGAGCTGCGTAACGCGCGCTTCACTCCCTTCAGACCCTTCAGGCGCAGCGACAAGATTGCCCTGTGCGAGGAGCAGGCGGGCGCAGCTGGCGAGCGTGGTTGTTTGGGGTGTCCAGTGCATTTGTTACAATGGTAGCTGTTTTGCAGAGAACGTACCCTCGTCGCGCCTGAAATGCGTCATATACCGAGAGGACCACATGGTACCCACACAACAACAGAGCTTTGATGCCGCAGCCTTCTATCTTGGGCAGAAGCACTTTTTGCAGTCGGCGGCCTGGGGCAGCTTTCAGCAGGCCTGCGGCAAAACGATTATCGAGAGAGAGGGCGGTGCTGCTGATGGAGGCAGTTGGGAGTATCTGGCCATAGTGGAGAAGGGCAGCTTCTCTTCTCGTCTGTATTGTCCATATGGGCCGGTCTTTTCCTCTCCCGCCGCGCTGGCGGAAGCCCTTGCCTCCCTTGAAACAGAGGCCAGCAGCGCCGCTCTGGAGTTTGTGCGCGTGGAACCGCGCGGGAACCTCACCGCCCGGGAATTACAGGCACTCGGGCTTAAACCCGCCGCTCACAACGTACAGCCCCCGGATACGGCGATACTGGACGTCCGGGCCGGTGAGGTGTCTGAGGAATTGATCCTCCTGCGGAGCTCGACAACGCGTCGCCAGCTCTATCGTTACAGCCTGCGCGACGGCGTGGAGTATAGAACCTCGTACGACCCTGAGGATATGCGCCTCTTCCTCGATATGATCCATGTCGTTGCCGAGCGCACCGGTATGCAGCCGCATGAGGATGCCTACTTTACCACGATGGGCGAGGTGCTGTTTCCGCAGAAGGCAGCGGGCCTGCTGCTGTCTGTGCTGGAGGGGGAGCCCCTGGCCTCCCTCATCTTCTACACCGACGGCACGACGCTGGGCTATGCCCACGCCGCCAGTGTGGAGGGCTACCGCAAGCTGAGCCCCGCCAGCGGGCTCTTGATGCACGCGCAGTTCTTTGCCCGGGAGAGCGGGCACACCCTGCTCGATACCTATGGCGTCGCACCCGAAGGCGCTGACAAGGGGCATCCCTGGGCCGGGTTCACGCAGTTCAAGGAAAGTTTCGGCGGCGTGCGCGTGCACTATTCCGGCACCTGGGAACTACCAGTGCGTAAGCTCCGCTACGCGGTCTATAACGCCGTGGGCAGGGTGTTGGAACGGTAGAAAGGCGCTCCTCACGAGAACAGGAGCTACTCGTCCTCGTCCTCAGGCTTAACAAGCGTGCGCGTGCTCATGCTCTGGGCTACCGCGGTATACTCCGGTAACATGCTGAGGCTGTCGCGCGGGCAGGCGCGTACGCAGGCCATGCACTGCACGCAACTGAAGGGGTTGATGGTCCAGGTGCGGGCCTCCTTGTCCACCGCGAGGGCCGTTGCCGGGCATTTTCTCACACAGATGCTGCAGAGGATACAGGCGTCCATGTTGTTATCGACATGCCCCCGGGTCTGAGTTGTGTAGACCTGTGGCTCGACAGGATACAGCTTGGTAGCCGGCCTGCTCAGCAGGTTCTTGAGTGCCATGCCTGTTATCTGAAAACCCATCAGCGCTCCGTACAGCTCACGCAGGGATCAATGGTGAGGATGTTCATGGGCACATCCGCCAGGTCGCATCCCTGCAAGGTGTGGACCATGCCGGCAAGGTTGTCTGAGCTGGGAGTGCGGATACGGAAGCGCTCCAGGTATTTGGTGCCGTTGCCCTTGGCATAGTAAAAACACTCGCCGCGTGGCTGCTCCAGCCGCGATACCGCACGGGACCCTGCCGCCGGCGAGCCCTTGACCTTAGCCGACAATGCGCCATCGGGGATCTTCTCCACGAGCTCAGCGACAATATCCATGGACTGCAAGACCTCCTCGGCACGTACCTTGCACCGGGCATAGCCATCGCATTCCTCAGAGAGGATGGGCTCAAACGCATGCAGAAGGCCATAGCCGCCGTAGCCAAAACTCCGGATGTCCTCGGCAATGCCCGACGCGCGGGCAAAGGGGCCGACAACGCCGTACTCCCGGGCCTTTTCCTTAGGCAAGATGCCTATTCCCCGCAGACGGTTGGCCACGGAGCGGTCCTTGAGAAAGGTCTTCAGGAGCACCTGGTACTCGTCGCGCATGGCGTCCAGGATGAGGACGATGCCCCGCAGGTCCTCGTTGCTTATGTCACGGTTGACGCCACCAACGTTGCAGGCGTTGAGGATGACCCTCCCTCCCGTGGTCTGCTCAAAAATGCCGAGCACGCGCTCGCGCAGGCGCCAGCATTGCATGAAGAGGTTCTCAAAGCCAAAGCCGTCGGCCAACAGTCCGAGCCAGAGTAGGTGGCTGTGTATCCTTGAGAGTTCATGCCAGATAACGCGCAGCACCTCGGCACGCGGCGGAACCTCCACGCCCATCAGCACCTCGATGGTCTCGGAGTAGCCCAGGCTGTGCCCAAAGGCGCAGATGCCGCAGATGCGCTCGGTAACGGAGACAAAACTCTGGTAGTCGAGCTTCTGCACGAGCTTTTCGAGCCCCCGATGGATAAACCCTATCTGCGGGATGGCCTCGATGACCCGTTCATCCTCGATAACCAGATCCAGGTGCACCGGCTCGGGCAGTACGGGATGCTGAGGCCCAAAGGGAATGACCGTACGCTCAGCCATGAGACACCTCCCCTTCCGCCTCTTCCTCCCCTTCCGCCTCCGCATGTGCAGCGGCACGGGCAGAAGCGAGGTATTCCTGCGCGGGCAGAGAAGCGGGATTCATGGGGGTTGGCACGCTCGGCGAGTAGAAGCGGCCGCCATAGTCGATAAGGCCACCCTCAAACACGACGCCATAGAGATCGCGAGCCTCGTTCTCAAATACAAAGGCATTGGGATACAGCGGGCTTACCGCCGGTATCTTCTGGCCATTGTCCACCAGCATGCGGAGATTCTCGAGCTCTGGGCCGTCAGAGAACGAATACAGTAGCTCCACCTTATCGCCCACGCTACTGCCGCAGAGGTTGGCGAGCCTCCAGCCGCGCTCCCGATAGCTGCGTATCTGACCCTCAAGCTCGTCCAGCTCTATATCTCTGAAAACCTGCGGATCCATTACTGCTCCTCCTGCCCGGCTGTTTGCAGCGCGTTGGCGATGGCCTTTTGCCAGGCGGCGGCTACCGTCTCGCCCCGCACAGGCTTGTCCGCGGCACTCGGCTGTTTGGGCAGCTCTGCCGGCTCAAGGCTACCAGCGGCAAGCAGACGCCGTTTCTCTTCCAGAATGCCCAGGCCCTCTACCACCGCGTCAATGATGGTCTCTGGTCGTATCGCACAACCAGGCGCATACACATCCACGGGAATAGCCACATCCACTCCGCCCAGAGTGTTATAGCACTCCTTGAACACACCGCCGGTGCACGCACAGATGCCGCAGGCTATGACTATCTTGGGTTCCAGCATCTGCTCATACAGCTGCCGGATGATGGGCACCTGCCGCTCGTTGACGCTGCCGGTAATCAGGAACAGGTCGGCGTGCTTGGGGTTGCCGGTGTTGATAATACCAAAGCGCTCCACATCGTAGAGCGGGGTAAGCGCGGCAAGCACCTCGATGTCGCAGCCATTGCAGCTGGAGGCATCGTAATGCAGGACCCAGGGTGATTTAACAGATTCAGACATCCACACTCCTCAGACGACGAATCCGTTGAGCACGGCAAGCAGCACCAGGGAGAGGGCACTGCAAAGCAGGCTGACTATCCAACTCCACGAAAGCATGAACTGCCACTTGACGCGGGCGAAACTGTTGTCGATGACAATCTCCAAAAAGTAGACGGCCAGGGCTACGACCACCGCAAGGATGAGCGTGGACGGCGGCGCCCAGACAAAGAACAGGCCCACATAGCCCAAGAAGAGCACGTTCTCGTACCAGTGCGTAATCTCGACCACCGCGAGAGAGCGGCCACTCATCTCGGTGGTGATGCCCTTGACCAGCTCCTGGTGGGCATGGTGCGAAAAACTCAGGTCAAAGGGAGATTTGCGCAGCTTGATGGTGAGGATAAACAGCAGGCCGGCAAAAACCAGGGGAAGCGCCACCACGAGCGGAAGCTCCAGAGAGGCCACGGCGGAGGTGTCAAAGCTGTCCGTGATGAGAAAGAAGAACACGCCCAGCAGAATGATCATCGGCTCATAGGCGAGTACCTGTATGATCTCACGTCCGGCCCCTACCTCGGCATAGGGGCTTCGCGTTGAGTACGCGGCTATGATAAAGAACAGCGAACTGAGACTGATGAGAAAGACCACGAGCAGTATGTTGCCACCGGCAAAGAAGAACGCACCGGAGAGGATGGTCATGATAAGCGCGAGGATGAGGTAATACCCCTGAAAGCTGTTGAGGCTCCGCCGTTCCTTTGCCAGAAGCTTGCGCACGTCGTAGTAGGGCTGAAGGAAGGGTGGACCCACGCGGCCCTGCATCCGTGCGGTGATGATGCGGTCCGCTCCGGTGAGAAAACAGCCGAGAAGCGGGCCCAGTATCACGAAGGCGACCAATGCCACCCCAAAGGAGAGAGGCGTCATACCAGCATCAGCTCCAGAATGATACCGAAGATAAAGAAGACCGCTATGACGGCGGAGAGCAGTATTGTTGCCGGACGCACCAGGATCTTCTCTCCAAAGAGCTCGTCCAGATACCAGTTGCGCTGTGTGGCGTCGCTGAGCTCGCCAAACGCGTTGTAATAACTCCGCTCCTCAGAGTCCGCCCCCACGCCCGCCAGATAGACCGTGTCGTTTGACGGAGGCCTGCGCCGCAGGATCTGCACCGCGAGCAGCGCGAGCATCACCATAAAGACCACACTCACTATCATGAGGTTGTCGTAGCCCAGGACATCGGAGGCCGTAGACCACAGCGGCAGCTGCAAAATCTGGCCCGTCTCCCAGAGATAGGGCATGACGAAGAGTTCCGAGACATAGGGAATTGCCAGGGTAAGGGCGATGAGCAGAAAGGCCATGAACGCCAGGCTCACTGTCTCTGTGCGCGAGACCCGGGTGCTTATGCGTTCGTCCTCGCGGCCTATGGCCAGGACCTTGCCGAGCCACTTGGCCCAGATAACAAAGGTGAGCGCAGAACCAAATGCCAGCACAAACAGCAACTCCAGGTGGCCGCTCTCAATCAGGGAAACGAGCGCCGCCCATTTGCTCACGAGCATGCCAAAGGGGGCGATGAACATCGCCATCATCCCCAGTGCCATGCACGACGCGAGCCAGGGCATACGCACGAAGATATTGTCCAGGCGTTCGATATTGCGGCTACCGAGATGATGCTCCGCGGTGCCCACGCAGCAGAAGAGCAGTGCCTTGGCCGCAGCATGAAAGATGAGGAGGAAGATGGCCGCCCAGCTTGCCTCAGGGGTGCCCACGCCCGCACAACAGACGATCAGGCCGAGGTTGGCCACCGTTGAATAGGCCAGCGCGCGCTTGGCATTGCTCTGTGAGATAGCCAGGGCCGTACAGCCCAGGAAGCTGAGCGCTCCCACAATGAGTACAAACAGCCCCGGCACGTTCCAGCCAAACGTGGGAGCCAGCTTGATAAGCAGGAAGACACCCGCTTTGACCATCGTCGAGGAATGGAGGAGCGCGCTCACCGGCGTTGGTGCCACCATGGCACCGAGCAGCCAACCCTGGAAGGGCATCTGCGCAGCCTTGGTAATGCCGGCAAAGGCCAGGAGCATGAGGGGCAGCACCAGCGCGCCATCCACACCTGCCTCGATGAGTTTGTCGAGCTCAAAGATCGGCGTACCGCCTCCCGCCAGCATGATGAGCGCAAGCGTAAAGGCCAGCCCGCCGGACAGATTGACCACCACCGCCCTGAAGGAGTTTCTGATGGACTCCTCGGTGCGGTCATAGCCGATGAGCGCGAATGAGCACACCGTCGTGACCTCCCAGGCAGTCAGCAGCCAGGAGAGCCGATTTGAAAAGACCAGGGCAAACATCGCCGCGAGAAACACGAACATGAGCGCAAAGAACACGTGGCGCCTGTCGCGAATGAGCCTGAGGGCCTCGGCAACGCGGGAGGGCTCGCCTGACACGGCCAGCCTGCTGCCTTCGTGCTCCAGATGCTCCTGATAACTCTGCATATAGCCCAGTGCATAGACACAGATCGCCCCGCCAATGACGGCTATGATGAGCGTCATGATGAGGGAGAGCGCGTCCACGTAGACATCGGTGCTCACCGCCGCATTATGAGAGAAGCCAAACTCGTACACCAGCGCCAGTATGCCCTGTAAGGCGGCCAGAAAGATAGCGAGATAATTTGACGCGCGGATGCCGCGATAGAGAACATAGAGACAGCACAGCAGATCGACTCCCAGCATGACGTAGCTGACGATTCCGGACTGCGCAACCGCAAAGCCGCTCGAAGCGGGGAGGTAGCGGACCGTGAGCACGAGGGACAGCGCCACAAGCAGCACGACCGCCGCGATAACCAGCACTGCACGAGCCCTGTTGCTGCGAAACACCAGCAGGAGCAGGGCTGTGATGAGGGGAACTATGACCAAGGACGCCAGTATGACCAACTCAGGCTTCTTTCAAACTCTGTAGGGATGTAAATCTGGGGAGCCACCTCCCCTCGCGCTCCATCACAAAGTCGTGCGGCAAGCGTGAACAGCTCCGTGAGGGCAGCGGACTCACCTGTCAGACTAGCATATCTGAGCCGCCAACGGCAGCAGATATAGCGCCGGTAAATACAGGGGGGCTCCCAGCGGCAGTACCGATAAACTGCGCGCCCAGAAGCCGCGCCTCGAGAGCAGGTCAGGCATGGTAGCTGTGTCGGAGGGGCGGTACGGCGATCCTGGCTATATCTTGACGTACAGCGAGGTCTTAAAGACCCCGGATTCTGTCTCGTACTTCATCGTGCCATCATACTTCTTTACCACCGAACGCACCGAGGCAATGCCCAGACCCAGGCCCTTGCGCTTGCGTGAATGGAACTCGGTGCCGCTCACGTTGAGGTCTCCGTCAAAACTGTTGTCGATGACAAAGGTAAAGCGATTGCCCGCGACACTGCTCCTCACCTTGATAAAGCGCTTTTCGGGCTCCACGTGCATACAGGCCTCGCTGGCATTCTCAAAGAGGTTGCCGATAATGATGGACAGGTCGCCGTCCGGGACACGACCGAGCACAAAGGGCACGACCATCTTGATGTCGCAGAGTATGCCTGCCTCCTCGGCCTGGGCTATGTAGTGCACGGCGAGGGAATTAACGGCGGCGTTATCGCATACGAGCATCTTGGAGATACTCGGGATGGATTCGGAGAGGTTGTCGATGTATTCCAGCGCCTCCTCGTCTCTGTGCTCGCTGATGAAGCCTTTGATGGCCACCAGCTGATGCCGCAGGTCGTGCCGCATTCTCCGCGTTTCTTCAACACTGGTGGTAAAATCCTGAAAATGCTTGCGTTGCAGATGCAGGGAGCGGTTGATAGCAGAAATGTCGGCCTCGAGTCGGGCGTTTTTCTCCAAGGCGTTGAGCACGTCATCGAGGTATTCCCATACCAGAAGCGCGATGACGATGGTGGCGAGGAACAGGCTCACCATGAGAAACGCGCCGGGAGGGCTTTTTATGCCGATGAAGCTGCTTGTCGCGTCAAACAGGCTGAGCCCGGCAACCAGCATGACCACAAAGAGGAAGAGGGGCGAGACAGCGACGACGTTCCTGTGCCGGGCAACGAGGACAAAGGCAACGTAGAGAAGCGTGAGCAGTGAGCCGCCAAACCGAAAGTAGGGTTCCGCCTGTCCAAAACTGATGAACCCGCTGATGTGCGAGACGAGCATCGCGGTAAAGAAGACGCACAGGGCGATAAAAGCACCATTGAGCAGCTTGGAGTTGTAGGGCCGGAGGAAACTGATGAAGAACCTGCCCAGGGGAACCGGGAGGATGTACAGGCCGATAAGCGATATGGTGTAGAAGGCCGAAAACTGGCTGAAGAAGAGCAGGACGACGTCATTGGAGAAGAAGGTCCAGCAACCACAGGCCAGACAGGCCAGCCCCAGCCAGAACAGTACGATGGCCAGTTCCGCGCGGCTGAAGAAGACCAGTCCCACCACCGCAAGCGTGGCACCCGCAACCAACATCATCAAAGAGAGCACGAATGCCAGATAGTTGTCCATGAGTATGCGCTTGGAGATAAGGTTCTGGTCGCCGCTGCAAAACGGCGGTATGTCAAGCGAAGTGCCGATGGAAGATATGGTGTAGTCCAAACGCAGCTCCGTATCGGCGCTGACGTTGGGCAGGGCAACTATATCAACAGAGCGTGGCGGTTCCTTTTGAAAGCTCGGATAGGTATCCGGGCCACCAACACTGTGGTAGGGCTTACCGTCGATGGACAGCACGCACTGGGCGTAATCCACCTCCACCAGCAGGTTGTCCTGCCTGTTGCCGCTGCTCTTAAGAAACACACTCACCGTGTCGCCCGGGCTGAGTCCGGTGATGGTCTGCGGCAGCATGAGCGTGCCCTGCGGCGTATCGTTTATCGCATACTCCACCTCGTCCGTTACGACCAGCGGGTTGAAATAGTACAGAATGTTGTAGGCCGGTGAGAGCGAGATGGCAACGACAACAGCCACCAGTACAACACTGATGACCGCGTAGACAGCTATGAGGGCTCGTTTAATCACTGCGTATCTTGCTGAAGATATAATCGTCGTACTGGTGTTTGATGTGCCGGTGGTCTTTGACGCGGATATAGACGATGCCGCCGTTATCCATGATAAAATCCTCGTCCACATCGTCCACGTGATCAAGATTGACGATAAAGGCACGATGGCTGCGCAAAAAGCGGGGCGGAGTCAGCAATATCTCCAAGCTGTCGAGAGGCGTGGCCGTAGGATACTCCTTGCCATTGGAGACGACGATATACGAACGGGAGTCGCGGGACTCCACATACACAATATCGTTGAGCGGGATAGTTATCGCCCTGCCCTCACTCAGTATCTCCAGGGTCACGCCAAAATCGCGGTCGCGTTTGACTATGGCCAGATCCAGGGATTCTTCGACATCTTCTCTGATGAGGGGCTTAATCATGTATTTGTAGGCGTTGAGACGGTAGCCCTCACGGGTAAAGTCCTCGCTGGTGGTTGAGAACACAATGACGACCTGGGTATCTTCCTTACGGATCATCTCTGCTGTCTCAACGCCGGAAAGCAGGTCCATGAAGACATCGAGGAATATGAGGTCGTATTTGCCCTTAGAGAATTCGGCAATAAACGCTTCGCCGCTGGTGAAGACATCGAGCGTATAGGTAATGCCCGAACCCTCAATGAAATTTGCAAGATTCTGCAAGTCGGGCTCTGTGTCCTCACAGATGGCTATACGCAGCGGCGGTTTTCCACTGTTTTCCATCTCTCCCTCTTTCTCTATTCTCCGTTTCGCCAAGGCCCTTCCTGTTCCCACGCCTTACTGATGTGCCGCTCTCCAGCTCTCCTGCTCTCTTACTGTGTTCCTGTTTCGGTTTGCTCTGTGGTGCCCGCCTTCATTGCTCGGGTCTCTGGTCGTTGTACCGTATCGCAGCCGCTATATAATCGCGAAAGAGCGGGTGAGCACGGGTCGGGCGACTCTTGAACTCGGGATGGCCCTGGGTAGCGACGAACCAGGGGTGATCCCTGAGCTCTATCATCTCTACGAGCCTGCCGTCCGGTGAGAGGCCACTGATGACAAGGCCGGCCTGGACGAGGGCATCGCGGTAGGCGTTATTGACCTCGTAGCGATGCCGATGGCGTTCGTAGATAATGGGCTCGCCATAGGCAGCGGCGGCCAGCGTGTCTTCGGTGATCTTGCAGGGATACGAGCCCAGCCGCATCGTGCCGCCCAGATCGTCTATGTCCTCCTGCTCGGGCATTAGATCTATGACCGGATAGGGAATCGTCGCGCTCATCTCGGCGGCAAACTCGGCTGAATTGGCGTCGGGCATACCCGCCACGTTGCGCGCGAACTCACACACTGCTGCCTGCAGGCCCAGACAGATGCCCAGGAAGGGTATCTTGTGCTCCCGGGCGTAGCGTATGGCGGCAATCTTGCCCTCAAAGGCGCGCGCGCCGAATCCTCCGGGCACCAGCAGGCCGTCCATCTGCCCGAGAACCTTCTCCACGCCCTCCGACCTGAGGGTCTCACCATCAACGAGATGTATGTTTATCTTACGGTTATGGTGCACAGAAGCGTTGCCCAGCGCCTCGATAATGCTCAGATAGGCATCGGGCAGGCTCACGTACTTGCCCACCACGGCAATATCAATGGGCTTGCCAAGCGTATCGAGCTTGTCGGTATAAGCCGCCCAGTCGGCCAGCTCGATACTGCCCACAGGAAGCCCGAGCGCCGTGAGTACCTTGTCGTCAAAGCCCTGCTCATGCAGCAGGAGCGGCACCTTGTAGATGCTGGAGGCATCCATGCAGGAGAGCACGTTGTCTACCGGCACGTCACAGAACAGCGAGATCTTCTCGCGCACCTTCTTAATTATGTCATGGTCGCTGCGGCACACGATAAAATCGGGCTGCACGCCTATGGAACGCAGCTCCTTGACGCTGTGCTGGGTGGGCTTGGTCTTGACCTCATGGGCAGCGGCGATATAGGGCACGAGCGTCACATGGATGAAGAGGACATCGCCTATGGGCTTGCTCATCTTGAACTGGCGGGCAGCCTCGATAAACGGCAGGCTCTCTATGTCGCCCACCGTGCCGCCGATCTCGGTGATGACGATGTCTGCGCCGCTCTGTTCGGCAAGACGCGAGAGGCGCTCCTTGATGGCGTTGGTCATATGCGGAATGACCTGTACGGTGCCACCGAGAAAATCCCCCCTCCGCTCCTTGCTGATAAGGCTCTGATAGATGGCACCGGCGGTAAAATTGGACTCACGGCTGAGGTTCTCGTCGATAAAACGCTCGTAGTGCCCCAGGTCAAGGTCGCCCTCATGCCCATCCTCGGTAACAAAGACCTCTCCATGCTGAAAGGGACTCATCGTGCCCGGATCAACATTGAGGTATGGGTCGGCCTTTTGCATGGTTATCCGGTAGCCTCGCGACTTGAGGAGGTGACCAAGTGATGCTGCCGTGATGCCCTTGCCCAGGCTTGATACGACGCCGCCGGTTACGAATATGTGCTTGGTCATGCTGCTCCTCCGTTTTGATTCTATTTTACGACATCTTTCCTTCCAAGACAGTCGAGCTTGAAGAGAATCCTGTTGCTTTCGATAATTTTGCTGAAGCTTATCTGTTCGCCGGCAAGATTAAGCGCCAAAAGGACCACCGTCCACGCGATAAGCATCCAGAGAGGCATGGCGGTGGCCACCAAAAAGCCCAGAAAGGCTCCCATGGAGTTGGCGCCCGCGTCTCCCAGCATACCCTTTTCGCCCGCGTCAAAACGCCAGACAGCCAGGAGCGGTCCCAATCCGGCCAGAGTCAGTGCCGCGAGGTCCGGCCAATCCAGGAATACGACGCCGCCAAAGGCCACAAGGCACAGGCAGAAGATGAGGCCACAGAGATAGACCTTTCCGGCGCGCCCGGGACGCAGGTCGAAGAGGTTGATGAAGTTGGCGGAGAGCGCAATGGCACAGGTACCGGCGATGATGCGCGCGATGCCCTCCGTACTGCCCCAATAGAGCGACACCATCGTAAAGAGGGCGAGGAGGCCTATGGCAAGCATCTTGAGGCCGCCGGTGGTGAGGATTCCGCGGGCGAGAGAACCCAGGTGGCCCCTGAATCCCTTGGCGCTGTGGTCGCCCACCCAATCGTCAAAGAGCCCGAAGATGCAGGAACCGGCGATAAGGGGAAAGAGCGGTACGAGGTAGCTCATCCAGTTGGGCTGCGCGACATCTGCCGCTACGAGAAGATGGGCACCCGCCCAGAAGCACACGAGCCAGACAAACCAGACGATACCCAGGCCGTTGTAGACGCTCACTCCGCGATAATTGGCGTAGTGCGGCGCAGATCTGTCCAGCGAGCGCGTCAGCATCGCCATGAAAAGATAGGGAATGGCAACGCAGAATATGAATGCCGTGATAATCGCCAACACGGTTACCGGTTCCACCGTTCTGCAAAGCGTCCTCTGGTCACATCCAATAAGCTCATTGCTCTTCTCCTCTCGCTGTAGCAGCTCCACTTTTGAGGTGATTACGCCACTACGGATGGCTACAATAGTATCATGGAACAGGAAATCACCAAAACGAGCACCGTGCCAGGCACACCAGCTGTTACCAAACGGTACGCCGTGCTCATGGCTGCCTATAACGAGGCGGAGCTCATACAAAGCACCCTGCTTGCTGCCGCTCAGATACCCGGGGTTGTGGGCCTCGTGCTTGCCGACGACGGCTCATCCGACGCGACTGCACAGCTGGCCATGCGTGCCGGGGCCTTCGTGGTCAACAACAAACGCAACTTGGGTAAGGGCTCGGCCATGGAGCTGGCGGCGGCTGCCCTGGAGCAGATACAGCCCTTTGGCGCTTTGGACGGCGTGCTTCTTCTGGATGCGGATGTGGGAGAAAGCGCCTCGGCGGCGGCGGCGTTGTTGGAACCGCTGGCAGCCGACACCGCCGACCTGGTCATAGGCATACTGCCCACGCCGCCTGGCAGGGCGGGGTTTGGCCTCGCGAGGTCGCTCGCCCGCGACGGCATCTTTGAGTTTGGCCGGGGCTTTGAGTCCCAGGCTCCCCTCAGCGGCCAGCGCGCGCTCACACTCAGCTGCCTGGAGAGGGTGCGCCCGTTTGCCAGCGGCTATGCCATGGAGGTGGACATGACCATTCGTGCGCTGCAACAGCACCAGCGGGTCATGGAACTGCCGGTGGCAATGCAGCATCGCCACACCGGCAGGAACCTCAAGGGCTTTGTGCACAGGGGACGACAGTTCAATCAGATAAACCGCCTGCTCAATTCCTACTACCGGCGATAAGGGGGACGGGGGGAGTGGGGGGGGGGGGGCGGGGGGGGGGGGGCCCGGTGAAGCTGTGAAGGGGGGGGGGGGCCACCCCGGGAAACACGGGGGGGGGGCGCCCCCGCCCTC
>JAISEO010000073.1 GCA_031264075.1 Coriobacteriales bacterium | reverse complement strand
CTGGGGTTCGTGGGACAGTTGCCCCGGCCCCTTCTGTCCACGCCGGCCCCTTCTGTCCACTCCCTGCCCCCTGTTCCTCTCTTCCCAAACTTTACCTTAATTTGATACAGGCTTGATAGGCGCTTGATGTTGACCTTTTATGCTGCATACAGGTGAGCCGATGCGTCAAGACGCGTCAGAGCGCATCGGGAGCTCACCATCCAGTGCACGTACCTGTAGAAGAAGAACGTACCAAGGCTTACGGAAAGGAAGCTCAACATGAAGAAGAACTACCTCTCGAGCGGACTCAGCATAGCGCTTACGGCGCTACTCAGCATGGCACTCCTCCTGTTTGGCGGCTGTAGCGCGCAGACTCCCCCGGCCAACAACTCCAGCGCGGACAGCGGGAGCGGAAGCGAAAGCACGAGCGTTGCCATCAACGTGGTGAGCCGCGAAGACGGCTCGGGAACCCGCAGCGCGTTTGTCGAGCTGTTTGGGGTGGAAACCGAGGACTCCGGCGGCAAGAAGGTCGACGCCACCACCACAGACGCCGTCGTCACCAACTCCACCTCAGTCATGCTCACGACGGTATCCGGCGACCCGGCAGCCATCGGGTATATCTCGCTCGGCTCCCTCAACAACACGGTCAAGGCACTCGACATCGACAGGGTGGCGGCCACGACAGAAAACGTCAAGACCGGCAGCTACCCCATCCAGCGCCCCTTTAACATCGCCACCAAGGGAGAGCTCAGCGACGCCGCCCAGGACTTCATCGCCTTCATCATCAGCAAGGAAGGGCAGGCCGTTATCGAGGAGAACAACTACATCCCCATCATGGACGTGGTACAGGCCTTTGCCAGCAACAATGCCGAGGGCAAGGTCGTGGTGGCCGGCTCGTCTTCCGTCTCTCCGGTCATGGAAAAGCTCAAGGAGGCCTATGAGGCCCTCAACAGCGCGGTGTCCATAGAGATCCAGACCAGCGACTCTTCCACCGGCATGTCTTCCACCATCGAGGGCATCTGCGACATTGGCATGGCCTCGCGCGAACTCAAGGATTCCGAGCTCTCCGAGGGCCTCGTGGCACAGTCGATAGCGCTGGATGGCATTGCGGTCATCGTCAATAACGACAACGCGCTCAGCGGGCTTACGACCGAGCAGGTCCGGGACATCTACCTGGGCAAGATGACCAGCTGGAACGAAGCAGGCGCGTGAGTAGACCGGTGAGTGGGCGTGTGGACTCTCGTATAAGCACACCCCGGGAGCAAGCGGTATGCGGCTCGGCCCTGCAGTAGCAACCTGAACAGGATACACGCATGTTAAAACAGGTAATCTCGCGTACCGTTTTGCAGGAAAAAGTGGCGCAGGCAGTCTTTATCGTGGCTGCCTGCTGCTGCATCCTCTCCGTGGCCCTTATCTGCTTCTTCCTGTTGATGGGCGGCATACCGGGCCTGGCAGAGATAGGCGTGGGAGAATTCCTCTTCGGCACGGCGTGGCAGCCGAGCAGGGGTGAGTACGGTATCGCCTATATGGTGCTCGGCAGCCTGTATGTCACCGCCGGTGCCCTGATAATCGGCGTGCCGCTCGGCCTGTTCTGTGCCCTGTACCTCTCGCGCTTTGCCACGGCGCGTCTGGGACGCTTCCTGCAACGCGGCGTTGAGCTGCTGGCCGGTATCCCGTCGGTGGTCTTTGGCTTCTTCGGCCTCGTGGTCATCGTGCCCTTTATCCGCAGCTCGCTGGGCGGCACCGGCTTTTCCGTGCTTGCCGCCTCGCTGATACTGGGCATCATGATACTGCCCACCATCATCACCGTCTCGCGCACGGCGCTCGATTCGGTGCCCCAGCAGTACTACGAGGGAGCCCTGGCCCTGGGCGCCCGACATGAACGCTGTGTGTTTCGGGTGCTACTGCCTGCGGCGGCCTCCGGTATCACGGCGGCGGTCATCCTCGGCTTTGGCCGTGCCATCGGTGAGACCATGGCCGTGGTGATGATAGTGGGTAATCAGGTGCACCTCCCCGCGTCGCTGGTTGACGGTGTCCGCACGCTCACCGGCAACATCGTACTGGAGATGGGCTACGCCACCGACCTGCACAGAGAGGCGCTCATCGCCACCGCGCTGGTACTGTTCGTCTTTATCCTGCTCGTCAATCTGCTCTTCAACCTCATGAAGCGGAGGGCGGGCATATGAGCGGCGGCGATGTGCAGAGCGGAGCGGGAGCCCTGCGGAGCAGCGCGGGGCCGATGCAGGAAGACGCTGCTCACCGAGCCGCCCTGCGGGCCAGGGGCGCTGCGTTTGTCCAACGGAGCCTCGTCAGGCTCGCCGCGGTGCTCACGCTTGCCATACTCCTGTCCATCATCGCCTATATAGCGGTTATGGGCCTGCCCCATATCAGCGGCGACCTGTTCTCGTTCTCATACAACTCCATGAATCTCTCGCTGATGCCGGCGCTGATAAATACCCTGCTCATGACGGTGCTGAGCCTGGCCATTGCGCTCCCTCTGGGGCTCGGGGCCGCCATCTTTCTCGTGGAATATACCGGGCGCTCAAACCGCTTCGTGCAGATAGTCCGCCTCATGGCCGAGACCCTCACCGGCATCCCCTCCATCGTCTACGGGCTGTTTGGCCTGCTCTTCTTCGTCACCGCGCTGGGCTGGCATCTGTCGCTGCTCTCCGGCGCCCTCACGCTGGCCATCATGATACTCCCCGTCATCCTGCGCACGGCCGAAGAAGCACTCAAGGCCGTGCCCGATGCCTACCGTGAGGGCAGTTTCAGCCTGGGTGCCGGGCGACTGCGCACCGTGTTGAAGGTATTGCTCCCCGCGGCCATCCCGGGCATACTCGCCGGTGTCATCCTGAGCATCGGCAGGATCTTCGGCGAGAGCGCGGCGCTCATCTTCACCGCCGGAACCGTGGCCGAGCTCCCCGAGTCGCTCTTTGACTCCACGCGAACCCTCAGCGTGCATATGTACGTGCTGGCCAGCGAGGGCCTCCACATCGACAAGGCCTATGCCACGGCCGTGGTGCTGCTGGTCATCGTGTTTGCCATCAACATGCTCTCGGCCTTCGTGGCCAGTCGTTTAACAAAAGGCGGAGGAGAGGGAGCAGGACATGCCTAGAAGGACGCGCCCCATGGAACTGAGCAATCCACACCTCCGTCATTGCGAGGACCGCAGCGACGCGGCAATCCATAAAGCTGCGAGATTGCTTCGCTAGTGAAACGGGAGATGAGAATGAATACCAAAAAGGAGATTGAAATGCCGGAAGCCCTCACACTCTTGGAGCTGCCCCAGACGCTGACGGGTGAGGAGCGCTCCCTCATCAGCATCTCAAAGCTCAACCTGTTCTACGACCAGGTGCAGGCCCTCCACAACGTTAATATGGAGATCTACCCACGGCGGATAACCGCACTCATCGGGCCGTCGGGCTGCGGCAAATCCACGCTCATCAAGTCCATCAACCGCATGAACGACCTCGTGGCGGACTGCCGGATACAGGGGAGCATCCTTCTCGACGGTGAGGACATCTACGCGCGCGGCATGGATGTCAACCTGCTCCGCAAGCGCGTGGGCATGGTGTTTCAGAAGCCCAATCCCTTCCCCATGAGCGTCTACGACAACATTGCCTTTGGGCCGCGTACGCACGGCGTCAAGAAAAAGGCGGAGCTCGATGCCCTCGTCGAACGGGCCCTGTACGATGCCGCGCTCCTGGATGAACTCAAAGACGGGCTCAGGCGCAGCGCGCTCGCTCTGTCCGGCGGACAGCAACAACGCCTCTGCATTGCGCGGGCGCTTGCCGTTGAACCCGAGGTGCTGTTGATGGACGAGCCCACCTCTGCCCTCGACCCCATCTCCACCGCCCGCATAGAGGAACTGGCCCTCGCGCTCAAAGAGCGCTATACCATCGTCATCGTCACCCACAACATGCAGCAGGCGCTGCGCATCTCCGACCAGACCGCCTTCTTCCTTTTGGGGGAACTGGTGGAGTACAATCATACGCTACAGATATTCTCGGAACCTGAAGACCCGCGTACCGACGACTACGTCAAAGGGAGATTCGGTTGAGCAACCTTATCTATTACGTTGAGGACGACCTCAACATACGAAACCTGACCATGTATGCCCTGGAGCAGGCCGGCCTGGAAATCCGTGGATTTTCCACCGCTGGCGAGTTGGATGGCTCCTGTGCAGCCGCGCTGCCCGATCTCTTCATCCTCGACATCATGCTCCCGGATGAGGATGGCATCAGTATTCTCAAAAGGCTCCGCGCAGACCCTGCTACTGCGGACATCCCCATTATCATGCTCACGGCAAAAGGTACCGAGTTTGACGTGGTTACAGGGCTTGACAGCGGTGCCGATGATTACCTGGGCAAACCCTTCAGCATGATGGAACTCGTCTCACGCGTTAAGGCGCAACTGCGGCGTCATACCAACGACGCAGGCGGAGACGCGAGCACGAAAACCAAGACCCTCGGCCACGTGACCCTCTCTCCCAAGCAACACAGCGTTGAGGTTGACGGCCACGAGATCGCCCTTGCCAACAAGGAGTTTGAGCTCCTGCACCTGCTGATGCAGAGCCCCGGCCAGGTCTTTACCCGCGAACAGATACTTGAGGCCATCTGGGGGTGGAGCTATGTGGGCAATTCGCGCACGGTGGATGTGCATATCCAGACGCTCCGCCACAAGCTGGGCCAGAGTGCGGAACTTATCGAGACCATCCGCAGTGTTGGCTACCGTGCGCGGGTAAGATCATGACTGATCGGACTCATACTCCCTGTGTCACAGAAAGGCTGATTCGCTTTTGCCATCGCCCAGTTTCAAGGACTGGATTGCCGGTAGCACTTACTTTGCCTTTGCGTTGAGTAGCAGCACCTGCCCGGTTCTCAGGCAAAGTAAGTGCTACCGGCAATCCTTTGTATGAAGGAAGAAGGAATTCCATGGCAATGACTAAGAGTGGTATGAACATCTATGGCTGAACGAGTTAAACATCTTGGAAGCAACGAAGAACCTGAGCAGCGGCTTGACGAGGCCCAGGAGGCACGCCGCGCTTTTACCGCCAATGTCAGTCATGAGCTCAAGACCCCTCTCACGGTCATAGCAGGCTATGCCGAGCTTCTCAAAGATGGAATGGTGAGGCCGGAGGATATGGCCGAGATCTCGTCGGTTATCTACGAGGAGGCAGGGTATATGCTCAGCCTTGTAGACGACATCCTCACGCTCTCACAATTGGATGAGTACATCGCCACGGACAACACGCGCGCGCACGCCGCTCCAGCGGATCTGGCCGTACTGGCAACAAAAGTCCTCGCACGGCTGGAGCCGTTTGCCAAGCAGAACGACATACACTGCACGCTCGAAGCAGTTGGTGATACCACCGTCACGGGCATAGAACGCCTGCTCACCAGTGTCATCTACAATCTGAGCGAGAACGCGATACGGTACAACACGCCGGGCGGCTCCGTGCACGTAAGGCTCGAGGGGCTTGACAACTCAGTGCGCCTCGTCGTGACCGACACCGGCCTGGGTATCGCCGAAGAAGACCAGCCGCGCGTCTTTGAACGCTTCTATCGCGTGGACCAGGCACATTCCCGGCATTCCGGGGGCACGGGGCTCGGGCTTGCCATCGTCAAGCACGGGGCCCAGTACCACGGCGCCTCCCTCCTGCTCAAGAGCCAGCCGGACATAGGCACGCAAATAACCGTGGTGTTTCCGAGGTAGGCGGAGAGAACTCAGTCTGCGGGGCTCTTTGACCGGGGAGTTGGCTCCCGTACCGCGCTCAGCACCACGCCTGCAGCAGCCAGACCCGGTGCCAATCCGCTGAACACCACAATGGCCAAAACGACGTGACCACCCGTATCTGTGGTGGTGGGCGACCAATCGTAGCCGGATACGGCAAGCCACAGAGCAACAGCAACGGGTATCGCAACGATGAGCGGACAGAGCCAGGCGGAATAGCCAACACCCCTTTTCACCAGCTTTGCCAGAAGATACAGCACGAGGCTGACCACCAGAATTTCAAGCAGGATAACGCCCATGAGTACAAAAAAGAAGATCCAGCCACCCAAATTGCCCAGAAGGAGATCGTATTCCTCGCCCGGCGCAAACTTGACATAGAACGGGGGCAGGAACTCGCAGAACAGAAAGGCAAGAGCTACACTCCCCAGCAACAGCGGTATGGCCTTGAGTTCCGCAACAACATTCTTTTTCATCCTACACCTTTATCCTTTGTTGTCGGCACCGTTTCATTGCTTCCCTTGGGACCAGATGTCTGCTGCCTGTCTTCGTTTTATCATTGAAAAGCAGCATAGCATACTTCATCGATGCGGCAGC
>JAISEO010000017.1 GCA_031264075.1 Coriobacteriales bacterium | reverse complement strand
CCTGCGCCTACTACAGTTTCCAGCAGAGTGAGGGTAGCATCTGATACCGCGGCAGGACCTCCTATGACATAGGCTCTACTCGCCTTAAGACTTCTTATCGTCTCTTCTGCCTGGGGGGTGAGAGTATCTGTTGCAGTGAGTACTACCGGGGCATCGTAGATACCGGCAAGGCTTGAGGCGGCAAGAGCGTCAGGGAAGTTTCCTCCACTTGCCACTATGACGTAGGGAGAGCCGGTATCCTTCCAGCCTTCATTCACTATGGCCTGCATGGTGTCGTAGCGGCCGCCGTTATCTCCCTTGTTGCCGTCGAGGCGGGGCCAGTCTCTTTCTGGAGGGATGGGTGGCTTCTCATCTTTGGGATCTTCGTCTTTGGGATCCTCATCGTCAGGATCCTCGTCGTCTGAGTCCTCATCGTCCGGAGCGTGTATGGTGAGGGTGCCCTGTATATAGGTGATGAGGTAGTTTGCTGTGACATTGAGATTGCCATTCTGGATGACGGCAGCTCGGGCGGTTATGTTGTAGCTTCCCGGTGTCTCTCCCCGTGTGCGCGCGACGGAGAGACTGGTGAGTTTGTCGGTACCCTTGCAGTCCGAGACCCGGTAGGTAAAGGCGGGATCTGCCTTGCCGGAGATCTTCTCCTTTGAGTCAACGGTGATGGTGAGGGGTGCAGGGTTGATGGTGAGACTTCCCGTCTTGTAGACGATGTAGTAGCTTGCCGCTGGGTTTTTGCCATCGCCTTCTATGACGGCGTTAGAGGCGGTAATGTTGTAGCTCCCTACTTTCTCTCCCGGAGCGCGGGTGATGGAAAGACCGCTAAGCGTGTCACCGTCCACGAGGCCCCGGGTGGTATAGGTGAGCACAGGATCTGTATCCCCATAGTCCTTTGCAAAGGAGTCCACGGTGATGGTGAGAATGTTCGGCTCCGGCACTGCCACATGCTCCCAGGCAAGGGCCGGGTAGGGCTCGCCTGCTACCCAGGGGGCGGGGCTCTGGGTGCCGTTCAGAGCCGTGACCTGAGCAGCGGAGCCGAGGGCAGAGGAGCTCAGGGCCTGGATGGAGCTGGCTTCTACTTCAAAATTGGAACTGCCGGAGGAACTCCCCTGCCAGCAGCTCCCCTCGAGGTAGAAGAGATTGGAGAGCCTTGCCCTTGTCCCCGATAAACCATCCACACGGCCTGCGAGGGCACCCACACGCTCCTGATCGCCACCCGCGGCATACTCGACAGAACCACAGTTGTAACAGTCGAAGACGAGGGGCTGAAGCGAAATATCGGTGTTCTGTGACAGATGACCGATGATGCCGCCGACGCTCCCCGCACCAGCTATGTAGCCTTCGTTGTAGCAGTTCCTGAGGGAGATGTCACCGCCGGCGTAGCCGATGATACCCCCTGTGCTGCCGCTTGTAGAGGCCGTTGGATAGGCGAGCATCGTCGCCCTGTAGTAGCAGCCCTCGATATGCAGGCCGACACTTTCACGCCAAAAACTAGAGTTGCTGGCGATGATGCCACCGATGGTGGAACCGGCAGTATTGGTGGAGATGATGTCCATCTCGCTTCCTACGTTACGGATGGTGGCAGCAGGGCGCGTGGAGGAGTAGATGAGGGTGTCAACGAGGCCGGAGACCCTCTCAGCAGAGGAGGTGATGGAACCCTGCACGACGAGGTTCTCAATTGTCGCCCCCTGCTTCACCGCGCCGAAGAGAGAGGTATGAAGCCCCGATATGGTGTGACCCCTGCCGTCGAAGGTGCCGGTGAAGGATTTGTCAGTCGAGAGTCCTTCTCTATAATTCGGCGAGCTACCTATGGGAGTCCAGGGGTCGGTGAGGGGGTTTCCCTCAAGGTCGAGGTTCGCCTCGAGTGTTACCGTGAGGCCGTCGTAGTGGTTGGAGGGGTTGGAGAGGAGGGAGTCCGCGAAGGCCCTGAGCTCTTCTGCGGTGTATATCTTGAGAACAGGCTCAATGGTGATGGCCGCAAGCTCACTGGCTGTGGAGGCGGTCTTCACCTTCTCGAAGGTGTTGGTGACGAGGCAGTAGTAGTACCGGGTGCCAAGCGTTGTCGTGGCAGGTGGGGTGTAGGTGGCGCTCGAGGGGAGGTCTATCCTGATGTCACCTTCTGAGGGCCTGTCTCCCTCAGGGGAGATGCCCGTGGTGTTGTAGTACCAGGTATAGCTGAGATGTGGCTCAGGAGTGTCAAAGCCTGTCACCGCCTCACCAAAGCCTGCGGTGACGATGAGGGGCTCTGGTGCGACATTCTGGAGGTAGCTCGCGTTGGCTTGAAGCTGGGAGCTGTCTACGACGGGCTTGGCTACCTCGGTCTCAGAGACGATGTCCACGCGGGCATACTCCGTAGTGCTCGAGGGGTAATGGGTAGCCTTGGGGTTATCGATGGCAACGGTGTTCGTGATGACACAGTAGTAGTAATAGCTGTCAAGCTCAAGCGAGGTGTCCGGCATTACGGTGGGCGAGTCCGTTCCTACTTTGGTGTCGGTGTCGGTGCTCAGGGCTGTGCCTTCGGTGTTGTAGTACCACTGATAGCTGAGTGTGCCGTCTGAGCCCGTGGCGGGTGGCTCGGGTCTGTGTGCTGTGACACTCAGAGGTGTGGCATCCCCTGCATCCTTGAGATACTGCGCTGACGCGGGCCCGACGGTAATGACCGGTGCGGCAGTTTCGTAGTCCCACACAACCGCCCTGGCTATCGCGCTTGTGGCCAAGGCGGTGTTCGCACCCTCGAAGGTGTTGGTCACTTCACAGAAGTAGTACGTGGTGCCATTGTCGGTGATGGGAGGTGAGAAGCTGGCCTCGGTCTCTCCCCAGAGTTTCGTGGCGTCTGCGGTACTCTCTGCTGTGTTGGCATACCACTGGTAGCCTATCTCGCCTACGACAGCCTCTGCACTGCTTACCTGCTCTGCCACCTGCACCCTGAGTGCGGGGGTTCCTCTATCCCCGTCACTCCTGATATACCAGGTGTCCCGGGGCTCCTCGTCAAAGCTGGGTGTCCAGAGCTTGTCGGCGGCAACGGTGACGAGTGCTACCGGGAAGATGCTACTCGTGGTACTCGCGGAGCGCTCGCCTGTGCCAGTGTTCCAGGTATTGGTGGCAACGCAGTAGAAGTAATGCCAGCCTGGCTCGTCGTCTTCCTCAGGCGTCCACTCATACCTGTCCTCATCGGCGCCTTGAATCTCCACACCGTAGTTATTCAGGGCGCTTGGTGCGCGGTACCACTGGTAGCTGAGTCTGCCACCGAAACCCGGGGCCTGCTCGTCTGTGGGCGGGCTTGCGCTGACGAAAAGCGTTACGGTCTCAGGCTCCCCGCCGCTCATGATACGGCCCGACTCCGGGTCTGTGGTCTGGCCCGTGATAACAGGGGCGCCACTTCCGAGCTCCCAGATGAGACGGGGAGAAGAAGTACCGAGAACATAGTTCTCGATGCCATCATGGTTCAGCAGGGCGATGAACTCCGGGGAGGCAAGCGCCTCTACGCTCAGCGGCGTGCCGGCGAAATAGAGTTGCCCACCACTCACAGAGCCCTCCAGGAAGTGGTTATTACCTGAGTAGGCGTCCACGTTACCGGAGGAGGCAACGGCGACGGCACTGCCGATAGACCCGTAGCTGGAGGTGATACTGCCTGCGTTATAGCAGTCTATGATCCGCCTTTCGTTGTTTCCGCCTGCCGTTATGCCGCCTGCATAGTAGGGGCTCGTTATGTCTCCGGTGTTATAGCACTGACGAAAAGAGTGGGACAGGTTCATTGACATGCCTGCGCTTATGCCTGCCACGATGTTGTTGGGAGAGGCAGAGGCTCCGGCAACACTGATGTCTCCCGTGTTGTAGCACCTGGTGTAGGTGCCGGCAAACGAGCCTACGCCGGAGATGTATTGCTGGGGTGCAGAAGAGGTGGAGGTGATGGTGATGGTGGCTTCGTTACCGCAGTCTATGAGGCTTGGGCTGCCGAGATAGCCCGCGGCGATGCCTGCGATGTAGGAGGCGTAGTAGTTGCCTTCTATGGTGAGCGAGCCTTTGGTGATGACAGCGGTAAGGCGGGTGGTGGAGGCTCGCTGTCCCACACCAAGCGCTATGTATTCCAGTGCCTGTGCAGCGTCAGTGCCTTCCTGGGTGAAGTGTATACTGCCCTCTATCTCGATGTTGGAGAGGGACGAACTGCCGGCGTCGGTGGCAAGGAGGAGCGCGGTCGGTGCGTTACTGCCACCACTGGTGTAGGCGACAGTTCCCTCCAGTTTGAAGTTCCGCAGGGTAGCACCTGCCGTCCTGCCGAAGAGGCCCGTGTAGACACCCCGCCACCCACCGCTGTAGGAAAGGCCTGAGATGGTACGCCCGCCTCCCTCGAAGATGCCGTTGAAGGAGTGGGCACCATCCAAGCCGATGCTCGTCCAGTTGTGGGCGGTCTGCCAATGTGTGGAGAGGTCGATGTCGTCTGCAAGCACGACGGTCTTGCCGGAGAAGTTGTTTGCGGGAAGGGTTTCGCCGTCCACCACCCTGGTGCCGTTGACCTCACGGGCGAAGTCGAGGAGGTCTTTCGGGTTAGAGATGACGCGGGTGGGGGTTAAGGTGATGAGGGCGGCACGGCTCACCACGCTTTCTGCGGCGAGGTCTCCAAAGCTCACCGAGACGATACAGTAGTACCAGGTCTTATCCCCCGCTCTTCCCTGGGCTACTGGCGCGTAGCTTGCGTCTGTGGCTCCGTCTATCGCCTTGTCCACGTCGGCGGGAATGCCGGTGAGCGTAGGAGAGAGGCCCGTGGAGTTGGAGTACCACTGGTAGGTAAGCGTCCCCTGAGCCGTGATACCGGGGTCTGCTGGCTCCTGTGTGGCTACGACGGCAAGGGGTGCCTCCGGTGTGATGCCCTCCTTGACGAAGCTGTCCTCGGGCTCAGCGGCAATGGCAGGCTTTGCCGGTATGCCGTCGAGCACCGCTATGGTGACGATGGTGCTGAGCACCGTCTCCTCGCCGCCTTCATAGCTATGCGTGACGGCGCAGAAGTAGTAGCGTATGCCTGTGCTCGTTGTGTCCGGTATGAGGGAGGTCTCGTCCGGCTCGCCTACGGGACTGGCACCGACAGAACTCTTCTCATCGTTTGTGTACCACTGGTAGGAAAGCGTACTCTCCTCACCTGCGCCGCTTGGAGGCGGGAGTTCGGCTGCTACGACAAGCGCGTCTGCCACAGTGCGCAGGCTATACCATGCGCTTAGCGGCTGGGTGGTGATGAGGGGTTGGGGCGCTTCTGGCTCAGCGAAGAGCTGGAGGGGGCGCTCGTCTTCGGCTAGCTCAGGGTCAGAGGCTGGTGAGCCCCCCCCCCCCCCGGCGTCGGGGCCTTCCAGCGCGACGGGCTGGTCGGGGGTTGCAAAGGCTGTATCGGCGGCAAATGCCGCAGTAGAGGGCATTGCTATGCCCAAAGCCAGTACGGTCGCGCAGGCTATCCTGAGTGCTGTTGTCATGCCTACCACCACGCCTCACTTGGTTTTGCTGTCCGCTCCTGTTTTCTCAGAGAAGAATATTCTTAATGGCTATTCTTACAAGGACAGACTATAGTGGAGCCGGGGGTGGGTGTCAACACCTCAACTCCTGAAGGCAGTAAGGAAGCGCGGGCGCCCAGTGAGGTCCTCGTGCACCGTCACGTCTGTGTAGGGCAGGCAATGCGCAGCCCTGGCCGCCTCGGTGAGGGTGTTCTCATGCAGCTCCACCGCCAACAGCCCGCCAGACCTGAGCAGTATCTGCGCCTGTTCAATGACTCTGCGGTACAGCTCCAGACCATCCGCTCCCCCGTCCAGGGCCAGGCGGCTCTCGAACCGAACGATCTCTGCGGGTAGTTGCTCGTACTCGACGGTGGGCACGTAGGGAGGGTTGGAGATGACCACGTCGCAGCTCTGATGCCAGGCCGCATCGGCCACAAGCGATCCTGCCAGGTCGTCCAGAACGAGGTGGAGCCGCTCCTCCCCGTCCAGTTTGAGTTCACGGGCATTCTCCTCGGCCAGGGCCACGGCACACTCGTCGCAGTCCGTTGCTACTACCTCGCACGCTTCCAACTCATGCAGGAGCGAGAGCGCGATGGCCCCGGACCCCGTGCCCATATCGACGATGCGCGGTTTGGCGGCCTCGCTCCGGGCAACAAAATCCAGCACCAGTTGCACCAGGGTCTCGGTCTCGGGTCGTGGGATGAGCACCGGCGCGCGCACCGTGAGTTCAAGATGACGGAAGCCCACGCTGCCGATGATGTACTGCAGCGGCTCGCTGGTGAGCCTTCGTTGGATGGACTCGCGCAGGAGTGCCCGCTCCTCCGCGCTGAGCGGCCGGTCAAAGTGGGTATAGAGCTCGATACGGGAGAGGCCGGTTGCATGGGAGGCAAGCATCTGGGCCGCGAGCCGCGGGTTTTCCTCACCCTGCCGAGCCAGACGCTGCTCGGTCCATGCCATCGCATCGAGAATCGTCCATTGCTCCGTTGGCAAGACCTACACCGCTTCTTCCAGGCGTTTTGCCCTGTCCGCGGTGATGAGCGCGGTGGTCAATTCCTCGAGGCCCGCGCCGCCCTTGCCCAGGAGGATGCCGCTGTAGGTGCCGCTGTAGCCAACTCGATGATCGGTGACTCTGTCCTGCGGGCCGTTGTAGGTGCGTATCTTCTCGGATCGGTCGCCGGAGCCTATCTGCGAACGCCGCTGGGCACCCAGCTCGGCCTGCTGCTCCGAGAGCATCTTGTCGTAGAGACGCGCGCGCAGCACCTGCAGGGCGGCCTCACGGTTCTGGATCTGCGATTTCTGGTCCTGGCTCTGCACGACCAGACCGGAGGGAAGATGCGTGATGCGCACGGCAGAGTCGGTGGTGTTGACGCTCTGGCCGCCCGGGCCGCTGGAACGGTAGATGTCGATGCGCAGGTCGCCGGGATTGATCTCGACCTCTAGCTCGTCGGCCTCCGGGAGCACGGCCACGGTGGCGGTGGAGGTATGGATGCGCCCCTGGCTCTCGGTCTCGGGCACCCGCTGTATGCGGTGCACGCCGCTCTCATACTTCATCACCGAATAGACCTTGTTGCCCGTGACCTTGAACTCCAGACGCGAGAACCCGCCCGCCCCGGAGGGATTGGAGCTCAGCAGCTCGGCCTTCCAGCCCTTCTCGTCGGCAAAACGGAGGTACATGCGATAGAGGTCGCCCGCGAAGATGGCCGCCTCGTCACCTCCGGCACCGGCACGTATCTCCACGATGATGTCCTTGTCGTCGAGCGGGTCGCCGGGAAGAAGCATCGCCTTGATATCCCCTTCAAGGCTGGCGAGGCGCCCGGCGTTCTCATCGATCTCCAGGTTGGCCAGCTCCTTGAGCTCCGGGTCGCTTTCCTCTTTGAGCAGCTCCTTGGCACTTGCCAGATTGTCCGCCGCGCTGATGTAGGCCCGGGCGGCCTTAACCAGGTCTCCCTGGGAGGAATGCTCGCGGGCCAGACGGGTGTACTCCTTCTGGTCGGCCAGCACGGCAGGGTCGCCGAGGCGGGCTTCCAACTCGTGGTAGGCCTTGGTAATCTGTTTGAGTTTGTTGTACATGGCCGTCCTTTGGGCTTCAGGTGGAGCGAACGGCACCGCCGGTTGCGCCCTCCAGCTTGCGCACGACCCTGCTGTGGAGCTTCTCCACTTCTTCTGAGGTCAGCGTGCGCTCCGGCGAGCGATAACTCAGCGCCAGGGCTACCGATTTCCTGCCCGCTCCGAGCTTGTCCGCGTCAACGAATACATCAAAGACCCGCACATCGGCGAGCAGGGCTCCTCCGGCTGAACGGGCAACCTGTACGAGCTTCTCGGCAGGCACACAGCCGTCCACGACCAGGGCCAGGTCCAGGGTCACCGCCGGATAGAGCGGCACGGGCTCGAATTCGCGCGCATCCGCTGCAGCCCTGAGGAGCTGCGCCACGTCAAGCTCGAAGGCCACCACGGGGGAGGCAGCACCAAACGCCGCCGCGGAACGCGGGTGCACGGTGCCAAGCCAGCCGAGGACTGCCGAGCCGCTCCGCAGCTCCGCCGCCTGGCCCCGGGCAAGCCAGGGTGCCTCGTCGGCAGTGAGGGTCACAAACCGAAGGCGGGGAATACAGAGCTCGCGGGCAAGGTTCTCCAGGACGCCCTTTGCGTCGAAGAAGTCCACACCGCGCGCCTCCTCGTTCCAGCCCTGCTGATTCCACGAACCGGTGAGCACACCGGCGAGCCTTTGCGTCTCTCGGGGTTGCTTGCGTCCCTCGCTGGTGTTGAATACGCCGCCGATCTCGTACAGCTGCACATGGGGGACCCCGTGGTTTTGGTTGTAGGCCACCGAGCGCAGGAGTCCGGGCAGGATGGTCTGGCGCAGCTCGGTCTGCTCGCTGTTGATGGGATTGATGAGCTCAACGGGCTCCCTTCCCTCAGCCGCCCGCATACCCAGCAGCGCTGTGTCTTCCCTCGAGGCAAAGGCGTAGGTCATCGTCTCATTGAGGCCCGAGGCCCTGAGTGCAAACCCGAGCTTGTCAAGCTTGAGCTGCTCGGGGGTACGCGAGCCTATTCGCCCCTCGCCGCGCGGCAGTTTTGGCTCCACACGCTCCATGCCCCAGATGCGCAGGACCTCCTCGTAGAGGTCTATCTCACGCTCCAGATCGGGCCGGAAGCTGGGGGGAGTCACCTGATAGGAACCGCCGCCGAGAGACTCCAGGGTGCAACCGAGGCGACGGAGGATGCCCACGGCGTCCTCATCGGGTATCTCGGCTCCAATAAGCGAGCGCAGACGGGGCATAGAGAGGCTGAGCACGGGAATCTCGCGCGGAGCCGGATAGCAGTCCAGTACGCCCTCTGCAACGCTTCCGCCGCCCACCTCAACCATGAGGGCCGCGGCACGCGCACCAAAGGTCTCACAGCTGGCGTCATCGACGCCCCGCTCAAAGCGGCTGGAGGACTCCGAGAAAAGCTTGAGGTTGCGGCTCGTACGGCTGGTATGGCCGGGGTCGAAGGCCGCCGACTCCAGGAGGATATTGACCGTGTTCTCGGTAACCTCGCTCGCGAGACCGCCCATGACACCGGCAAGCGCAACCGTGACACCTGCGGCGGCGGCGGCGTTGCCGTCAACGATGACGGTAACGTCGGGAGTGAGCCTGCGTTCTATCTCGTCGAGGGTGGTGAACTGCTCATCCGCGCCTGCAGCCCGCACCACGATGGATACCCGGCCCTCTTCGTCCCGGGTCAGGGTGTCAAAATCGAAGGCATGCAGCGGCTGGCCGGTCTCGTACATTATATAATTGGTCACGTCCACGATATTGTTGATGGAACGTGTGCCCGCGGCCGTAACGCGCTCAGCCAGCCACAGGGGGCTCGGGCCTATCTTGACACCGCGGATGAGATGCGCAGTATAGCGAGGACAGCGGCTGGGCTCGTCGATGCTCACGCGTACCAGGTCCTTCGCTTCGCCCTCCACCGGAGGCTCAGGCAGCTCGCGCCCCAGCTCAAAGGTGGTGTCGTAGACGGCGGCAATCTCGCGTGCCACGCCGAACATGCTCATGCAGTCCGGGCGATTGGGCGTGATCTCCAGGTCGAAGACCGTGTCGCTTATGCCCAGATAGTCCGAGACGGCAGCGCCCACAGGGGCGTCTTCGGGCAGCAGCAGGATGCCCTCGTGCTCATCGCCCAGGCCCAGCTCGCGGGCCGAACAGTTCATGCCTCTGCTCTCCACACCGCGCAGTTTGGACTTCTTTATCGTCGTGCCGTCGGGGAGCGTCGTGCCTGTGAGGGCAACCGGCACCTTGTTGCCGGCAACGAAGTTCTGGGCGCCGCAGACTATCTGGAGTGGCTCCGGCCTGCCGTCCTCACCCAGGTTATGCGGGCCCACGTCTACGGTGGTGAGCCACAGCGTGTCGGCATTGGGGTGGCGCTCGCGCGTGAGAATATGCCCCACCACCACGCCCTCCAGCACGGCTCCCGTTTGCAGGACCTCGTCTACCGCCGTGCCGGTGAGATCGAGCCGCCTGGCAAAGGCGGCGAGGTCACTGGGCACCTCCACCATCGTTTTCAACCATTTGAGACTGACTTTCATATCGCTGCTCCCCTGCTCTCAGAATTGACGCAAAAAGCGCATGTCACCCTCGAGCAGCATACGCAGGTCGGGCACATCATACTTGAGGCAGGCGATGCGCTCTATGCCGAGGCCAAAGGCAAAGCCCTGGTAGCGAGTTGTGTCGATGTTTACAAAGCCAAAGACGTTGGGGTCAACCATCCCGCAGCCGAGTATCTCGAGCCAGCCCGTGTGGCCGCAGAAACGACAGCCCGCACCTCCGCAGATGCCACAGCTCACGTCCACCTCGGCGCTCGGCTCGGTAAACGGAAAGAAGTGCGGACGAAACCGTGTGCTGCGCTCGGGCCCAAAGACCTCGCGGCAGAAGTATTCAAGCGTGCCCTTGAGCTGGGCAAAGCTGATGCCCTCGTCCACGACCAGCCCTTCGATCTGTGTGAACTGGGGAAGGTGCGAGGGGTCGGCCACGTCGCGGCGATACACCCGCCCGGGCGCGAGGATATAGATGGGCGGTGCCTCCTCCTCCATTATCCGTACCTGCACGGGAGAGGTCTGGGATCGGAGCAGGACTTCGCTCTCCCCTGCCACGCGGCTTGCCGTGCCGGAACGGTCACGGACGTAGAAGGTGTCCTGCAGACCTCGCGAGGGGTGGTCCGGCGGGGCGTTGAGTGCGGTGAAGTTGTAATACTCGGTCTCCACCTCCGGGCCCTCCACCACACGATAGCCGATGCCACGGAAGACCTCGACGATCTCACGCGTGAGACGGCTGATGAGATGCTCGGAACCGATGGTGCGGGTGCGGCCGGGCAGCGTCACATCCACCGCCTCGGACTGCAGGGCCGTCTCCATCTCGCGCTCGGCCAGCTCGGCCGCACGGCCTGCCAGGGCCGCTTCTATCGTCTCGCGCGCGACATTGACGAGCGCTCCCAGGCTGGCGCGCTGTTCTTTGGGCACCTCGCCCATGCCGCGGAGCACCTGTGTGAGACTGCCCTTCTTACCCAGCACCGCGACGCGCACCTGCTCAAGCTCCTTGCTGGAAGACGCGGCGGCCAGTGCGCTCAGGGCAGCGTCTTGCAGCGCCGGTATATCAACTGTTTGCACCTTGCGTACCTTTCGTACCGTTTACAGGGGACCGACTGACAGTATACCTCAGTGCGCCTCGGCCCAGTTGGGGCCACTGGAAACATCCGCGATGAGGGGAACCTTGAGCTCTACCACGTCCTGCATGACGTCCACGACCATCTTCTTGAGCTGTTCCAGCTCGCTTGCGTCGCAGTTGAAGTCCAGCTCATCGTGCACCTGGAGCACCATTCGTGAGCGAAACCCATCCGCTTGCAGCCGCTCGGCCACACGGTTCATGGCCAGCTTGATGATGTCGGCGGCGGAACCCTGCAGGGGATGGTTCATGGCCGTGCGCTCGGCAAAGCTGCGGCGGGAGGGGTTTCTGGATGTTATCTCGCGTGTGTAGCGGCGGCGTCCGAATATCGTTGCCACCCAGCCCTTCTCGTGCGCCTGGGCCTTAAGGCTTTCCAGATAGTCGCGCGCCTGAGGATAGGCCGCGAAATAGCGCGTAATCATCTCCCCGGCCTCAACGTAGCTGATGTTGAGACTCTGCGAGAGCCCAAAGGCCTGCTGCCCGTAGACAATACCAAAGTTGACCGCCTTGGCCCGGCTGCGCATCTCCGCGGTGACCTCCCCGGGTGCCACACCAAAGACATGGGCTGCTGTTTCGTTATGGAAGTCCTCCCCGGACTTGAAGGCGGCAATGAGGTGCTCGTCCTCTGAGAGATGCGCGAGCAGCCGCAGTTCTATCTGCGAATAATCCGCGGAGACGAAGACCGCCTGCTCCACACCGAGCGCGTCGGCGTCGGCGACGAAGGCCGTTCTTATGCGCTTGCCGATGTCCGAGCGCACGGGGATGTTCTGCAGATTGGGATCGGAGGAGGAGAGCCTGCCGGTTGCGGCAACCGTCTGATTGAAGGTCGTGTGAATCAGTCCGTCGGCGGCCACGAGCCTGGGCAGGGCATCGATATAGGTAGAACGAAGTTTGGCCAGCTCGCGGTATTCAAGAATGATGCCCGGCATCGGGCTCAGTGGCTTGAGCTCGGTGAGGGTGCTTGCGTTGGTGGAGTAGCCCTGCTTGGTCTTCTTGCCCGTAGGCAGCATGAGCTTGTCAAACAGGACCTCCCCCACCTGCTTGGGCGAATCGAGGTTGAACTCCATGCCGGCCAGCTCCTGTGCCTGCTGCCGCAGATGCTCGATGCGTCCCGCGAGCGCGCTGCCCTGCTCTGCCAGGACCGCGGTGTCCACGCGCACGCCCGTGCGCTCCACCTGCGCAAGCACCGGCGTGAGCGGCTGCTCTATCTGCGCAAAACACCGGCTGGCCCCTGCTCCTTCCAACTCGGTTTGCAGCGCGGGAGCAAGAGCCCGTGCCGCAGCGGCGATGCCTGCCGAGAATCGCGAGGGCTCACCTGTGTCGTCTGCGGCCTCTCCCAGATATTCCTCGGGGTCAATACCCGGCAGGTACCGCTCCATAAGGCTCAACGGGTCATCCAGGGGCTTGTCCGAGTCCAGCAGATAGCTCGCGACGCTGAGGTCAAAGGCCCGGATGCCGAGCAGCTCTTTGTCGGTGAGCAGTGCGGTCTCGCTCGTATCGGAAAAACCGAGGGCCCTGAGGGCCTCCTTGAGATTCAGGGTGGCAACGCTCGCAGTGCCAAGCAGCAGGGCCTTGAGCGTCTGGAGGGCATCATCGCCGCTCAGGACGATGACGCTTTCTTCTGTCGCGATATACAGGAGGGTAGCCTCTTCCGGGGCATCGTCCAGCATGAGGCTCTGCTGTGCCTTCTTGGGCTGGGCTACGGCACCCGTTGCGGGGGATTCCACGTACAGGCCAACAGACTCCGGACTCGCCAGGAGCTGCTGTACCGCGTCTCGCGCGGCGGAGCCCTCGATGATGCGCTGCATGCTCCGCTGGAAGGCCGCCTGTCTCTCCGGGTCAAAGGCAGGGCTCGCATCCGAAAAGAAGTGCTGAGGGGAAACCACAGCGGTGGTAGCTGAGGCAGCGGCTTCAACAGAGCTCGAGGACAGCGATGCCGCAGATGCGCCGGTCCGGCCCACCGTCTCACCCGGGTAATCCGCCAGCGTATCGGCGCCATCCACAGCGGCATCGTCTCCCGTCAGTTTGAGCAGCTTGCGCAATTGGCTCATCATGCCGAGCTCGCCAAAGGCCTGTCTGACGGCGGAACTGTCAAAGCTGGGAAAGGCCACCGCGTCAAAATCCACGGTAAGAGGCACGTCGCGAATGATGGTTGCCACCTGCCGGGAGGCAAGCGCAAGCTCGCCGCCAACGGCAACCTTCTCCGCCAGTTTGCCCTTCAGCTCACCGACATGGGCAATGACCCCCTCGATGCTGCCGTATTCCTGGAGCAGCCTGGTGGCTGTCTTGGGGCCTACGCCGGGGATACCGGGGATGTTGTCTGAGCTGTCGCCCATGAGCCCGAGATAGTCCGGCACGTGCGCCGGATCCACGCCAAAGCGCTCGTAAACTCCTGCAGGGTCGTAGATCCTGACATCGCTCATGCCGGTTTTATTCGTGACGATAACGGTTGTGTCCGAGGCCAGCTGCAGGGCGTCCTTGTCTCCCGTAATCAACAGGGTCCTGATGCCGCCGTGCTCCTCGGCCAGGGTGGAAAGCGTGCCGATGATGTCGTCGCCCTCATAGTCCTGCACGCGCATCACGGGGATGCTGAGCGATGTCAGCAAGGCTTCTATCATGGGAAACTGCAGCTTGAGCGCAGGGTCGGTGGGGGGACGCTGTGCCTTGTACTGCTCGATGGCCTCAAAACGCTGTTGCGGGATGCCCGCGTCAAAGGCGGCGATAATGCCGGAAGGCTTGAAGTCGCCCACCAGTTTGAGCAGCATGGAAATAAAACCAAAGCAGGCATTGGTGGGCCGCCCGTCCGGCGCGTTCATAGGGGTTTGCACGGCGTGGAATGCCCTGTGCATCAAAGAATTGCCGTCGATGATTGCTATGACCCGTTCATCCATGATGCACCTGCCTTGTCTCTGCGTTGGTCTTGCGCGTTGGCCTGTTGCCTTGCCTGTTGTTCGTTTCATCACCTTGGCACTTACGCGCTCTACAGGATTCTAACACAGCGGAGAGGAGGCTTGCTGAGTCCCCCTCCTTCTATTGGAGATCGCTTGAATCTGAATCAATTCTCGGCGAGACACCTTCGCTGGCGCTTGCCGCACACATCCGGTACCATAGGTGGACATCATGACATTCAGCGACGCTTTCATCAACTCTTTCATTGACACCGTTGTAACGCACGGTCGCAGCTTGTACCGCGACTTTGCGTGGCGGCGTACCAACGACCCCTATGCCGTGCTGGTATCGGAGGTCATGCTGCAGCAGACGCAGACGGCGAGGGTAGAGCGCTACTATGATGTCTGGATGCACCACTTCCCTACGATTGACGCGCTGGCAGCCGCCTCTACCGCCGACGTGCTGGCCGTGTGGCAGGGGCTCGGCTATAACCGGCGCGCCCTGGCACTCAAGCGAACAGCCAGCCTCGTGGCCAAGGAATACGGCGGCATCCTGCCCGAGAGCGCAGCTGCGTTGCAATCCCTCCCAGGTATCGGATCCGCAACCGCAGCCGGCGTGCTTGCCTTTGCGTACAACCGCCCGGCCGTCTACCTGGAGACCA
>JAISEO010000004.1 GCA_031264075.1 Coriobacteriales bacterium | reverse complement strand
GGTGGCGGGAAGGGCCTCATACCCATAGGCTATGCCAACGAGCGCGCCCACCACATAGCTGATGACGTACAGCGCCGCAATAATGAGCGCCGACGACAGCAGCTCCGGAGCGAGCTGATGTTTGCCGATGTGGTTGTAATAGCTGGTGATATGCACGGAGCGCGGCTGGAGTATCCTTTTGAGGTAGAGCGCGATGCCCTTGAATACGAGTCCCACCCTGAGGGCCTTGATGCCGCCGGCCGTTGAGGCAGAGGAGCCCCCTACCGCCATGGAGATGGCAAGCAGCAGCACCGCGCCCGATGAGAAGAGCGTGGTTATCTGCGGCGTCGTCAGTACCTGAAAGCCGGTATTGGTGGTAGCGCTGATAATGGTGAATATGCCGCGCCGCATCAAGCCGGAGTAGTCGGTGAGAAAATCCCCCGCGGCGAGTGCTGCCACGAACACCACGACCATGCCCACGGTCCACAGCGCGAGGGTGCGCACCTCTATGTCGCGCACGAACTCACGCCAATTGCCCTTGTTAATCTGCGCCACCACGGCAAAGCTCAGGGCTCCAAACATCATGAGGAGCATGGCAACGATCTCAAGCGGCCAGGAATGGTACGGAATGAGCGAGAGGCTGCCCGGCGAGAATCCTCCCGTGTCGTAGGCGCCGATGGTAATCCAGAGTCCGTGAAAGAAGCCCTTGAGTGGCTCCATGCCGATGAACAGGAGAATGCCGGCGGAGATAATCGTGCCAATCAACACCGCTACGGTGGAGAAGCTGAGGATAAAGCGCGCCGTGCTCTTGATATTGGGAACAACAGACTCGTCGCGCGCTTCGGAGCTGTAGAGTGCCGTGCCGGAGCGCGTAAAGATGCCGAGCGAGAGCGCCACCACCACCACGCCCTGTCCACCCACAAACTGCAGGAAGAAGCGCCACATGGTGTCGGCCATGGCCATATGGTCAACATCCTGCACGAGCGAAAGTCCCGTTGCCGTGAGGCCGCTCACTCCCTCGAAAACGGCGTCCAGAAAGCTGGCGTAGTGGCCGGAGAGGTAGAGGGGCACGGCGGCAAGCACGGCGCCGATAATCCAGCTGAGCCCCGTTATGGCAATCGCGTGCTTGCGCCCCATGCGCTGGGGCTCGATCTTCGCAAGCCGCAAAGCTGCCCCGAGGATGAGCGCAACACCGATTCCCAGAACATAGATGCAGCTGGCAGCCCACTCGCCATAGAGCACACTGACGGCGAGGGGCACCACCATGATGAGCCCGAATATCATCATCAGCGCACCAAGGTAATGGGCGATGATGGCACAGTCGTTTCTGTTAAAGCGCGGCCACATCAGCCGATAAGGAGGAGCTCCAGCGCAACAAGCAGAATCAAACCCAGGAGAAAGGCGAGCAGGATGGCCGTGACCACGAGATAGCCACTCAGAGCCCGGCGCGCCGGTTTGGCTACCCGGATTCTTTGCTTGGGGAAGTGAGGAGTACTCATTGCACTGCCGTTGCTCACTCTGCCCGGGCCTGTTTGAGTATGGTTTCCGGCGCCAGGGCGTGCGTTGCCATCTCCTGCTGGCTTATCTTGCCTTCTTTGTAGAGCGCAAGCAGGCTGGCGTCCATTCCCACCATGCCCTCGGCCGCCGAGGTGTTGATTATCGCCGACATCTGATGCGTACGGCCCTCGCGGATGAGGTTGCGGATGGCCGGCGTGCAGTTCATTATCTCAAACGCGGGAATCATCGAGCCGTCGGTAGAAGGCAGGAGTTGCTGGGATACCACACTTTGCAGCACCATGGAAAGCTGCATACGCACCTGGGCCTGTTGCTCAGCGCGGAAGGAGTCTACGAGGCGGTCCACGGTATTGACCGCGCCGACGGTGTGCAGGGTGGAGAGCACGAGGTGGCCGGTCTCGGCGGCGGTAAGCGCAATGGAGATGGTCTCCGGATCGCGCAGCTCGCCTATGAGGATGACGTCGGGGCTCTCACGCAGCGCAGCGCGCAGCGCCTTGGCGTAGCTCTGTGTGTCGATGGAGATCTCGCGCTGCGAGATAAGGCTTTTGTCGTGCCGGTGCAAAAACTCTATGGGGTTTTCGAGGGTGATGACGTGGGCATTGCGCGTCTTATTGATACGGTTGATGAGACAGGCCAGCGTCGTGGTCTTGCCGCTGCCGGCAGAACCGGTGATGAGCACGAGGCCCCGCCTGAGCTCTGCCAGATCCATGACCGCCTCGGGTATGTGCAGGCTCTCCGGCTGAGGCAGCTCAAAGGCGAGAACCCGGATGACGGCAGCGAGCGAGCCCCGTTGTTTATAGGCATTGACACGAAACCGACTCGCTCCCTTGATGGCAAAGGAGAAGTCGTCGTCGCCACTCTCCCGTATCTCTGTCATGGAGCGATTATCGGCCAGCTGGTAGATTTGCGTGATAAGCTCCTCGGTATCTGCGGGCAAGAGAACAGTGTCGTCGAGCGGCACAATCTGCGTACCCTTTTTATAGCTGAGCGGACGCCCCGTGATGATAAACACATCGGCGACGTTCTTATTGACCAATTCTTTGAGCAGGACGGTAATATCCATGTCTGACCCTTCTCTCTGCCTTGGGGGAGGCGATTATGATTGCCACTGCCGTATTGTCGTTGTCTTGTCGTTGTAAATTGCTATGGTAACCAGCAACGTCCTCTGGTCGTTAATGGCAAACCCCTGCGTAATGGAGAGCTCGCCGGTGCTGGTTGCGTGGGTCTCATACCCGGCCTGTGCGAGCTGCTCGGCAAAATCCCAAGGAGCGCCTTCCATCGTGGCAGCAAACGCGTCAAGCTGAGCGTACCACACGGTGGCCTCGCTGTCAGCCGCGTAATAGTCCTGTGCCTGCGTTGCCGCTCTCTCAGAAAGCTCAAGATTGGAGCGGGCCAGAGTAAGCGACAGCACCGAGAAGGCTGCCAGAAGCAGTACCACCAGTATGGTCACCAGCGTGGTGACGCCAATGCCCAGCGCGGAGCGACTCTCAGGTTCTGCGGCTGCCTCACCTGGTGCCGGGGGTGCCAGGGAGCGGTAATCTGACTGCGCCATCTCAACCCTCCCCCTGCGGCTGGCCTGGAGGCTCCGGCTGATCGTGCGTCTGATCCTGTACCGCGCCCCGCGGCTGGTACTGGCTTGCCTCAAAGCCGAAAAGCTGCCGTTGATCGGTGTATCCGGCTATCGCAATCGTGTTAACAGGCCCGTCTGTGCCTGCAACCGGGGTGAGCACGAGCGTGTACCGGGCATCGTCTGCAGAGGACGGCTCCAGCTGGTTGTTGTAGTAATACACGAGTTTGCCCTCGCCGGTAAGCTCTCCTGCGTGGTCTCTGTCTTCCAGGGAGGATGCCAGAGTGCCCAACTCGCCCGTGGTGGTTTTATAGGTCTCGGCCAGCGTCTCCGCGTCAAGCGTCAGTATCGTGAGGGCAGCCGACTCGTCGGTCGCAATCCTCCCCTGTGCAAAGACCTGCAGGGCCACCACCGCACAGACCGCGAACATGAGCATATTGAGCAGGAGCTCCAGAAAAAAGGCGCGCGAGCGCGGCGTGCGAGCACTGCCACGTCTGCCCTGCGTGCGCTCTGCCGTGTACAGGGCCATCTAACTCCCACCCTCCCCATCCGGGGCCGGCGTCATGATCGTGGGGCCGCTTGCCCTGGCATCGTCGGAGGAGGGAGCCGCCGCAGGGGGCCTGTCTTCGGTGGTAAAACCGCCTCCGCTGCTCCTGAGTGCCAGGTGTATAGTATTGACCGTTTGGGCATCGATGCTAAGCGAAACAGCGATGAGCGCGTCTCCCGTACGGGTGAGCCTGAGCTCCTGCAGGGGCATTATCCGTTGCGCCTGGTCTGCAACCAGTGTGCTGTCGGGTGCGATAAGCTCCTCGCACAGATAGCCGTCGAGAACGAAGATCCAGGTCTCGTAGGCCTTACCGGTTTCCTGTTCTATCAATACCAGGGCATCGCTCCCCTGGTAGGAATCCAGGCGCACCCCGCCGCCGATATCGTTTTGATGGAACTTCTGCGCTATGTACAACACGCCGGAGCGTTGGTTGTAGCTCTCCTCAAGCACAGCCGCGGTGTGGCCGTAGGAATTGGCGCCGAGCACGCAGAGCATGAGCGCACAGCCCGCATACACAAAAAAGAGCAGCAGCACAATGGCGAGGTCTGCGTTATGTTGTTTGAGCTGGGACATGTGCTTTGGGCTTCCTTTGCTTCCGTTCTGGTCTGGGCTGGTCTGGGCTGGTCGGGGGCTGCGCTAGCGTGCCACGGGCATCACCCGTATCTGGGGAATCAGGTTGCCGCCCATGGGCTCGTAGTACACCACATAGCTATCGTGGTCGATGATGAGGCTGTAGTTGTCTTCCAGATAGCTGAGATTGTCGGGAAAGCGTCCCTCCAAGGCATAACACTGCACGGCAGAGCGCCTGACGGCGTCGGTGAGGAACTCCACCTGCTTCTCCTGGACCCTGGTGCCGGTACCGTTGGTTACGAGTGTTGCAAGCAGCAGGAACAGCAGCACAAAAACGAGCATCTTCAGCCAGACGGATCCAAGGATGCGTCTCGCCAGGGAGCCGGTTTGAGGTGTAGAAACAGCGCGGGCCACGAAACGCTCCTAAAAGCCGGTGAGGGCACCCATGAGAGGCAGCATCACCGAAAGCAGGATGAGGCCCACAAGGATACACATGATGGCTACAAGGCTCGGCTCGATGGTCGCAACCAGGCGCTCGAGTCGGGCCTCGGTTGCGACGGTTATCTGTTCTCCCACCTCGCTGAGTGCCTCTGCGTCGGCACCGGTCTTGATGCCAACAGAAAGCAGCGCAAGGTCTCTATGGTTGTACAGCCCGCTTGCTTCCAGGGCCGTGAGAAAGCTGCCGCCGCCGTCCACCACCGTGCGAATCTTCTGCACCGACGCGCGCGCGCGTTTGTCCTCCACCAGCTTCTCGGCATATTCCAGGGCGTCGTCAAGCTCCAGTCCCGCGCTGAGCATGCTGCTCATGGCCAGGGAAAAGCGCTGCGCAGAGAGATTGAGGGAGAGCGAGCGCGTAATCGGTGCGTCCTGAAAGAGCGCGGAGTAGAATCGTCTGCCTCCCGGTGTTGCCGCGAGGATAAGGCCCACCAACACCAGAGCAAAGAGTATGCCCACAATCCAGAAACCGAATTGTCCGAGCACCGTGCCCGCGTCCAGGAGGGCGGCAGAAACGCCCGTCATCTCGTAGCCGAGCTGGCGAAAGACATGATCAAACACCGGCATGACCTGTACGAGCAGCACCGCTACCACCACAAACACCATCACCAGCATGCTCACCGGATACACCACCGAGGAGCGGATGGCCTGGCTGAGCTCGTCACGCTTGCCGTAATAGTCTGCGAGCGAGGCGAAGGTCTCCTCCAAACGGCCGGTCTTCTCGCCTATGGAAACGAGCGAGCAGGCGTACTCGGGTACCACGCCGCTCTGCCTGAGCACGTATGTAAGAGGCTCGCCAGCGTTGACGGCCTTGTAGAGCATTTCAAGCAAGGTCCTCTCCCGCGGGTCATCCTCGGTGTTGCGCAGGATGTCCATGCCCTCAGAGAGCGGCAGCCCGGAGCGGGTAATCATCTCCAGATTGCGAAACAGCAGCTTGAACTGCGCTGGCTTCAGCTCCTTTTTCGTGTTGCTCATCCCTCATCCTCTCCTTGTCGCATCTCCTGTGAGCGGGATCAGTAATAGAACATCGGCTGATAGTTATTTCCATCTCCAATGACGGCGGTCAGGTCATTTAACCCTCCTGTTGCGGCATCAAAGGTCGGGTCCATTCTCTCCCACTCGTCTCCATTGAAAGTGTACCCCAAAACCGTACCGGTATCCTCGCAGTACACCTCCATCCACGCATGATAGGCTGTTCCCGCGTAGCCAATGACCAGTTTGGCAGGCACGCGCTGCGCCCTGAGCATGCTGGCTGTGAGAACGGCGTAATCGAAGCAAATGCCCTTGAGATTGTCGATGGTCTCTGTGTTGTCCGGCAGATAACCGGAGGCCACGGTGGTGGCCTTGGCCGTGTCGTAGCTTATGTTTTCGCTCACCCAATCATAGATCTTATTGAGGGCATCCACGTCGGTGACCGACCCGTCCGCAAGCTGCTGACTCAGCTTGGTGGCCTCGTCGCCCGCGGCAAAATCGACAAACTGATTGGGGTAGAGAAAGGGCTTGAACTCATCGCTTAAGGCCACGTCGATATTCTGAGAGAACACGGCCGCATAGGAGTCTCCGGTGAGGTTTTCCCATACTCCCACCGAATAGCTGCCGCTATTCTGAGACAGGGGAATCGTGATGTAGGAGCCGGGGTCGTTGATGGTGTACTGGTACTGCGCGCCGGCCACCTCAACGAGCACCTTGACCTTGACGTCGGGCAGATTGCTCATGACACAGATATAGCCGTCCGAGGCATTGGAATAGTCCAGAACAGCCTTGTCGTCCGCTACGACCGCGGTGCCCGGCTGGCTTACCTCCAACACCGCCGGCGTGGTATCGCGTGGCGGGCCCTCCTCGTGAGAACCGCCGCCGTCTGCGCCCACACCCCCGCAGGACGCGAGCGTGAGCACCGCAACAAGCGCCGCTGTCAACGCAGCCAGCAAGGGCGCAGAGCTCCGGACTGCCGTATGTGCCGCTCCCAATCAGAACCCCTTTTGAGCCTCCAGCAGGACGCTTTCTTCCCGCCCACTGTACCGGATAGTAAACATGAGAGCCAGGCTGCTCGTGTCTGAGCTGCTCGGCGCCTGCTCCAGCGAAAACAACCGTAACTCGGCCTTGACCTCAGAACCGGGAGCTGCCTGGGCACAGGCACCAGCGAGGAGCCCGCCAAGGCCTGCACGCATCTGAGCCCGGTCCGCGACGATGTTCTGAGGCAGGCCGTTACCAACCAACCACGAGAACCTGAGCCGCTTTGAAACAATCGTCTGACGCTGCTCTTCAAAGACCTCGCGAAGCAGGGTGAGCAACTCAAAGTCCGTCGCCGGTGGGTGAGAATCAGTCTGCGTGGGCAGGCCTGCTCCAGAAGAAGCTGCATCCGGCTCACTCGAGAAGCCCGTGCCAGCAGAGCCCTGGCCTCTCCGGATCCTGAGACTCCTGTTCTTCTTAGCACTCGGGGCGTTCGCGCTTACAGAGCCCCTAACCAGCAAGCCATTGAGCAGCTCGGCAGAGGCGGAGAGTTCGGGGCAGGGCCTGAGAGGCGCCAGGTCTATCTCACGTCCCTCCAAAAGCCCGCGCAGCTGCCCACTGAACGACTCAAGCGGATTAAGCAGCGCCCGGGTCATGAGGAGATAGATGAGGACTCCCATGATAATGACGCAGACAAGACCGACCACACCAATGACATACAGCGGCGTTACCCTGAGGTCGTTGATTTCCTTGCTGGGCAGACAGCTCACCAGGAGCTTGTCATCTACCAGCACGCTGTGCGCATACACCGGTGTCTGTCCGTAGCTGGCAGAAAACTCGCTGCTTGGGTTTTGCCGGGCCTCCTCGTACCACGCAGAGGATGCCACGCTGGTTCCCGTCAGGACATCGTTGGCATCGGCTATGACGAGGCCCTTCTCATCAACGATGAACACGCCGCCCTCCGCAACACCATAGCCAGCGATAAGTGCCTGATACCGCGCAGTGGTCAAGTTGGCGCCGGAGCCCTGGGCCGCAGAAATCTCGAGCTCCAGAACACGGAGCGTTTCGTCTATCTGCCTGTCGAGCAACCTGACGGTAGCAGATGAAACGTTGGAATAGACGGCCGCGCCCAGCACGCCACAGAACACTACCAGCAGAACAAGTATCGGTATCAGTATTCTCGCTCGCACCCGGACCCGTCTCTCTCTTATTGGCTGGCGAGATACTTGCGGAGCTTATGGAGCGTCTCGGTAAAGCTCAGCGGCTTGCCAATGTGGTCGTTCATGCCAGCCTGGATGCACCGCTCGATATCCTCGGCAAACACGTTGGCGGTCATGGCCAGGATGGGGATCGTTCTGGCGGCCTCATTGTCCATGGCGCGTATGTGCCGCGTGGCCTCAAGACCGTCCATCTCGGGCATCTGCACATCCATGATGATAAGGTCAAAGCTCTCCGGATCCTGGCTGAACAGATCCAGGGCCTCAACGCCGTTTTCCGCGCAGATGATGAGAGCGTCGGTGGGCTCCAACAGCGCGAGGGCAATCTCTCGGTTAACGGCGATGTCCTCGGCAAGGAGGATCTTCTTGCCCTCAAAGCTCAGCTTGTCGTCCTCATCGTCTGCGGGTGCCGTCTCACGGGCCTTGTTTTTGGCGTTTTCGACGGAGTTGTCAGAGCCGATGCACTGATTGATGCTGTCCGCAATGGACGAGGGAAACAGGGGTTTGGGCAGGAAGAAGTCTACGCCGGCCTTGCGGGCCTTGGCCTCGATGACGCTCCATTCGGTAGCTGAGATCATAATGACCACGCTGCGTCCCTCAAGATCCCTGGTGAGTTGCCTGAGGCGGCTGGAGAACTCAATGCCGTCGATGTCGGGCATCTTCCAGTCTATATAATAGATGTCGTAGGGGCCGTTTTCCTTCACCATCTTCAGGGCCTGCTCGCCTCCTTCAGCCGAGTCGCACTGCACGCCCATGCGGTCGGTGATGCTGGTGAAGAACTCGAGGATGCTCGGGTCATCGTCCACCACCAGCACCCGCACGTTGTCGAGGTTTACACCCTCGGTGAGCAGGGCTCCCCGGTGGGTAAGGCCTTTCTGCGCGATGAAGTTGAAGATGAAGGTAGACCCCTCGCCCGGCTCGCTTTCCACACTGATGTCCCCGCCCATCATGTTGACTATCTTCTTGGAGATGGCAAGGCCGAGCCCGGTGCCGCCAAAGCGGCGCGTCGTCTCGTTTGAGGCCTGCTCAAACTCAACAAAGATACGGCTCTTCTGCTCCTCGGAGATGCCAATGCCCGAATCCGAAACCGAGATGCGGATATTGACCGATTCCGAGTCGTCGGAGATAAGCTCGGTCCTGACCCGGATGCTGCCACCCTCGGGCGTAAACTTGTTGGCATTGGAGAGCAGGTTGGTGATTACCTGCACCAGGCGCTGTTCGTCGGTGATTATCATGTGGGGCACAGCAGGGTCTATGGTCACGACCAGTTCCTGCTTCTTCTCCTCGATACGATAATCGTTGATGCGCATGACGTGTTGGAGCATGCTCTCAAACTCAAACTCACTCGCACTGAGCTCCAGCTTATTGGCCTCTATCTTGGAGATGTCCAACACGTCGTTGATGACACCCAGCAGGTGATTGGAGGCATTGGTTATCTTGTCAAAGCAGTAGTCCTTCTTCTCGAGGTCGCTACTGCTGAGGCCTATGGACGACATGCCGATGATGGCATTCATGGGCGTGCGCATCTCATGGCTCATATTGGAGAGGAAGCTGGTCTTGGCCACCGAGGCCTGCTCGGCCTTTTCGCGCGCTATCTGTATCTCGGTAACGTCGGTCGTGAGGATGTAGTATCCCACGGCGTTGCCCCGCTCGTCTCTGAGGCGCGTTGCGCTGCCCTTGACATAGCGGTCGGTTGCCGGATGATAGTAGACCTCGGCCTCTACCCCGTTTTCCAGGGCCTTGATGGGATCGTAGACACTGTGGATGGGATAGATGGAGTACTCGTGGTAGCTCTTGCCCTCAACATCAGCAAAACTGCTGCCCGAGAGGGAGAGGGCCTCTTCGTTGGCATAGACGACCTTGAGTGCGATGTCGGTGATGAACAGGGGCGATGAGACGGAGTTGTTGACGGCGGCGGCCATCTCGTTGTAGGCACGACCCAAATCGTCCAACTCGTCTGTTCCCGCGGTATTGAACCGGAAGTAACGATGCCCCGTGCGGAACTCGTTAAAGCCGTCCACCAGTACCTGGATGCGGCGGGTGAGATAGTTGGCCAGCCACACGGCAACGATGATGACGAGCACCATGAGCGCGAGGGTCATGATGAGGATCTGCAGGAGCGATGCGGCCAGACTGTCTGTGGTGATGGTGGCGAGTTGCTCGGCCGTAGCGGCAACCGGCTCCTGAAAACTCTCCAGACCGGCTCCAATGGTGAGCATGGCAAATCCACGCTGAGAGTAATCATTCTCGGCAGAAGGCGCATATTGGCCGGTGTAATACGGAATCGCCGCGGCAGTGGTGAGCTTGTAGAGCCCGCTCCAGAGGATATAAAACGAGCCGGAGCCACCGTCGCGGGTGAGATCCATCCAGCCGGTACACTGCGGCGCGTTATTCAGGTACCGCCCGTCAAGCCCCATATAGCCTGCGGCGGTGAGCGCGCCGGCCGGCGCTTTGGTGCGGCTCTGATCGTCAAATACCGGCACGTCCACGAGCAGATCCTTCACCTCCGGATAGGCCGCGTCCTGTAGCTGCGGGTCGTTGACCACCGTAGGCCAGGCGGCCTCAAGCCCCGCGACACTGTCGGCTCCGGTACGCGTGAGCAGCTCCGTATAGATGGAACTCTCCAGCCAGGGGATCGCCTCCAGGCCGGTATCGGCGTTATAGCCGACGATGGAATGATGGCGCGGATGTACGATGGAGCGGCACTGGTAGTCCCAGATAAAGGCGTAGTTGCCCTCGAAGGCGTTGGGCAGCTCGGTGTAGCGCTCGCTGTTGGGCATGATGTGGTCCACGATGTCGGCGATGAACTCCTGATTGAGCGCAAAGCTCACATAGCCGTTCTTGTTGCCATCGGCGTCCACCGTGGGAGTGACCCAGCGGACGATGCCTTCAAAGCGCTGGCCGTGGGGGTTTTCCTCACCGGCATAGGCCACCTGCTCCGGCGTAAAGGTCTTGGAGGAGACATTGGTCTTGAGCGCTTCGATGCGAGCCCTAAGCTCTGCTCCCGCCTCGTCTGTACCCGAGCCCACGCTGCTTTGCATGGCCTCGTCAAGCAGGGCGTTGGTGGCGGCGGCAAGCTCATTCATCATGCCATCGTTGGTAGTGGCGCTCATCTCAAGCGAGGGAATCTGCTCATCCTTGAGCGTGGTGAGGGCCGCGATAAGAGCCGTAGTCTCGCCGGTCTGCGGATCCAGAGCCTTGAGCGCCGTTATCTCGCCGTTTACCGCTCCGATAACGATCTGCTTGGGTGTGTACATGCCGATGTAGGAGGTGCCTATATAGGCCCCGATAACATCGGAGACGTATATCTCGCCCGGCTCCAGACTGTCCAGCGCAGCCCCATAGGTCTCGGCGCCCACGTAGGTATTGAGGCGGTCGCGGATATTACCCAACTCCGTGCTCAGGGGGTAGTGCACCTTGGTGGAGCCGGAAGCAACCACCTTGAGCGTCTCGTTGCCCGCGAGGTCGATGGCGGTTATCTCATCATAGGTGGGCTTCTTCACCAGGCTCATGGTGTCCGGGTGGCGATGATTGAAGGAGGCGCCGGTTACTTCGTCCTCATTCTCCGAGTTGGTGGAGACATTGGCATTCTCTTCCTGCTTGGGCAGGTCGATGCGCTCCCAGGACATGCCGTCGGCACTGAGCACCCAGGCCCCCTGCTCTACGAGCATTCCCGAGTGGGTGTTGATGAAATCGAGGTAGTTGGTCTCTGTTGGCTCCACCGTAGCGAGGTAGAGGATGTCGCCGTCGCGCTCATAGAGATAATCGGCTACGTTGGTAGCAGCATCGGTGGTAATGCGTTCTATCTGCTCTATGGCGCTGTCATTAAGGGCTACCGAGGAGTCCTCAATGGCGCGATTGCTCAGCGCCTCGCCAAAGGAGCTTATCTGCCACCAGGCCATCACGGCCATGATGATAAGGGGAATGACCTTGACCACAACAAACACAGACACGAGCTTGGATCGCAGACGCAGCCCAAACCTGTTGCCTATTCTGTCAAACCAACTTTCACCCTTTGCCTTGTCCCGCTTTGCCATTCCTGCTCCCTTTTATGTGCTGCTATTAATGCTGCTGCCTCTGCCGCCTGTCAAGGCAGCATCCCAAAAGATACCAGTATAACGGATACGGCCGAACTACAGAACCGCTCCTGCGCCGTACTCGCCCTCATCACTTTGCTCAAACGGGACATCTGGCCTGATCAGCGAACGCTTTTGAGCAGCTTGTCGCGGTTGTCGAGGAGTTGCCTCTCCAAACCCACAGGATAGGAGTGGGGATTGAGCAGACGCCGGTTTGACGCCGGGATCGTTTCCAGATTGTGCCTGGTGTGCGCCCGTGCTTCGGTAGCACTCCTGAGCCTGGATGCAGGCGCGGCAGCTGTGGCAGCTGACTCGGGCTCAGCCTCCTCCACCGGTTTTCCCTTGCGAACCAGGGGAGCCAGGAGTTCCTGATAGGTGTAGCCGGAGAGATCCTTCTGTCTGAGCGGATTGAGCGGGTCGATGATGCGGTGCTCGACAGGGGGCATGAGCTCGTCATACACCATGTCGCCCACGGCCCTCCCGCTGCTGTCGTAGTAGCGTCTGCTCGCGAGTATGCCCGGCAGGGTGGCCTTGGAACTCTGCTCGGAGACCTTGAGCACCGTGGTGTACTCGTCCGTGCCGGCCCTCTGCTGCGCAGAGAGCTTGTACACCATGCCCAGGGCGGGCTGGTCATAGGCCACGGCCAGGCGCGTGCCTACGCCCCAGGAGTCTATGCGGGCACCCTGCTCTGCCTCGAGGCTGAGGATGGTGTGCTCGTCGAGATCGTTTGAAGCAACTATCTTAACCTCCCGGCAACCGGCATCGTCCAGCATCTCGCGTGCCTGTATCGAAAGCCAGGCCAGGTCGCCGGAGTCTATGCGGATGCCGGTGAGCTGTTCTCCTCGCTCGGCCATTTCCAGCGCCACCGTTATGGCGTTCTGTATGCCGGTGAGGGTGTCGTAGGTATCGACCAGAAGCACCGCGTTATGGGGAAAGCTCCGCACATAGGCCCTGAACGCATCCAGCTCGCTCTCAAACGCCATGACCCAGGCATGGGAGTGTGTGCCACTCACGGGAATATCGTAGAGCTTTCCGGCCAGCACGTTGGAGGTGGAAGAGCAGCCGCCCACATAGGCAGCACGGCTCGCCAGCGCCCCACCGCACGGGCCCTGCGCGCGACGCAGGCCAAACTCCGCCACCGGTTTGCTCGTGGTATTGCAGATGCGCGCAGCCTTGGTGGCCACGAGCGTTTGATAGCCCAGAAGATTGAGCAGCGGTGTCTCAAGCAGCAGACACTGCGAAAAGGGCCCGCTTACGCGCAGGACCGGCTCCTGCGCAAAGACCACCGTACCCTCAGGTGCGCACTCTATGTCCACCTCCAGCTGCCAGTCCTCAAGGCTGCTGACAAAGTCGGGGTCAAACAGACAGCCTCCTCCGGGAGCGGGAAGACTGCGAACATAGGCAAGGCTGCTCTCCGAAAAGGCATAGGAGGCAATGAACTCCGCGATACTGGCCGCTCCGCAGGCCACAGCGTAGCCACCCTTAAAGGGATTCTTGCGAAAGTGGGTATAAAAACTCGATGCTACCCTGTCCTTGCCACTGTGCCAGGCAGCCTGGGCCATGGTGAACTGATAGAGGTCGGTCAGGAGCGGTTCTTCGCAATTCATGACCCTTGGGAAGCGATGATTAATCATTGCACACCATCTTTCGGCCAGTGTGCCTTAAGCTCTGCCCGTACGCATGACGCCATTACCGCAAGTAGTGGCGTCACGCGCACAAACAGACCTGGGGCAAACTGACTCGAAATCTGATGTACAGGCATTAATCATCGCTTCCCTTGACCCTTGTCCGTGTCAGAGCTGGTGGTGTCGCCTCGTCTGCGCCTGCGACGTCCGTCGCCGTTGTGCGTGGCGGAGGCAGAGGTGTCTGGCAGACTGGGGCTGGTTGGCCTGCTGTCTGTCTGCTGCGCTGCCTTAGGGCTCGCCTGCTTTTCTGGAGCGCTCCTGCCTTCCTGGGAGTCCTGCCGTTCTTCGTGTCTGCGGTTACGCGGCTTGCGAAGTCCGGAAGACCGTTGACCGGGACGAGGCCGGTCTCCCTGTCTGGCTGCCCCCTGATGAGCGGCGTCTGTATCCTGGTGCCGTGTGTCAGATCCCGTGCGGGAATCCGCCGAGTTTCGGCCCCTTCTCAAGGTCCTCGTAGCGGACTGCTCTGGCGGTGTCTTCCGGAGGGAGCTATCCTGCCTGTCCGTGCCCGCTCCCGTATCCGGGCCAACTTCCGTGCTCCTGCGACGACGCCGACGTGAACCCGCCGAGCTCGTTTGTACTGCAAGCTGGTCTTTGGCCTGGTCTTTGGCGTCGCGGGCTCCCCGCGTTGCACGTTTGGCACGTTTGTCGCCTTTCTCGCGCGGTGCGGAGCTCTCCCGGGCAGTACGTGAGGCACGCGCGGTGCCTGCTGATGCCTGTGTCTCCTCACCGCCCTTTCTGCCGCGGCGTCTGCGTCTTCGCTCGTCGCCGCCTGTGTTAACCGCGAGATCGACGTCGATCTCTCCCGCGTCAGGGGCAAACGAACCATCCAGCCGCTGTTCCAGTGAGCCGAGGGATATGAGCATGCTGCGTGTCGCACAGCGCTCGATGGTATCGTGGTTAACGCTGCAACGCATGCAGCCGTCCTTGTCATTCGCGCATTCCATCTCTGCCAGAGGCACGGCAAACTTCTTGCCGTCCCCCAACTTGAGCTCCATGGTCTCACGGGGCGTGTTATAGCCGCTGATAACCGCCTCGCCCAGGGGCGTGTCCACGGCCGTGCCCTTTTTGGGCGCGCGCTTCTTGAAATCCTTGTAGGCCTCGTATTCGTAGCGCAGGCAGCACATCAGGCGTCCGCAGGCACCGGATATCTTGAGGGGATTGAGCGGAAGGTCCTGCGCCTTGGCCATGCGGATGGACACCGGTTGAAATCCGCTTCCAAAACGGGTGCAGCAAAACTCCTCGCCGCAATGCGCAAGACCGCCCAGCTCCCGGGCCTCGTCGCGCGCTCCGATCTGCCGCATGTCGATGCGTATATGAAACTCCTGGGCCAGGTCGCGTACCAGGTCCCGGAAGTCGATGCGTTCCTCGCTGGAGAAGTAGAAGGTGGCCCGCTCCCCGCTGAACAGATAGAGCACCTCTACCGGCTTGATGTCCAGCCCATACTCCTCTATCTTTTCCCTGAAGATGGGCAGGGCCAGGTCGCCCTTGTCCTTCAGCGCCTGGAGGTGGTCGTAGTCGAGGTCGCTCAGCGCACGAATGACCGGTTTGAGCGGGCTCTTGAGCTTTTTTATCTGTCTGTCGGTGGCCTCAACGGCCGGATCATGAATGGTGCCTACCTCGCGACCGCGCTCTGTCTCTACGAGCACCTGGGCACCGGCCTCGTATTCCTGACCCTTGGGGTCAAACCAGAGCGGTTTTGATCCATATTTGAACGTAACGGAAACTAGCTGTGGCATTGCACTATCTCACTCCCTGGGGGCAGGCCCCCTGGTATCTGTTAATTCCTCGCGCAGGGCAAACAGCATCACTTCCAGCGCCAACTGCACGCTCACATTATACTGGATTTGGCGCTCGGCCTCACGCACCGCGTCCAGGGCTCGCACACAGGCAGCCAGACTCACCTGCTCAGCCAGCTTGGTTATGTTGGTGAGGGCGTCCACATTAACGGGGCGCTCGGAACTCCGGGGCAGCTGCACCACCATGATATCCCTTATCCAGGAGCTGGTCACGTCCAGTATCTCGCCAATGGTCTCTCGCTCCCTGCTCGTGAGTTCCCTTCTGAGCTGCGTCTCCAAACGGCTCAGATTGCCCGTTGAGAGAAAGTCGCGGCTTTGCTCCAACTGCCGCTGTTGCTCCATCTTTACCACATCCAGCGGAGCCCGCATCTTGACGATGAGGAGTTTGGCGCTGTCGAGCACGCTGGCGTCGTCGGCGTGTACGAGCCGCTCCAATACTTCCAGTGTGGCAACGCGCAGATTGCGGCGCTCCTCCGAACGCATGAACTGTGCGGCGTAGATCAGCGATCCGCCTGTGGCAGCCAGCGCTATACGCGCGTCCTCGGGCGCCACTCCCGTTTTTTCTACCACGAGCGCAATGGCCTCATCCTCAGGGATACGCCTGAAGGGCAGCACCTGACAGCGCGACACGATGGTCTCCAGAACGGCATCGCGGTTGCGCGCCATGAGCACGAAGATGGTGTCTGCGGGCGGTTCTTCCAGGGTCTTGAGCAGGGCATTTGCCGCATGGCCTGAGAGCAGGTCGCCACGGGTGAGCAGGTAGACCTTGCGATGGGCGCGCACGGGTGCCCTCTGCGCCGAGGCGATTATCTCCTGTATCTGCTCCGCCAGATACCCGGCTGCGCCCAGGGGAGGAACGACATGAAAATCCGGATGGGTGCCGTGGGCTACCCTGAGGCAGGTGTCGCAGGCGTCGCCGCCCCCCTGCTCGCAGAGCAGCGCCTGGGCAAAGGCCCCTGTCGCCTCCGTTTTGCCCGAACCGAGTGGCCCGGCAAAGAGGTAGGCGTGCGCGGGCGTGTCGCTCCGGATAACGGCCGTGAGGAATTGCGCAACCCTGTCCTGGCCGGTCAGGTCGTTGAAGGGCGGGTCTATGAGCTGGTTCTGCGGCACTATTTGCTGTCCTTGATATCCTGTAGCATCTGCTCGGTTATGGCAAAGGGTGCTCCGGCCTGCTCATTAAACAGGTCGGCCACAGCGGCAAACACCAACTCGTGCGTGTCCCGTTTACTCTCCTGACAGACAACCCGTATCATGCGCTCGGGGTACTGCCGCAGCAGCTGCTCAAAGCCATCGTGCACCTTCTGGTGAAAGCCACTGCCCTCTGCCTCCAGACGATCCGCCCCCTCCTGCGTGGCCTTTTCGAGCCCTGTCTGCATATCCTGATCGAGCAGGACGGTCCTCTGGGGAGTGAGGCCCTCGGAGCCCAGGGTGTTTGCGTTTTGGACCAGCTCTCTGTCCAGACCACGGGCAGAGGCCTGATACGCAAGAGTCGAGTCGGTAAAGCGGTCCACCAGCACCACCTTGCCCGCGTCAAGGGCCGGACGAATCAGCTCGTGTATCAGCTGGGCGCGGGCGGCCTCATACAGCAGCAGTTCTGTGGTGGGAGCCATGTTCGTATTGGAGGTATCGAGAAGGATGCGCCGTATCTGCTCGCCGATGCCGGTGCCGCCCGGCTCCCGCAGGCAGCAGACCTCGTAGCCCGCCTGAGTAAGCCGAGCCGCGAGGAGACGGATCTGCGTGGACTTGCCCACTCCCTCCCCTCCTTCAAAAGAGATAAAGACCGCTCCCATTAGCTTGTCCTCCGCTTCGTTGTGATGATAGGGTGCTCCAGGGTGTTTCCCCTGCTGTCGATGCCGACAAAGGCGGGCAGGCCTGTGAGGGTCAGACGGCGCAGGGCCTCGGTGCCCAGGTCGCCCCAGGCTATGAGCCTGCTCTCCTCCACAAACCCGCCGAGATAGGCCGCCGCGCCACCCACCGCTACCAGATAGACGCTGCCGGTGGCGGCACAGGCCCGGGCCACCTCCTCCGAACGGCTGCCCTTGCCCAGGGTGAGCGTAATGCCCGCTGCCAGAAGGGCCGGTGTGGCCGCATCCATGCGAGAGGCCGTCGTAGGGCCTATGGCGCCAACGGGCCTGCCTTTACGAGGCGGCGTGGGCCCAGCGTAGAACAGCGCCTGCCCCTCCAGCTTATACGGGAGTGTGCCGCTGTGCCGCAAACACTCCAGCGCGCGCCGATGTCCGGCATCGCGCATGGTATAGATACTGCCGAAGAGACAGACCCGGTCGCCCGGCTCAAGCTGTGCCAACTCCTCTTTGCCGGCGGGAAGCGTTATGTTGATGCTTGTCTGCACAACACACAATGATACCAGCAATCAGGGGTGTACATACCACGGGAAGAGCAGGGCGAACCCGCTTGCCACAAACGACATCGCCGCCATGACAACGCCGGCACCCAGAATACAGAGCAGGAAGAGAGGGATGTTGCCTGCGGGCTTCCTTTCCGTGCTCGCCTTGCGCCAGAACGTTGTGCTGCTGAGTATGAGGGCGACGATAAGGGTGAAAACGAGCCACTGCGCTACGAAAACCAGAAGAGGCGCGCCTGCCCCCAGATACGGATAGACCAGATAGAATGCCGCGCCTGCCGCCGCACTGGCCACGAGCACCGTAGAGAGCCTGCCCGGCGTGCTCACCGCACTCAGACCGTGGTTGGCCCGCGTCCAGAGGCTGAACACTCCCCCGCTCGCCAACACCGCCACACCGGTGCCACAGAGGTATCCGCTGAGGTAGCGCAACAGGTTGTTGGTCTCGCGCAGCCCCAGATACGAGCTGGCCCCGTCTAGCGCCAGGGGAAGGATGAGCACAACGCACACCACCACGGCCCAGGCTGGAGGCAGGGCAGCGGGCTTGTCCTTCGTGCGCGCGTACAGCAGCAACAGGATGACGAGGGTAAAGACAAACCCCAGAAAGATGCCGGTATCCCGCGCGCAGACGCTGAAGTAGAGCCCTCCTGCCTCAAAGCTCCGCTCCGGATACTGGTGACAGAGGCCGTGGCCAAAGAAGTACAGGATCTGTTGGAGGATGCTCTGCATGATGCCTTACGATAACACAAAGGAAGCGGCACCGCTGTTCTGTGCGGGGAGACGTCGTTGTGCGCTGGGGAGCTGAGAGGAAAGGCCCGCCTATAAGGGAGGGGGCAGCTTGGACAGAAGCCGCCCCCTCAAATTGCGGGCCGGGGCAAGGACCCGCAATTCCACTGAGGCACCAGACGAACTGGTGCAGAGGTGTTATGTTAAGTGCGGACTTCCGCCACCAAGGCTCTGCCTGGCAGCAACCATCTCCGCATCCGTGTCTTCCTCGTTGCGCTTCTTCCTGCGCGAGGCGACGATCCAACAGACAATCTGGACTACCATAATAACCACATGGGCGATGGTCCAATGGTCTATCAGAACCATGGGTAAACGCACGTCCTCTGTAAGGATAAACAGGAAGAGGGCGACAATGGCTAACAGAATGGCAATAACACGCCAGACGAGCCGTTTTTTATCGGTTTCGGGCTCTTCTTCGTACTGATCGCTGTGCATTTGGGCCTCAATACTCCGCCTGCGGCGTTCTTCGACATCTTCTTCGCTTTCTTTTCTGCGGCGCTTATTGAGGTAGAGCGCCAGGAAGAAGATGGACAGTATGGCACCGATGACCGTGAGGATGAGGTTGAGCAGTGCCCAGGCGGGAGTGCCCGCTGCTGCCAGCGCTACTTCCTCGTCAGGCAGAGTGGTTGTGGATCCTTCTCCACCGGAACCGGTACTGCTGAGATCCGCCAGGGGCGTGGGAGAGGCCGTGAGGGTAGTTGAGCCAGCCGGTGTTTCCGGTGAGGGGATGTACGACACCGGCACATACGGGGCAGGTGGGCCAGCGGGCTCGCTGGGTGGAGGCGGAACAGGTAGCGCCGTTACGGCCCAGGCGGCCACGAGCCTGATGTCAGCAGCGGGCATCGTATCAGCTGCAAAGTCCCAGGGCCGGCCATCCTCAGTGCTGAGGCGCCAGCCGTCAAAGGCATAGCTGTAGCTGCCGTCCGCGGCGCGGACGACGGTCTGGCCCGGCACCAGGCGGCCTTCCTTAATCGTGAGTGTATACTCGTCGGCAGAACCCCATTCGCCCGTGCCACCGTTGGGCACGAAAGTTACGGTGTAACTCGGGATACGGTAGAAGCCGGCGTTGAGCCTGCCCTCGCTGTGTGCGGCAAGCGTCGCAGCCGGTGTCTCTCCGTAGCCGTAGTAGTTCTCCCGGGCGCTGCCGAGCGGGCTCTCCCGCAAGGTCGTGGCCGTGTGATGCTCACCGGCAACCGTAAAGGAGAGGTCCTCCGCGTTAGGGTTCTCAAAACCGACCTTGTAGCTACCGGCAACCGGTTGGTGGTCAAAGCGGTAGGAGCCATCGCTGGCTGTGTTGGTCGTGGCTACGAGTTCATCGTTTCTATACAGGCTCGTGCGTACCTC
>JAISEO010000102.1 GCA_031264075.1 Coriobacteriales bacterium | reverse complement strand
CATCCCCCGGTACTGCCACATCGGCAAACGCCGGTGTTGCAGGCACCATACCCATTAGTGCCAGTGCCAGCAGTACGGAGAGCAGCCTTCCTGTTCTACCCATGTGCTTTGTTCTCATCGGTCCTTCCCTTCTGTTGTCCATACCGCACTTGACCTGCGGAAATGTATGTCCCAAAACCTATAGGTTTTGGGACAGTCAAAAACAATAAACGGAAGACCCCTGTCTGCCCGCTTCAAGACCGTCTCTCAGTATAACAGCTTGTAGATGGATTGTTTCGAGGAATTTCCACCAATTTTTGGTCTTGTCCGCCTCTGCGCAAAAACCGCCAAAAAAACGGTGTACCAAAACCTATAGGTTTTGGTACACACATATTCCTCAGCAAACAAGCCATCTACCTCGGGTTCTTCTCGGTGCTTTTCTTTGCTGGCCTATCGACACACAGTGGGGATGCTCAAGAAAACTGCAATTGTCGTGGCATCTGCCCGCAGGCAGTTTAGATTCTGTTTGTTGCGGGTTGGAATTATTTTGTGCCTGTTTTGCGCCTGTTTGGAAAAATTCATCCACCTGCAGGCGATACCCTACGAGCTTAAAGGATTCAGCAGAACATATCACGTTATGGACATCGCAGGGCCACACCCAACAACTACACTGCCCCACGCATCACACAATACCAACAGCGCAGGATACCGCAACCCCCAACAGGACAAAAGCAGCTCCCACTATCAGAGGCAGGGCGATAAACCGAAATGCCGCGCTGTCGGACACGCTGTGTTGACGGGGCTTTTCGCCTTGGATGGCAGTGCGCCGCGGCACGGCACGGCGGGTGGAGGTACTCCCGTTGGTGTCGGCGTGAAGGCCTACGCGAGCGCCTGTGCGAGCGGTCGTAGGTGAACCAGCGCGCTCAGCTGAACGCACCGGTCTTTGCGTACCGATTCTGCTTCCTCTGTCATTCATAATCCTTAAAGCCCATGATAGCAAAGACTGTGCCTGTCGCGCACAGGTTTGTACGGCGGCAACGGCAAAAGAGCGTATCTGTCACGGATGTGCCCTCCCTGTATCCCCGGGGGTGTCGTACAATACCAGTATGCAGCAGATGCTTTTAGACAGTCTTACCACACAATTGTTGGGGTCTCGGGCCCTTGATTCGTTTACCGAGCGCCTTGAGGCAGGGGAAGACATCAACCTCGCCGTGCCGCTCTCGGCGCGTGTGCTGATAACGGCTGCCATCTACGACCACAAGCCGCGGCCGATGCTGGTGTGTCTGGCGGGCGAAGAGGCAGCGGCGAGCTTTGCGCGTCAGCTTGCCGCCTGGCTTGATCCCGGGCTTGTGTTGCCCCTGCCCCTGCGTACCGACCTGCCCTGGGTGGCCACCGCACCCGATGCCGCACAGCTGGGAGCCCGCGTCAAGGCCCTGAATGCCCTGGAGCGCGGCGAGGCCCGGATAGTGGTTGCCAGCGCGCGCACCCTGCTTCGCCTGCTTCCGGCACCGGGCAGCCAGAGCTATGAGCCCCTGGTCATCGACGCGGGTACTGAGCTGCCTGTGCCCTACGGGGAGCTGGCTGGCCTTCTCATACAGATGGGATACCAGCGCCAGGAGCAGGCCAGTGAGCCGGCGACGTTTGCGCTCAGAGGCGATACGCTGGACCTCTACCCGGCCACGGCCACCCATCCTGTGCGACTCGAGCTGTTTGGCGATGAGGTGGAGCGCATTCGCAGTGTGCTCGCCGCAAGCGGCCAGACGGTGAGCGACCTGGCGCGCGTGTCTCTCTACCCCGTGCGGGAGTTCTCCGTAACCGAGCAGGCGGTTTCGCGCCTCAGGCGTGCGGTAGAGACCGCAGAGCACTTTGGGAGCCTTCCGGCCAACGTGTCCCATCACGTAGAGCTGCTGGAGTCGGGCCAGCTTTTTAACGGCGTGGAGCGGTATCTGCCGTATCTCTATAAGGACCTGGGCACCGTGCTGGAGTGGATGAGTGCCAAGACCCTCGTGGTGCTGCAGGAACCGCGCGCGCTCTTTGATGATGCCGCCGCGTATTTTGACGAGCTTACCGCAAAGGCCGCCGAGCAGGGGAGCAGCACCAACGGGCTCTATCTTCCGCCGGCGCAGCTGGACTTTGGCACAGAGCAGCGCCTCACCATGCTCTCGCTTCTCAGCAGCGGTACCCGGCTGGATGGACGTTTGGAAGTCAAGCATCCCAACAGCCAGGTCGTTGAGGACGTGCTGGCAAAACAGGCCGCAGACATGCTGGGCAACGGCTTTACCACCATCGTGGCACATCCTAACCGACGGGCGCGTGAGTCGCTCAGTCTGGCGCTCAGCGATGCCGGCATCCCGTTTGACGTGAGGGATGATGCTCCCTGCTCCGCCCATACCGCCAGCTCCTTCCGCTCCACGGTGCATGTGGTCAACCTCGATCTGCCCCAGTCCCTGGTTATTCCGGGAGCCAAACTGGCACTGCTCACCCTCAGCGACGGCTACGCCCTGCAGAGCCGCAGACGAGCGCGCAAGGCCCGCGGCACGAGCGGTGCCCGGTTGCAGCACACGGCAGATGCCACGAGCTACACCTTTCCCTTCAAGCCGGGCGACTACGTGGTGCACGCCACGCACGGCATCGCGCTCTTCAAGGACATAGTCCGACGCGAGGTGGATGGCATAGAGCGCGACTATCTCTACCTGGAGTACGCCAAGGGAGACAAGCTCTACTCGCCGGTGGAACTCATTGACAAGGTGAGCCGTTATGTGGGCGTGGAGGGTGCCTCGCCGCGGCTCACCCGGCTCAACACCGCCGACTGGTCGCGCGCCACCGGCAAGGCCCGCAGAGCCGCCCGCGCCATGGCCTTTGACCTCGTGGATCTCTATACGCGGCGCGCCAATGCCACGGGGTTTTCCTTTGCGCCGGACACCGTGGAGCAGCACGATATGGAGCAGGCCTTTGCCTATGCGGAGACCCGCGACCAGCTCCGCGCCATCGCCGATGTAAAGAGCGACATGGAGTCGCACCGGCCCATGGACAGACTCATCTGTGGCGATGTGGGTTTTGGCAAGACAGAGGTGGCGCTCCGTGCTGCTTTCAAAGCGGTGCAGAACGGCAAGCAGGTGATGATGCTCTGTCCTACCACCATCCTGGCCCAGCAGCACTACACCACCTTTTTGGAGCGCTTTGCCCCCTTTGCCGTGCGGGTGGACGTGCTGAGCCGCTTTCGCACCGCAGCCGAGCAGCGCCGCACGCTCACAGATCTCGCCGCGGGCAAGGTGGACGTGCTCATCGGCACGCATCGCCTGCTCTCCGCCGATGTCAATCCCCGTGACCTCGGCCTCATCATCATCGACGAGGAGCAGCGCTTTGGCGTGCAGCATAAGGAGAAGCTCGTCAATCTGCGCGAGCAGCTCGATGTGCTCACCCTGAGCGCCACGCCTATTCCGCGCACCCTGCAGATGGCGCTCACCGGCGTGCGCGACATGAGCCTCATCGAGACGCCGCCGCCCTCCCGCAACCCCATTGAAGTGACGGTGCAGGAATGGAATGAGGACGTGGTCTCTGCCGCCATCCGGCGCGAGCTGGAGCGCGGCGGCCAGGTGTACTACGTGTCCAATCGCATCAAGAATATCGAGGCCGCGGTGGAAAGCGTCACCGACGCGGCACCGGAGGCACGCATCGCCGTGGCGCACGGACAGATGGACGAGAAGGCGCTGGAGGCCGTCATGGAGCGTTTTGCCGCGGGCGAGGCAGACGTGCTCGTGGCCACGACGATCATAGAATCGGGCCTGGACAACCCTCACACCAATACGCTTATCATCGAGGATGCCGAGCGCCTGGGCCTGGCGCAGCTCTACCAGCTCAAGGGCCGCGTGGGCCGCAGCCACGACCAGGCCTATGCCTACTTCCTCTTCCCTTCCGAGCATCGGCTCACCGAGACGGCCATCGACCGGCTCACCGCCATCAGTGAGTACCAGGAGCTGGGGAGCGGTATGCGTATTGCCATGCGCGACCTGGAGATCCGCGGGGCAGGCTCGCTGCTGGGCGCCGAGCAGCACGGCAACCTGGCGGCGGTGGGCTTTGACCTCTACGCCAACATGTTGGCAGAGGCCGTGCGCGAGGCTCAGACGCTTGGCAAGAACGAGAGCGGGGCGGCTGTGGACACGGCTGGCACGGGCGAGACAGGTGACGTCAGGATAGACCTCCCGGCGCATGCCTATCTCCCGGAGGAGTTCATTGCGGTAACGGACGAGCGGGTGCTGTGGTATCGACGCATTGCCGTGGCAACCACGCTGGAGCGTCTCGATGAGATTGCCTCGCAGATGGGCCACGCGTATGGCGGCCTGCCCCAGGCCGCGGTCAATCTCCTGGACAGGGCCCGCCTCAAGCTCCTGGCGCAGGACGCAGGTGCGGCGAGTATCGCGCTCGTGCGCGGCAAGCTCACCATCGAGGGCCTGGTGCTGGATGCGGAAGAGGCCCAACGCCTCAAGGAGCAGGGTGGCTCGTACCTGGTCAAGTCCCACAGGCTGCTGTATCCGTTGGTGAATAAGGAGACCGCGCTGAGCTCTGCGATAGAGCTGCTCACATCCTTAGAAGATGCCGATTCGCTCATACAGGGAGATCGGTAGCATCGATAGCTCTGCAGTTGAGGTGTGTCCATATTTCTCGCCAAAAAGCACTCGTAGAAAGCTGGCTTATCATGCCGTGTCCATCTTTTGTGCCACTTTGACCCCTTTTGGCAGCTCTTTATTGCGTAAATCCGAATAAATCCGCGTGTATCCCTTGACCAATGTGGCATTTCCTTTACTATTGATTACTTAAAGGTTTTTGTTTATCCCTGCCCATAATCGTAGTCGATACAGTACGGAGGGTGCGCAATGTGGCAAGAAGAAGGCAGCGTAGCCAATACCAGCAGCAGTCTTGCGCTTATCAAAGTCGTAGGTGTTGGTGGTGGCGGTACCAATGCCGTCAACAGAATGATCGAGGCCGGCGTCAAGGGCGTGGAGTTTGTGGTCATCAATACCGATGCCCAGGATCTCCTGATGTCCAATGCCGACCGCATCGTTCACATTGGCGAAAGCCTCACCAAAGGACTCGGTGCCGGAGCCGATCCGGGTAAGGGGGCACAGGCCGCCGAGGAATCCAGGACAGAGATTACCGAGGCGCTCGACGGAGCGGATATGGTGTTTGTCACTGCCGGCGAGGGCGGCGGTACAGGCACGGGTGCCTCCCCCATAGTGGCGGAGATTGCCCACGAGATAATCGGCGCGCTCACCGTTGGCGTGGTCACCAAGCCCTTCAGCTTTGAGGGCCGCAAACGCATGGGCCAGGCCGAGGACGGCATTATGCTCCTCGCGCAGAATGTCGATGCGCTCATCGTCATACCTAACGACAGGCTCCTCCAGATAGTTGACAAGAAGATCTCGATGCTTGATGCCTTCCGCATCGCCGATGACATCCTGCGCCAGGGCACCCAGGGCATCACCGACCTCATCACCACGCCCGGTACCATCAACGTTGACTTTGCCGACGTGCGTACGGTCATGAAGGATGCCGGAACGGCCATGATGGGCATTGGGTCTGCCGCGGGCGAGAATCGTGCCGTCGAGGCCGCAATCCAGGCCATCTCCAGCAAGCTGCTCGAGTCCTCCATCATCGGTGCCAAGCGCATCCTTGTTTCGGTGGCTGGATCCTCTGACATGGGCCTCGCCGAGGTACAGGAAGCTGCTACGACCGTCACCGAGTCTGCCGATGTCGATGCCAATATCATCTTTGGTACGGTCATCGACGACACGCTCGGCGACCAGGTCAAGGTTACGGTCATTGCCACGGGCTTTGACAGCGTAGCCACACAGAGCGCCATGGATTTTGATGACTTTAACCCTGCTCTCGCCTCGGCGGGTAATCTTGACCGCGGTTTGGAGTACCAGCCTGCCCGCAGCACGCGTGGCCAGCAGCAGCCCTCGACCTTTGACAACGAGTATATACCGGACTTTCTCAAGCGGGGATACTGAGAATCGCCACGCCACGTGAGGATACGGATATCGCCACATCGATTGAAAAGAACTACCTGGATATACAACGGGCAATCGGCGCCGCAGCCATCTCAGTAGGCAGGAACCCCGGCGAGGTTGCTGTGGTTGCGGTGAGCAAGACCGTGGGTATGCCCGAGGTGCAGCGTGCCCGGGAGGCCGGCATCCGTGATTTTGGCGAGAACCGCTCCCCGCTCTTTCTGCAAAAGCAGCAGGCATTCCCCGGCGAGCGCTGGCATTTCATCGGCCATATCCAAACCAATAAGCTCAAAGACGTGGTGGGCAGGGCCAGTCTCATTCACTCCGTCGCCACGAGGCACGCACTGGAGGTTATCAGCAGGCTTGCGATAGAGAGGCAGGCGCGCCAGGCCGTTCTCATAGAGGTCAATGTTTCCGGCGAGGCGAGCAAGGATGGTGCCGCTTCCCAGGACCTGCCATCGTTATTGGAGGCAGCGGGGCAGTTGCCCGGCGTTGAGGTCAGGGGTCTTATGACCATGGCTCCCGTTCTGCGCTCTGAGCACGACGATGCGGCCCGAGAGACCTTTGCCTCGCTCAGGCGGCTACGCGACAATCTGGCACCGGATTATGCCGATGCGGACACTATCAGCTTAAATGAACTATCGATGGGCATGTCGGATGATTTTGAGGATGCTGTGAAAGAAGGAGCCACCCTTGTTCGTATCGGTCGCAGACTTTGGAGTTGACTATGGGAATCTTTGACACGATAAAAAGTCGCCTGAGCGGAGCCGACCACGACGCATACGCCCAGGACAACGCCTATGACGAAAACGAGGAGTACCACGACGCGGAATACGAAGAAGATTTTGAGGCTGATGAGTACTACCAGGACGATGAGTACTATGACGATGCCGCCGACGACGCGATAGCGGCGAGCAATAGAAAGCCCAGCGTCTTTAATGACTATACGCCGCTGGTTTCGATGAGCGACGTGCGTTCGCAGGAGTTGCCTCGCATTGCGACGGTGCCATCAGCCGCGCCTGTCAAGGCCAACAGGGCCGCAAGCGCCACCCGCACGAGACAGGCCTCGCCCCAGATACGCAACAGTCTGCCCTACGTGGGCAACCCCGCCGACGCGCTGGACCCCAGCAGGGGAGCCTATCTTCAGCAGTACGACCGCTACGAGGACGAAGGGGACCCCTCACGTTACGACACGGGCTCTTTGAGCGCTGTCCCTCTGGGTGGCGACTCTATCTATGCTGCCGAGGATTCTGTGGACCCCCTGCTCAAGCGGCATTCCCTTTCTAATACCGGAGACTTTTCTACCACCAGCCCCGCCTACTATGCCAGCAGAAGCGGCGTGGGCCATGTGCGCCCGGCAGGCCAGACGCGCAGAACGCTCAAGTTCCGCGAGGCCATCGTCATCAATCCCGAGAGTTACGCAGAGGCCGAGCAGGTCGCCATCAATCTCCGCCGCGGAAACGCCGTAGTGCTGGTGCTCGCCCATACCCGTCCGGAACTGGCCAAGCGCATTCTCGACTTCTCCTTTGGTGCCGCGGCGGTGGCAGAGGGGCAGGTCGCGAGTATCGGCGAGCGCATCTATGCTCTCACCTGCGACCATCCGCTCACCGAGAACGAGATGGAACTGCTCAAAGCCCGGGGCGTCCTATGAGTGATAGGGGAGCGTCCTATGGAGATCAGAAATGTCCTATGAGAGCCAGGGGAGTCAAGGGAGCCCTATGAGCAGCGTCAGCACTGGGTCTGAGCAGCCCCGCGAACTCCAGGAGCACCCGCCTTGCGAGCCCGAGTCCCCCGAGCCCGAGTCTCAGTCTGAAGTCTTTGCGAGGCTCGGCAAGCTGGCCCTTATCGGCGGCGGCAAGATGGGCGAGGCCCTTATTGCGGGTCTCGTACAGGGTGCCGCGCTTGACCCCGGGGCCCTTGTAGTTGCCGAGCCAAACGAGGAGCGCCGTGCCTGGCTGAGCAGCAGCTATGGCGTTGCCTGCGTTGCCGACGCGGCCCTCATACCCCAGGCCCAAACGGCGCTCTTTGCGGTTAAGCCGCAGGCCTTCAAGCAGGTGGCGGCGCATCTTGCAGCAGCAACTGCCTTTGCGCCTGAGCGTGTCATCTCCATAGCCGCGGGCATCACGACTGCAAAAATTGCAGAGTTCTTCCCGAGCGCTCAGATAGTGAGGGTCATGCCCAACGCGCCGCTTGTGGCCTCTGCCGGCATGAGCGTTGTGGCGGTGGGCGCACATACCCAAAGAAGTGAGGGAGATCTCGTCGTTGCGCTGTTCGCCCTGATGGGTGAGGCCCTGCTGCTTCCCGAGGAGCATATCAACGCTGCCACGGCGCTTTCCGGCTCGGGACCTGCCTACTTTGCGCTGCTCACCGAGGAACTGGCTCGCGCGGGAGAGCGCGTTGGGCTTACGCGAGAAGAGTCAGAGAAGCTGGCCCTTCAAACACTCATTGGCACGGCTCAGCAACTGCAACTCACCAAAGAAAGCCCCGAGGAACTCCGCAGCGCGGTCACCAGTCCGGGCGGCACGACTCAGGCTGCCCTGGAATCATTTGCTGCCAGCGGCTTTGGAGAGGTAGTTGAGCGGGCCGTCAAGGCAGCTTGCCACCGGGCCGGGGAGCTGGCCTGATATGCGCGGGCCAATCATCCTCTCCCCCTGTAAAGAACGGCGGCGTTAATGGGCATACAACTGGCAACGATACTCAGGTCAATCATCGACCTCTACTGCCTCATAATCTTTGTGTGGGCGATGCTCTCCTGGTTCCAGACCGCGAACAAGACGGTGCGGGACATCTACCGGGTGCTTGACAGGGTAGTTGCGCCCTATGTCAAGCTGTTCCGCCGTTTTATCCCGCCTGTGGGAGGAATGGATCTCTCTCCCCTTATTGCCCTTCTCGTTTTGCAGATACTGTCCCGATTGCTTCTCGGTTTTCTCATGTAGGACTACTCTTGTGATAAGATTGGTTTGCTTACAAAAGAGTCGCAAGAATACCACAGGAAACGAGCTGGTGCCCTACTGGGCCGCACGCTTGCCTCTACGCTTCAGATGAAAGGAACAGCCGTGGCTATAACTAAGCAAGACATCGACAACGTATCCTTGAATATCGTCAACGAAGGCTATGATCCCGAAGAAGTAGACCTGCTGCTTGAGCACATCAGCCAGGAGGTCGATTCCTTTAATCGGGCGCTGCATGAGGCCGCGGCCCGTATTGAATCGGCAGATGCCCGCGCTCTGGCAGCGGAGGCCCAGGCCACGCAAAGTGCCCAGATGGCGCATTCCGCCCAGGCCGCTGGACGCACGGAAGCCAGTGAGCATCAGATTGCCCAGGCCTTGATAGCGGCTCAGAAAAGCGCCGATGATCTGCGTGATGCCGCACGGGCCGAATCGGAGAATGCCTATCGTGAGGCCGAGAAGCGCGCCCGCGACATCGTCCGCGACGCGCTCGCAGAAAAGCAGCGCATCCTCGACGAGGTGGAGAGGCTGCGCGCCTCAACCGAGGCGTTCCGCTCTGAGTATATGGCGGTGCTCAGCCGTTTTACCTCAGAGGCGCAGAAGGTCATGCCCACGATTAAGGATGCCATGCCGGATATCGCCGACGAGAAAAAGGCCACGGCAGATGCTATCAGAGTCATACGAGAGGGCGACGCTGCCTTTAAGGCACCCGCGTTTGAACCTGTCGCAGCCGAGCCGCTGCCCGCCGCCGTCTCGTCAGCCTTTGATGCCGCTGCGAACTCTGGCTATCGCTCGGCTCCCGTTCAGACCTCACAGGCTGCACCGGCGGCACAGTCTGCACAGTCCGCACAGACCACTCGGGCCAGAGAGATCCCGAGCCGCGCCGCACAACCAGCACAACAGGCCGCACAGGCCGCGGGTCGTGCCGCACAGTCCGCCCCTCTTCAGGCTACACAACCCGCCTTTGAGATGGATGAGGATCTGGACATAGATATTGAGGAGATAGATTAGTTCGGGCCTTGGTTACGCTAGCCGTACACGTACGTCCACGAAGCGCCGAGGACGCTGTTCTCGGCTGGACTACCGCCTCTGACGGCAGGCCCGAGCTGCTGGTCAAACTCAGTTCTGCTCCCACAGACGGCAAGGCAAACTCGGCCCTCATACGGCTGCTCGCACACGAGCTTGCACTCTCCAAAAGCAGTATCACCATCAAGAGCGGCCGTGCCTCTCGCCATAAGATTCTGCGCATCGACACAGAGCAAGCTGTCCTCGACAAGGCACTGGCGCGTTTGTTATGATGAGCTACCCGAAGTACCCCCAACTCACAGCAAGGAGCAGTCCATGTCTTTTACCATACTGACCGATTCTTCCAGCAATCTGCCCGAGAGCCTTATCGACGCCTACAACCTCAAGGTATTGCCCCTGGAGTTTATGGTGGAGGGGCAGGTGTACCACAGCTATCTCAAGGGCTCGGTTACCGACCTCAAGAAATTCTACGACATGATGCGTGAGGGCAAAGTCATCACCACGAGCCTGCCGTCGCTGGAATATACCGAGTCGGTTATCCGCGAGGAGTTTGAGGCGGGCAACGACGTACTCTACCTGGGCTTTGATTCAACCTTAAGCGGCACCTACGACAATTGCTCCCTCTGTATCAACAAGGTGCATAAGGAGGAGTTTCCTGAGCGTCAGCTGGAATGTATCGACACGCTTGCCGCGGCCCTGGGCCAGGGTCTCCTCGTTTTGGAGGCGGTCAAGCTGCGCGAGCAGGGCAAGAGTCTGTCTGAGGCCGCGGAATGGCTACGGGCCAACGTCTTGACCTTTGCCCACTGGTTCACCGTCGACGACCTCAGCTATCTGCAACGCGGCGGCCGTCTTTCCAAGGGAGCGGCCTTTGCCGGCTCGCTGCTCAATATCAAGCCGGTGCTTCATGTGGATGAGATAGGCAGGCTCGTGCCGGTAGAAAAGGTACGCGGCCGCAAGAAGTCTCTCCAGGCCCTTGTAGACAGCTTTGCCGAGAACGCCTCTGAGCCCAAGGATGGCCAACTGGTCTGCATCAGCCACGGGGACTGCCCGGAGGATGTCGAGTTTGTCCGCTCCCAGATAGCCGAACGATTTGGCGTGAGCGACTTCGTCATCAATGACCTCGACCCGGTTATCGGAGCGCACGTTGGCCCCGGAACCGTGGCCCTGTTCTTCACCACCGATAAGGAGCGGTAACCCCCTCTCCCGCGGCATTGACGGCGCAGGATGCCTGCTCTTCGCCGCCGATAAAAAGCGCTGAGTTCCTGCCGCCCTCCCAACGCACTGCTCCTGAGGCTTGCTTTTCAGTGAGCTTTAAGACTCATTTTGGATAATGGGTCGAGAGAGTATGGGAGAAGCTATGGCAACACTGCATCGGGCATCAACACAGACGAAACACTACCAGCACCACGAATATCCTTCAGCTGAGTCTAACCAGGCCAGAGAGTTTGTCTTCAGCCGAAGTGAGAAGAAATACCTCGTCAGCTCTGCCACGTCCAAGGCCTTGATTCGGCTGCTGGGTAGCGATCTCGTCGTGGACAGGCGTGGCTCCACGATGATTCGCAACCTCTATCTGGATACGCCCGACTACGCGCTCATCAGACGCTCCCTTGAAAGGCCGCTCTATAAGGAAAAGCTCCGGGTGCGCACCTATGGCAGCATTGCGGGCCCAGAGCACGAGGCCTTTGTGGAGGTCAAGAAGAAGCTGGATGGTCGGGTGTACAAACGCAGACTCGCGCTTCCTCTCTCGGAGGTTGAGCGCTTTATTGCGGGGAGAACAACTCCCCCGGGGCAAATAGCCCGAGAGCTTGCCTGGTCTCTTCGGTCGTACGGACCCCTGCAACCGGCCATCAGCGTTGTCTATGAGCGCTGTGCTTTGACATATCCCGGCTTGCAGGGCAACGTTCGTATCACCCTTGACTGCAATCTGGCTGCGAAGCTCGGCAGTGCAGGCGACCTCTCTGCACCCTTGGACGCGTCGGCCTACCAGCTTCTGCTACCCGAGGACACCTGCGTCATGGAAATCAAGGCACAGGGCGCCATACCGCTCGAACTCACGCGGATATTGAGCTTTCTGGAGGTGTACCCCACCAGCTTCTCCAAAGTCGGCACGGCCTACAGCCAGCTGTTTTCTCAGGGCCGGGGTAAGACAGGAAGAACGTGCCAGCATGACTGATATATTCAACAGCATCCTCAGCAACACCGAGGGCATAACCACCGTTGATCTGGTTGACTTCCTGCTCTGTACGGCGGTTTCCCTGGTACTGGGCCTGGTAGCGGCCGTGTTTTATACGTACCGGAACAGCTACAACAAGAGCTTTGTGGTGACCTTGGCTCTGTTGCCTCCCGTGGTGCAGCTGGTCATCATGCTCGTCAATGGCAATCTTGGTGCCGGCCTGGCCGTGATGGGCGCCTTTGCCCTCGTGCGCTTTCGCTCCATACCCGGCAGCGCCAAGGACATCGCCGCGGTGTTTACCTCCATGGCCATCGGCCTTGCCACCGGCATGGGGTTCCTGGCCATAGCGGCGGTGTTTACGCTCATTATCGGTGCGGCCTCCCTCCTTTATAACGCAAGCAGCTTTGGCCAGCCGAAACACACGACGCAGCAGCTCAAAATCACCATCCCGGAAGACCTCGATTATCAGGACGTCTTCGACACGGTGTTCTCGGAGTATACGGCGAGCCATGAACTCAGGCAACAACAGACCTCGAACATGGGCAGCCTCTACAAGCTGTACTACACCGTAGAGCTCAAGCCCCACGCCAACCCCAAGCAGTTCATTGACGAGTTGCGCACCCGCAACGGCAACCTGCAGATAGCCCTGGGCCGCGACCTCTTCAGAACCAGCGGCACCGAGCTGTAGAGGGTCAGAAGGAGAAGGAGAAGGCGAAGGGCATACAGAAGCTGAAAGGGGAGAGGGAGCACGGAACGCAGAAGGAACACGGAGAAGCAGAAGTCGGCAGGAATACGGGAAGGTCAGAAGTTGAAAGGAACGATAATGAGAAAGGTACTCCCGCTTATACTCATGGGCACACTCGCGCTCGGTGCTGCGCTGAGCGGTTGCACTATCAGCGACCCTGCAGCGGTTGCTCCTACAGGGGAGAGCGGTACGCCGGACAATACATCAGACACCGCGCAGGCTGCTGGCACGACTATCGACAGCTTTGATTTCTCCCTCACCAGCAGAGATACCGACGCCAGCTACAACGAGGAAACCGCCACGGTCATCTCCTTTGACACTGCCAACCAGCGTGAGACCATCACTGAAGAGGGCAGCTATATCATCAGTGGTGCCAGCGAGGGTGGTCAACTGCTGGTAGACCTCTCCAACGCAGAAGACGCCGAGAACGCCAAGGTGCAGCTTGTGCTCGACAACCTCTCCCTCACCAATACCTCGGCACCCGCGCTGCTGATTGCCCAGGCCGACAAGGTCTTTATCACGCTGGCCGAGGGCAGCACCAACTCCCTCAGCGACGGTACGGGCCGCACCGATCTGGAAGCACTGGATGCAACTGCCGACGATGACAGCTCCACCGACACGTCCGAAGACGCCAATGAGAACGCCACGCTCTACTCCCACGACGACCTGTCCCTCAACGGCAGCGGAAGCCTCACCGTGAGCAGCGCCAGCCACCATGCCATCAAATGCCAGGACGACCTCGTCATAGCAGGGGGCACCCTTAGAGTAACCGCAGCAGGAGATGGCATCCGTGGCAAGGACAGCGTCAAGATAGCCGGCGGCACCCTGACGGTCGAGGCCGGTGATGACGGCATCGTCTCCAACCAGACCAACGCGCCCACCGAGAAGGGGTTCGTCAGTGTCACCGGCGGCGAGATAACCGTCAATGCGGCCGACGATGGGCTTAAGGGAGAGGCGCTCGTGTGCCTGGCCGGGGGCAGTGTTGCCATCGAGGGCTCCACGGAAGGGCTTGAAGCCTGCCTGGTGTGGATTGAAGGCGGCCTGCATACCATCACCTCCTCCGATGACGGCATCAATGCCGCGGGCGACATCCGCACCGACTATCTCATCAACATCACCGGCGGCGCCACGTATGTTGACGCTGAGGGAGACGGGCTGGACTCCAATGACACGCTCACCCAAAGTGGCGGCACCGTCGTGGTGGCCGGGCCTGCACGAACCTTTGCCGAGGGTGCCCTGGACGCTGAGCGCCTGGCCCAGATCACCGGCGGCACCCTGTTGGCCGTGGACAGCGCCAGTATGTCTATGGGCTATGGCTCGGAGTCCACGCAGGGCTCGCTGCTCTACACGCTCCCCTCGACGGAGCAGGCAGGCACCCGCATCTCACTGGTGGATGGCAGTGGTGTTGCGCTCTTCAGCTTTGTTGCCCCCAAGCAGTTCTCCACGTTGGTCTTCTCCTCGCCGGACCTTGCGACAGGGGAGGACTATCGTTTTGTTACAGGCGGCAGTGTGCAGGGAGGAGCTTTGCCTGCCGAGCAGGAAGAGGCTGAGAGATCCCTTGGGTTTGAGTTTACGCAGGGCGGCAGTCTGAGCGGCGGAGACACCCTCACGAGCTTTACTCTGAGTGAGCAGGTTGCCCAGATAAGCGCCGACGGCACGGTTACCGCCTACAGCGGCGGCGGCATGATGGGCGGCCCGGGTGGCGGCTGGGCACGCGACGGCGGCGGAAACAGGGGTGGCGACATGCCTGGCCCGGGCCGGACACCCGATGAGGGACAAGCGCCCGGCACTGGAGGAGGTAGAGGCTCTCGCGGCACTCCTTCATAGGAGAGCAACCGGAGAGGCTCTTGATTCCCCAAAACAAGCATCAGGCGCTTAATCAGCGGGTTTTGAAGCTTTTTCAAGGTTGTCAGACAAGCTCCAAACAGTGGCTTACGGCAACCACCCTCCTTCCCCAGACAAAAGCCCGCAACTGATTTATAATGACGGCATTGTAAAGGGGCAGCCTCATCGTCGTTCTCGTTGCTGTTGTTGTGGCTCCAAGGGAGAACCGGCCTGTCTGCTCCTGCCAGCCTGTAAGCCCACACAGCTGCGAGAGCGCTGCTCCGCACGTGTTTTTGAAGGGATGTTTTGCACCATGCCCGAACCTGAATCGCCACGTGAATCTACGGGATTTCATCTGCGCCGTCCGGTGTCGCTCAAGGACAGCCGCTATCCCGGGGCAACAGGCGCGTGGGTTGCCGAGATGGAGTTTCCGCTGGCCCGTCCTATTCACGATGTGGTCGAACGCAACCTCAAGGCCAATCTCTTGGCCTATCGAGACCTGCCTGCGCGTACGCATATCCTCACCGCCACCGCGCACTGGCTCCGGCAATCCTATGGCTGGGACGTGCCCGAGCGCTCCCTTGCCTGCGTCGGCGACATCATCGCCGGCTACGAATCGGTCATGCGTATGCTGGTGCCGCCCGACGCCCCCATCATCGTTCCGCTCCCCGCCTATCCTCCGCTCCTGAACACTGCGCGGTGCTTTGGGCGCACGGTCATTGAGATTGCCAGTGTGCAGGACGAGACGGGGCGCTTTGTTCTGGACTACGAGCGCATAGACGCCGTACTCACGCCGTACTCACTCTTCGTTCTCACCAATCCCTTCAATCCCACGGGCCAGTCCTTTACCCGCGAGGAGCTTGAGCGGCTGGCACAGCTCATAGACCGCCACGATGCCCTGGTCTTTTCGGACGAGGTCCATTGCCCGATTATCCTGAACAAACAGGTGCACCACATTCCCTACGCCACGATTAATGAGACGGCCGCGCGCCATACCGTCAGTGCCTATTCGGCGTCCAAGGCGTTCAATATCGCCGGGCTCAAGTGTGCCCAACTGGTGTTTGGCTCGCCCGAGCTGCGTGAGACCTGGTTCCGTGCGGCCTCCTTCTACGCCGACGGCGCCTCCAGGCTCGGCTTGCTTGCCAATATTGCCGCCTACACCGACCCCGCGTGCGAGGAGTGGCTCGCCGATACGCTCGATGTGCTACGCGCTAATCTTGCGCTGGTCAAACGGCGTCTGGACAACTACGCCTCGTACCTCAGCTACTCACAAAACGACGCTACCTACCTTCTGTGGGTCGATGCGAGAAAGCTGCCCCTGGAGGGCAGTATTGCCGAGTATCTGCTCAAAGATGCCCGCCTCGCCGTGGCGGATGGCGCGGAGTATGGCGTGCCGGGCTTCTTCCGCCTCAATTTTGCCCTGGATCCGACCCGCCTGGCAGAGGCGACGGATCGAATGTGCCATTCCTTCGATCGCATTATCCCCTGAACCACGGCAGAAAACTTTGAAGGAGGAGCACCATGAAGCAGGAATGTCCCGATACGACAGCAGGCCTGTCGCCTGATACCAACCCCCATACAGCAGCAGACCCAGCGACCGGCCACTATCCCGACGCGGCAGCAGACCCGTCGCCCGCCTATGGTTTTGACACCTTAAAGGTCAGGGCGGGCTATGATGAGCGCAGCCACCATTACTCCACCACGGTTCCTATCTACCAGACGGTCGCCTTTGGCCTTGACACGCCTGAGCGGGCGCGGCGGCTCTTTACCCTGGAGGAGAGCCACCCCACCTATTCACGTACCTCAAATCCCACGGTGGCCGCTCTGGAAGCCCGACTCGCCGCGCTTCACGGCGTCACGGGTTCGGTAGCGCTTGCCACCGGCATGGCCGCCGTCTCGTGCGCGCTTATCAATGTCTGTGGAGGGCCGGGCCGCATACTCTCGACCTACCAACTCTACGGCGGCACCCTCGACGGCTTTGAGAATCTGTACGCGCAGTTGGGCATACAATTTGACGCCGTTACCGACGCAAACTCGCCTGCCGCCTTTGAGCGAGCCCTCACGCCGGAGACCAAGGCCATTTTTGTGGAGAGCATCACCAACCCGCTGGCCAGCGTCCTGGACATCGAGGCGCTCGCGAATATCGCCCACGCGCACGGCATCCCCCTCATCGTGGACAACACCGTCGCGACACCCTATCTGCTCAATCCTTTTGAGTTTGGCGCGGACATCGTGGTCTACTCAGCCACCAAGGCACTCTGCGGCCACGGCAACGCGCTGGCAGGCGTGGTGCTGGAGAGCGGCGGCTTCAACTATTCCCCCAGTGCCTACCCGCAGTTCTCCGAGAAGCTCTGGAACCTGCGGAGCGCAGCAGACCAGGAGCGGAGCATCCTCGATGTCTGTCCGGACACCCCCTTTACCAGCAGAATCCGCATGGTGTTGCTCAACTCGCTCGGTGCCACCCTCAGCCCCTTTGACGCGTGGCTCATCTTGATGGGCATCGATACCCTGAGCGAACGGGTGGCCAAGCAGGTGAGTAACACGCAGGCGATAGTGGCGTATCTGCGCACCCACCCGCAGGTTACGTGGCTGGGATATCCCACGGACGGCCCGGGGGCAGAACTCGTGCAGAAGTATCTCCCACAGGGCGCAGGCTCCATCCTGAGCTTTGGATTCAAGGGAAGCGAGGCCGCCCGCCGGCGTTTTCTGAACTCCGTCAGGGTCTTTCTCTATCAGGCCAACATCGGCGACGCGCGCTCCCTGATAATAGACCCTGAGTTGACCACGCACAACGAGCTGCGCCCGAACCTGCGCGAGAAGATGGGACTGACCCCCGACACCATCCGGCTGTCCGTAGGCCTGGAAGACCCGGCAGACCTCATAGAGGACCTCCGTCAAGCCTTTGCCCGGGCGGCAGAAATATAGGGAATACACATCCAATCAAAGTGCCAGTTGCATGCCAGGACAGGAGGACACGCAACCGGCTATGGTACCATGTATGCTCGGTTTGCAGGTAGAGTTCATCTGCTGGCAGATCAAAGCCACCGGCACGTAATGCCAACCCCAGAATTTTTGGAGAGGCCCTCTCATGCTCTTAGTTGCCCGCTATGTCATACCCGTCAGTGCTCCGCACATCAAGAATGGTGCCGTCCTGGTACGTGATGGCGTGATCGTCGAGGTAGGATCTGTCAGCAGGCTTAAGACCCTGTACCCTGATGAGCCGAGCCGTGACTTTGGGCTCGCCGCGCTCATGCCCGGCTTTGTGGATGCTCACACCCATCTGGAATACTCGGCCATGCGCGGGCTCATCAATGACGCGCCCTACGCCGCCTGGAAGCTCCACATTGCCGACAAGGAAAGGCTCTTTAACGCCGAGGACTGGGATGACTCCGCCCTGCTGGGTGCGCTGGAGGCGGTGCGCAGTGGCATCACCACGGTGGCCGATATTACCGAGACCGGCGCCTCGCTCAGGGCCGTACAACAGGTGGGCCTCAGGAGCGTTATCTACCGCGAGGTGGGAACAATGGACCGCAAGGAGGTAGACCGCGCGCTGGAACAGGCCTTCTCCGATATTGCCGAGTGGAAAACCCAGGCCACCGCCATGCAGAAGATCGGCATTGCGCCGTCCGCTCTCTTTACCTGTCACCCCTTGATTTTTGAGGGAGTCGCACACTATGCCATGGACGGCACACCGGTGGCCCTGCATCTGGCCGGAAGCCGGGAGGAGTATGAGTTCATCCGTTACGGCTCCTCGCCCTTCTCGGTGCACTCGGTGGAACAGGAACGCGGCTACGGCATCGACGTACCGCCCTGGTTGGCTACCGGCACGAGTCCGGTCAAGTACATACTCAACTGGGGGGTCTTTGAGGCACCCAATATCCTTGCCATCCACTGTGTGCAGGTAGATGACGATGACATCGAGAAACTCGCGGACAACGACATCAGGATAGCCCTCTGTCCGCGTTGCAACGCCCAGCTTGCCATGGGAGTGGCACCGCTCACCAAGTTCCAGAAGGCGGGTATCACGGTGGGGCTCGGCACCGACTCACCGGCGGCAACCGATTCCACCGACCCCTTTGCCGAGATGCTTACGGGGCTGTTGCTCCAACGGGCCACCGGCAATCGCCAGTCTTTTATCAAGGCGAGCGAGATGTTGGAGATAGCTACCCTGGGGAGCGCGCGCGCCCTCGGCATCGACGACAGGGTGGGCTCGCTTGAAGCTGGCAAGGAGGCCGATATTATCGCGGTGGACCTCTCCAACTCCAATCAGGCTCCCACGCACGACCCGGGTCAGGCGGTCTTGTTTACGGCGCATCCCGAGAATATCATGATGACCATGATAGCGGGCGACATCCTCTACGATGGGCATCATCAGCACAAGGTGGATGTAGAGCGCGTGTTCAACCGGGTTGAAGAAATGCGCATCAAGCTCAGGAAATAGGCAGGCGTAACTCATGGGAAGAGAAACACCCACCGTCTCTCGGCGCGGGTTTGTAATTGGCTCTGCGGCAGCCGCAGGGGCCGCCGCCACGCTCGGCCTGGATGGCTGCACCAAGACAGACGCGTCGGTGGAACTTACCGAGAGTGTTCAAGCTCAGTTTCCCGATGCCCAGGTGGAATACCTGGCGGTTGCTTCCTCACAGGTTCAGCGCCATACCAATATGATCACGCTGGACAGTATTGACTATCTCGAAGAAGCCCACAGTTTTGACCTCCCGCTGGGCAGCCTGCTCTATCAAAGTTCAGACACGCGGGCTCTGGTCGTGGCACCGGGAGCCTCATCTCAGGCATTGATACGCATCGGTTTCGTTGAGTTTGAGAGTGGCAGTTTTGTTCCCGCGCTCGGGCAGGCCCTGGGTTCCAGCGAGGATTATGTCATCTACGATGCCCGGGCCTCTGCACTGGCCATTGCCTGGGTAGAGTGCAATATGGTGCACGGACAGTGGAGGGTGTACGCGACGCCGCTGGAAAACGGCACGGCCAGCGAGCAGGCCTTGCAACAGGCCCAGCTCCTTGACGAGGGGGAGGGGAGTTATTCCCCGCCGCAGCTGGCGGTGAGTGGCAACAAAATCTACTGGACGGTGATGCCCGACCCCAACGGTCCTGCCAGCAGTGAGGACTCCTATCTCAAGGCGGCGGAGTTTTCAAGCGTGAAGCCGGGGGCAGGCGCCGAGCCCTGGACTGTCTATACCTCGCATGGCCGCATGATAACCAACCCCCTGGTTTCCGGTGAGCTCCTCACCTTTGTGCCGCGCGTTGACACGGATGCCGTGTACTACCAACTCACCACCTTGGATACTGCGACGGACGCTGTGCAGAATATCGCCATCTTGCCGCCGTCGCTGCGCGTATCGGACGCGGTATGGCTTGAGACCGGCTTTGCCTTTGGCATCGAGGGCAATTACGACTATGCCGACGGGCTCTCGCTGTTTGGCAGCTATCAGCAACTGGGAGACGGACAGTATCTCTACATTAACAAGGCCCCGGTCTCTGCCCTGGTGCAGATAAAGCAACACAGCTTTGTCAAATCCACCAAGAATGTGCTCGGGCTCGACGCAGACGCCGGCACAGCCATCATCGTGGACACCCCACAGGACTGCGTGGCCTACGGCGACATCCTGGCCGGAGCCGGCGTGCAAAACCGTCTGGTGCTGTACACCACCGTTACCGCACGCGTGGGAAAGGAAAAAGGCGTCTGCCGCGTGCGGGTGTTTGATCCTCGCTGAAGCGTGAGAGCGAGGAGGAATTAAAGCTCAATCACTCAAATCCGCTGCACAGCAGCGGTTATCTTGGAGAAATCGGCGGAGTGAGCAAGGTAGAGTGGCAGGTCGCTGGTGTTGGTGGACAGCACCCCATCAAAGCGGGTCTGCGCTCCCAGACCAAAGCCGAGCAGCTCGGATCCTCGCGCCCTCGCGGCAAGGTAGCGGTCTTCGGCAAAGCTGCCTCTGCCAAAATGCAGGGGCAGGTATTCGTTGAAGCCCTGCGCCAGAAAGACCTTGCGGGCCACCTCCAGCTGCTCGGCCTTGACCGCGGCGCTGGCAGTGGGCAACAGGTTTCTGGCGACCTCCCCGCTGAGGGATTCTGGCTCAGCCTCGGCTAGGGCACCGGCTGCCAGGAGCTCTGGCCCCTGGTATTCCAGCAACCTGATGTGCGAGGCGTGGGTCGTGGCGGCCTCCACTACGGATTTTCTAAAGTTGGCGATGCTGGCCGCGTTGTTGCCGTCTTTTGCGCCATGTCCCCAGCTGAGCAGCAGGCCGAGCAACTCGTTCCTATGGGTTTTGAGCAGGTAATCGCACATGATGATGAAGTCGGCCCAGGCGTCGTTTCTGTTGAGCAGCGAGAAATCCGCCGGATTCAGGGACATCATCTCAAAATCAAAGCGTTGTATCCCCGCCCGCTTGAACCAGGGCATGTTAGCTCCGCTGATGTTGCTGATAGATGAGCGCATGGTTATCGGCGCGTCATCGGCCACATCATAGAGCCTGCGTACCAGCCGCATGGTGTGTGAGATGTGCTCGCCCGCGTTGGACGCCACGCCCCCGCCAAAGCGCACCGCAGTTATCTGCACGTCGCCAAACTGGCTGGCATTGGCCTCGATCTCACGCTGCACGGCCTCCATATAGGCCGTTTGCCTGCTGCTGTTCCAACCGGGGATTATCGGGCAGCCTGGCCGCCAGCCACAGGGATTGACACAGAAGGGCACGGAAATATGGAGCAGGACGGAACGTTGGTTTGCCATGGGCCACCTCTCAGGGGAGGGGGAATGCAGCCTGCTGAACTGTCATCCCCCTCACAAAACCTGCGTTAATCGGTGCTTCCCTCAGTTTAGCTCAAATCGGCTATCGCACTGTCGGCGGCACAGAATCCCGAAGTAAGCGCTGAGCCACAGCTGTTGCCAGCGGTGGGCGTCACGTACTGGATGCCGATGCGCTGACCACAGCAGTTGCCACCGGCGTACAGGCCCTCGATGGGTGCCTTGGCACCCGTGAGCACGCGATACTCATCATCGGTACACACCGCGGCGTGCTGGCAGAGACCGTTGGAGGGCGTGCCGTCCGTGATGGACCCAAGGCTGTAATAGAAGGGCGCGTCAAGGATGGGGAACATATTCTGCGGGTCACAGCCCCAGTCGTCGTCATGGCCGGCGGCACACATCTCGTTATAGTGCTCTATTTCGGCCAGGAAGGCCTGCTGCGTGGCGGCGTCGCCCGGATAGGCCCGCTCGGCCAGGGTCTGCAGGTCGGGAGCGGCAGTCTGCACAGAATACTCAATGCCGAAGCGGGCAAAGCTGCGCACCTCAAAACCTTCTTCAGAGGTGTTGCCGGCAGCGTAGTTGGCCCGCACCTCATCCAACATATAGTCGCTGGAGGTGTCCATGGTCTCATGGCCATATCCCTGGTAGCTCATCCACTTCTCCCAGTTGGCATCGGCAACGCTTACCATGGCAAAGTCGGCTGGCAGCATGTCCAGGTAGCCGTTGGAACCGTGCTTGATGAAACTCTCGTTCATGAAGCGCTTGCCATTGTTCCCGAATACCGGATACGAACCGCCGGCAACGATGGCAGCCGGCTTGCCGTTGATGCCCACGCTCTGGGCTGGGCGCGGGCCAGCCTCCATGGTTGCCCCGGCCCACAGCATCATGCGAATGCCCGAACCATCGCGGCCCATGCCGCCGGTGGAATTGGCGTCGGTGCGGTCCATGCCGCGCGACCAGGCCAGATTGCGCATCTGGTCACTGAGGTCCAGGCGCATATCGGGATTGCCGCCAAAGTCGCCCGCGCACACGATGACCGCCTTGGCATCCACCTGATGGATTGCATCGTCGATGTCGCGGAAGAGGGCGCCGCTCACCGTGTCGCCGGCATGCACGAGCTTGAGGCCCTGGTAGCCCCAGAGCATCATGCCACCCTCTGCCTCCAGCTGTTTGTGCAGCTCGCGAATGACATAGGGCCACATATTGATGTTCTTCTCCGTATCGCGCCATTGGGTCATGCCGATGAAACTGTACTGCATGTCGCAGATGCCGTTGAAGTTGGCATTGCCCTTGTAGCCAAAGGTCTTGGCATAACGGTCGATGAGGTCCTGCGGGATGTTCTCCAGTATCCAGTCCAGCGTTTCGCCCGAGCGGGTGGCGTAGTCCTTGACCAGCTTCCAGTTGCATTTGCCCCGGTATTCGCGCAGGTACTCGTTCATGATAATCATGGGATCCATATAGGGGGTTCCCTTGTCCAAAAATATTTTGGCATTGTACATGGCCATGTCGCAGGCATACTCGTCATACTCATCGTAGGTCTGGCTCTCGGCCAGATAGGTGGTAAGGCCAGCCTGCTGACACCGCAGGGCGGCCACACTTCCCGCATTGCCGGCGCCGATTACCAAAACATCACAGCTGACCGTGTCCACCGGTGCGCCTACGTCGGGCTCGCTGCCCAGCCAGGCTGGCACGTTGAGCATGAAGTCGGCCGGGGTGATGCCCAGCGCTGGATTGCCAAAGTCAAATTGCAGGGCACCATCGCCCTTTTGCAGCACATATTCCTCCGGGGTGGTGGCTGCTACGGCCTCGGGGTTGGCTCCGCGGTTGGTGCTGCCCATCTCGGCCATCACGTCATAACCGCCAGCCGCCGGTGTTTCCGCGCTGCCGCTTCCGGCACTCTCACCTCCGCCTGAGCCGGTTGAGCAGGCGCCCAGTGCAGCCACTCCGGCTACTCCGGCCGTGCCCGCTGCCGCGACCTTGAAGAAATCCCTGCGAGAGAGATTACGTCTGGCTTGCTCTTCCGATGCTTGCAGCGTCTTCTTGTTTGTATCCACGTTGTTCTCCTTTTCTCCTGGGGAGCGACCAATGCCAACTCCCTCTCTAACGCATCTCGATTCATGCTAAGCTGCTACCGGTGCTTTGCCTATCGCTGGAATCAATGAACCTTGACACCGGGGTCTTCTGTTTCTGTTTTCCGTATCACTGAAATGGGTGATTTTGCCCCTGGGCGCCCTTAGGAACAGGCCAATCTTCAAATCTGCAGGGGAGAACGGTATTCGCCTACCTGCTGTGACGGGTATACTATAGGCAGCCTGCTCACCTTCACAGGCGTCGCAACACAGGAGAAGCAAGGCAGAAGAAGCAGGTATATAAAACCCATCACGGGAGAGACATCCTTAGGAGAAGCAACGCGGACAAGGCACCATACCCCACATACGTGGTGTACGCAACGCGAGAAGCAGAGAGCTTTTCACGGTCATCAAGGCAGTATGGATGAGGAAATGACGCTATCGGATACCCAAAAACAGAGCACGAAGTTCCCTCTCGTCTTCAAGCCCGCGCTGCTGGGTATCGCGCTGCCCTTCAGCGCCTTTTTGGTACTGGTTCTGAACAACTCGCCGGTGCTGGAGCTTTTGGACAGGGCGCAGCACGGTATCTTTGTTCGCAGTCTGCTGGCTGCCTTTGCCGCGGGTTGTCTGGTGGTACTGTTGCTGCAGCGCTTTGCCGGCTTACCGAGCCAGAAGGATTCAAACGGGTCGGCAGACGCTCAGACGAGGAAGCAGCGAGGCGCGTATCAGTTGCTTGCGGCCGGGATACTCCTGCTTACGTGTCTAGCTGTTACCCTACTCAACGATCCCGTGGCTTTTCAGGGGCCCCTGCCTGTTGTGCTTGTGGCAGCGGGAGTGTTGGTGGGTCTGGCATTGGTGCCGCAGCTTCTCAGCTGGGCTGTGTTCTATGCCCGGGAGCTGCCCGAGAGTTCGCTCTTTCATGCTGCGCTCTCCCTGATCCTTGCGGCGCTTTTGTACTGTGTCTCCATTCTGCCTCTGGTGTGTGATGTTCCGCTGCTCTATGCCGGTGTGCTGGTGTTGGCAGCGGCCTTTGTTCTCAGGCATCTGATGCGTGCACCTGCTGGAAAAACTGCCGATGCCGCCGTGCTCTCGTCTACGGATCCCAAGACTCCTGTGCCCCTCAAGAAGATTATCCTGATGCTCTGGAAGCCCCTGGTGAGCGGCGCTATCACGGCTTTTATCATTGGCCTGGTATGGGATCCCTTTGCTGCGGAGGCAAATGCGTCAACAGAACTGTTTGAGTTTTTGTCGAGCGCCCTCGCCGCCCCCATACTCGCCGCCCTGTTGGTGATAGCCGCCCTCTTCTTCCGTCCTCGACATTTCAGTCTGCATATCTACAATGATGTCGTGATGCCCGTGGCCATTGGCATTTTGCTGGTGGTGCCCCTCATCAACTTTGAGCCCGTGGATCTCACCCTGATAACGGGGCTTCTCTCGCAGTGCTGCTTTGTTCTGGTGGCCCTGGCGGTCTGGACCTCACTCGCGGCAGGAGTGCGCACGCTGGGCGAGCGGCCCTGGGTCATATTCACTTTGGGTTTTGCCCTCTTTGCCCTGTGTATGCTGGCCGGCCTGTATGCCATCCATCTCATCGGCACCAACGGACAGGTGCTGTGTCTCGTGCTGCTCGCAATATTTCTGGTGCTGATGGTGCTGGACGTCGCCTTGAAGGAGAATCCTCAGGGCGCGAGCCGCGAGCGCATGAAAGAGGCACTGGAGCACTATCTGCAACGCCGCTGCGACCAGCTTGCAGAACGCTTTGGCCTCAGCGCGAGAGAACGGGAGGTCTTCCTCTACCTGGCGCGCGGCTATGGGCAGGTCTACATTGCCCGGGAGCTCTACGTATCCGAGAACACCATCCGCACACACGTCCGTCACATCTACGCAAAGCTCGGCATAAACTCCCGCGAGGAACTCCTGCAACTCATAGATTCGGAGGCGTAAAATACCAAAGGATAGGATTGCCGCGCTCGCCGCACTTCCTAGCCCAAAGCCTCCCAGGGATTGATGAAATCCACTCCGGTGCCCCGGAAGTCCTTCACATTACGGGTCACAAGGACAAGGCCGTGCTCAATTGCTGTAGCCGCGATGAGGGCATCGGCAAAGGGATGAGGGTCAGGCACCTGGAGGGCAGCGGCGCGGCGGGCAACGGCGACGTCCAGGGGAATGATTCGCTCGGCGTATACTTTGAGGATGACAGACTCAAACCATGCGTGCAAAACCTCTGCCTGCCTGGGATCCTTCCGTTCAAGCAAAAGCACTCCACGTTCTACTTCTGCCACGGTTATTACGCTCAGATATGCTTGCTGCTCGTTGAGGCTTTTTGCCCAGGTGTTGAGCTCCGGACTGCGCCGCGAGGGCGGTTTGCGAAGTTCGCCTACTATGTTTGTGTCGAGCAGATAGCCAGTCATCTGAGATCAATCTCTCTGAAGTTTCCTTCAAGACGAGAAAACCCATAGTCAAAATAGTCGTTTTCATCCATTGCGAAGGAATCGCTGAGCGTCTTTGGAGGCTTTGCAAGGCCCCGATATTCGTCGAAGTTGAGCAAAACGTATCTGATGGTGCCGCGCTCGGTGATGAACACGGGCTCGTCGCGGGCCAGATACTTAGCCTTTCCCGTGTGTTGGTTAAACTCTCGAGCAGTCATGGCCGTCATGAAAGCCACCTCCTTTTCCTTTACGAAACGTACTTGCCGTGCAGAATGTAGCAACATTACTACATTCTGTCACATATCTCCTCATCGGTCAAACGCCCATTTCAGCCCCGTCTCTCCTCTGTCACAACATGCTACAATACCAGCAGACATTCTGTTGGCACGCTTCTGCAACCTTTTTATTATGTGAAGAGCGCCGGTAAGAAGCTGCTGCGGGCGGATAAGCAAGGAGAAAGCTATGACCGAAGAAGGCAAACACATTCTCCTCGTTGAGGATGAGAAGCCTATCCGTGATGCCGTTCAGGCCTATCTGGAGCACGAGAAGTATTCCGTAACTCCTGCTGAGGACGGCGTCATTGCCTTGGAAAAGTTTGGGCAGAACGAGTTTGATCTCATTGTTCTGGATCTCATGTTGCCGCGGCTCTCCGGTGAGGAGGTATGCAATAAGATTCGCGAGACCTCAACCGTGCCCATCATCGTGCTGACTGCGAAGGGAACCGTTGAGGATAAGGTCGTGGGCCTTGAGCTGGGGGCCGATGACTATCTGGTCAAGCCCTTTTCTCCCCGTGAGCTTGTGGCCCGGGTGCGGGCGCTGCTCCGGAGGGCAGGTGGCAACGAGGATGCCCAGAAGATCGATCTGGGAGACATCATCATTGACGTCGCCGGGCACAAGGTCTTTGAGAAGGGTGCTCAGATTGACATGACGGCCAGCGAGTATAAGCTGCTTGTTACCCTGGCAAAGCAACCGGGCCGCGTCTTTACCCGCAGCGAGCTGGTGCGCAAGGTGTTGGGCTACGACTTTGAGGGCTATGAGCGCAGCATCGACAGCCACCTCAAAAACCTGCGGGCCAAGCTCGGTGACGACCCCAAGAACCCCCGGTGGCTCTTTACCGTGCACGGCATCGGATATCGTTTTGAGCTGGGCGCGTCGGACGGCTCTGTCGGCAGTTCCCCTGACAGCTCAGCAGACAGTTCATCAGACAGCTCACGCAACAGCTCGCCCAAAGACTCACCCGACAGCTCAGCAGACAGTTCACCCGATGCCGCCCCTGACAGCTCCCCGAAAGACTCAGCAGACAGCGCGTCCGACGCCACATCTGACAGCTCACCCGACAGCTCGCCCAAGGCCTGAGTGCGCGACTCGCCGCATGGTTGACGATCCAGCAGACACAGCTGTCCCGGAGGTCGAGAGCTACGGTATCCACCGTTTCTCCACCACCACCCGCCTCGTGGTGACCTTTGCGATGGTAGCGCTTGTCACCGCCGCCATCCTGGCCGCTGTCCAGATCGTCATAACCGTGGCCGGCGGTACCATTCTGACTCCCGAGTCGTATCTGGGGCTGGGCATAGCTGCCGTGCTCGCGGTTATTCCCGCCACGGTGTTCGGGCTCTTTTCCGCGCGCGGCATTACCGTGCCCATCGCAAAGATCATCGATACGGTCAACGAGATAAAACGGGGAGACTACTCCGCGCGCACCGGCTTTACGGGCTACGACGAGATGGGGCAGCTCGGTTCAACGCTTGACGAGATGGCCGACACCATTCAACGCAACGCCGAGTATGAGCGCCAGATAACCGTGGATGTGGCCCACGAGCTGCGCACACCGCTCATGGCCATGCAGGCCAACCTCGAGGCAATGATCGATGGCATCATGCCCGCCGACTTTGAGCATCTCGTTACGGTTAACTCCGAGGTGCTCCGCCTGGGACGCCTGGTAGAAGCCCAGCTCAGACTCTCGCGCCTCGAGGCTCGCATGGTGGAGGCCCACCCCCGCAGGCTTGACCTGGAAAAGCTCATCACCCGCCTTATCTCCAACTATCGGCTCTTGGTGGAGGAATCGGGCCTGGTGCTCGATTATGTCGCCGACACGGGCGTGTTCATCTACGCCGACCCGGACATGATACGCCAGGCCGTGGCCAACCTCCTCTCCAACGCGATACGCTATACCCCCGAGGGCGGGCGCGTGCGCGTCGTCGTGCGCCGGCAGGACAACAACGCAGAGCTGGAGGTGGCAGACACCGGCGTTGGTATCGGCGAGGACGATCTGGACACCATCTTCAAGAAGTTCCAGCGCATCGGGAGCAATCCCACAAGTGACGCCGGCGGCATGGGCATAGGACTTGCCATGGTGCGCGAGATCGTCGATATCCATAAGGGTACGATTGCTGTAACCAGCCAGCTGGGCCTGGGGAGCAGTTTTGTCATCAGTCTGCCGCTCAGCGAATAGACCACGGGAGAAGTGCACATGACGCTCGCCACCGACATTACACCAACCGCACAGGGCAAGGTCCGCGACCTGTATGACCTCGGAGAGCAGCTGCTGTTCGTGGCCAGCGACCGTATCTCTGCCTTTGACTACGTATTGCCGAGCGAGATACCGTATAAGGGCGAGGTGCTCACGCGGCTCTCGCTGTTCTGGTTCAGGCAGCTGGCGGACCTTGTTCCCAACCATTGTGTCTCTGCCGATATTGCCTGTCTGCCGGAGCCGTTTACTGCCTATGCCAACGAACTGGCCGGGCGCTTCATGCTGGTTAAGAAGGCGCGTATGTTTCCGGTGGAATGCATTGCGCGAGGCTATCTGGCTGGCAGCGGCCTTAAAGAGTACGAGGCCAGTGGCACCGTCTGCGGCATTGAGCTCCCACAGGGGCTTACGAACTCGAGCCGCCTCGTGCCACCCCTCTACACCCCCTCCAGCAAGGCGGAGCTGGGCTCTCACGACGAGAATATCTCCTATGAACAGACGGTGGAGCGCCTCGGAGAACAGGACGCGGCGGCGCTGCGCAGGCTCTCCCTTGCCCTCTACGCGCGCGCGCGGGACATAGCCGATGCCCGGGGCCTCATTATCGCTGACACCAAGTTTGAGTTTGGCCGCGTGGGCACCGGCAGCACGGCACAGATACTCCTCGCCGACGAGGTGCTCACTCCGGACTCATCGCGCTTCTGGCCCAAAGACGGCTACACGCCGGGCAGGGAGCAGCCCTCATACGACAAACAATTCGTGCGGGATTGGCTCACGGCCAACTGGGACAGAACGGCAGAGCCGGACATGCCCCCGCCCCTTCCTCCCTCTGTCGTAGAGCAAACCTCACGCAAATATGTGCAGGCCTACGAGATGCTCACCAACGAGCGGTTCATTCCCGCGGCTGATTTGCTATGATAGGAAGGTGATGAGTAAGCATCGCTTCTCCAAGCGTAGGAGCAGGACAATACGGCACAACCGCCAAACAGACACGCGTGACTCTGCGTGTGAGTGAGTGAGTGGAGTAGAGAGTAATGGCACAGCGCAACCCGATGAATGAACGCTACCAAGGCGACGGCCCACAGGGAAAGACCCGCAAGTCGGCGGCAAAGCTCAAGCCCAAGGCCGAGGCTGCCTCGTCGGTTCATATTGCAATGAAACCAACGACAAAGCAGGAGCGCAAGGCGGCTCACAAAAAACGCGATGCCCAACTCGCGGCAAAAGAGGCCGAACGCAGGCGCAAGGCGGAGGAGCGTGAGCGTCAGGCACGTATTGCTGCCGGCGAAGAAGTGGAAGAGCCCAAACAAGCTGGGGTGCTGGACAAGGTCAAGCGCTTCCTCATTCCCGACCCTCCGTCCTCCACAAAATCCACCGGCCCGGCTGGCTCTGGCTCGACAGCGGCTAAAAGCGCAAACGCGTCGCCGCCGGCGAGGCCAAAGGGCCCCGACACGCCGCAGTATCGCCGCCTCAAAAAAATCTACTGGGTGTTGATGGGCATCGGCATCGTGGCTATTGTCTCGTCGTTCGTCATCAACTTCAGTGATCCGGCGTTTATGGACGGCATGGGCATGATGGTGCCCATGGGCGTGGCCTACGTTGCGGTCATCAGCGCCATCGTGTTGGATTACGCCAAGATCCGCAAGCTGCAAAAGGCGCATCAGAAAGAGATTTCCGGGAGCAAGGGTAGCCCCAAGCAACAGAAGCACGAAGCGCAGAAAAAAGAAGCCGCGGCACTCCTGGAGGAATCCAGAAAGGCCCAGAAGGAACTCAAGCGCGCAAACTCCAAGCTCCCCTTCAGGCGCAGCAAGCCCAAGGAGGATGCCGACCCAGGGGAACTGGCCATTTCCGAGAAGACCGAGGAGCAACCTTGAGGCACTACGACATCTACGTCACCGCCAAGCAGGGCATCTTTGACCCCGCCGGAGCAACCGCCGCCGCGGCGCTGGACAATCTCGGGTTTACGGGCATCGAGGAGGTCAAGATTGGCAAGTACATCCAACTCAAAACCGCCGACGAGGTGGGCCTTGAGGAGCTTACCAGCATGTGCGAGAAGCTGTTAGCCAATCCGGTCATCGAGGATTTCAGTATCCATGCAGACACCGCGTAAATACAACGCGAACGCAGAAGAGGTCACAGAGGGAAGGGCTTTTATATTGTGCATGACGCTGCCTTCAAGAGCCCTTCCCTTTCTGTCCTCTTCTCTGAGTCCTGATAAGGAGAGCGTGTGGCGTTCAGGTTTGGCGTAGTGGTGTTTCCCGGCTCCAACTGTGAGCAGGATGTGCAGTACGCGCTCAGCTATCTGGGCTACGAGGCCCGGTATGTCTGGCATCAGGAGCGGCAACTCCACGGCTTTGACGCGTTGGTGCTTCCCGGTGGCTTTTCGTATGGCGACTACCTCCGCTGTGGAGCCGTGGCGCGCTTTTCTCCCGTCATGGACGCCGTGGTGAGCTTTGCCGAGGCAGGTGGCCCGGTCATGGGTATCTGCAACGGCTTTCAGATCCTCACGGAGGCCCACCTGCTGCCGGGTGCCCTGCTCAGGAACATCGGCCTCAAGTTTCTGTGCCAACCGGTGAGTCTGAGGGTGGAGCAGAGTGTGTGCCTGTGGACCCTGCCAGAGGACGCGGGCAGAGTCCTGCGTATACCCATCAATCATAACGAAGGCAACTATATCTGTGACGCAGATACGCTCAAAGCTCTGCGCGCCAACAAACAGATAGTGCTCCGGTACGTGGGGGATAACGACAACGATACCGGTGACGACAGCGGCCAGCTCTACCAAGCTCCCAACGGCGCCTTGGACAATATCGCTGGCATCTGCAACGCCGCGGGCAATGTCTTTGGCCTCATGCCTCACCCGGAGCGCGTGGTGGACGGCATCAGTGGCTGCACGGACGGACGAGCACTGTTCAACTCCCTCGTACGAAGGATGGTGGGGGTGTCATGAGCGGCCTTGACCTCGGTGGTATCCCCGTGCCCGTCACGGACGGCATGGACGTGCTCGAGCCCAAACGGGCGCTTGAACTGGCCGTGGCGCTCGGCCTCAAGCCCGATGAGTTTGACAATATACTGGCCGTGCAGGGGCGGCTCCCTTCCCTTACCGAGCTCTATATCTACTCGCTCATGTGGAGTGAGCACTGTTCGTATAAGCATTCCAAGAAGCAGCTGCGCAAGTTTTCCAGCTCGGGCGCCAAGGTCTTGCAGGGGCCCGGTGAGAACGCGGGGGTCATAGGCGTGGGAGACGGCTGGGCGGTGGCCTTTAAGATGGAGAGCCACAACCACCCCAGCGCCATTGAACCCTACGAAGGCGCGGCTACCGGTGTGGGCGGTATCATTCGCGACATCTTTACCATGGGAGCCCGCCCCATTGCGAGCCTCGACAGCCTCCGCTTTGGAAGCCTCGACAAGCCGCGTCAGCGCTATCTCTTTGATGGCGCGGTGGCGGGAATCGGCGGCTACGGCAACTGCCTGGGCGTTCCTACCGTGGGAGGCGAGGTGTATTTTGAGGATGCCTACGAGGGCAACTGCCTCATCAACGCCATGGCGGTGGGGCTCATGCGCGAGAGCGAGCTCACCCGTGCCATCGGCTCGGGCCCCGGCAACCTGGTGGTGCTGATAGGCTCTTCCACCGGGCGCGACGGCATAGGGGGCGCGAGCGTGCTGGCTTCTCAGGAGTTTGATGAGGCCGCAGAAAACAAGCGCCCCGCCGTGCAGGTGGGCGACCCCTTTGAAGAAAAACTGCTCATCGAGGTGTGCCTGGAGCTGCTCAAAGCAGGCAGGTTCGTGGCGCTGGGAGACCTGGGTGCCGCCGGACTTACGAGTTCGGCCTCAGAGATGGCGAGCCGCGGCGGCGTGGGCATAGACATCGACGTGCGCAAGGTGCCCCAGCGCGAAGACGCCATGCAGGCCTTTGAGATCATGGTCTCGGAGAGCCAGGAACGCATGTTGGCCGTGGTCACACCCGAGGATTGGCCGGCAGTTGAGGAGACCTGCACGCGCTGGGGCGTTGCGGCTTCTCGCATTGGCACCATCACCGACACGGGGCGCTTTGTGGTGCGCGACAGCAGTCTGCCACCAGAACAGCAGATAGTCGCGGATATGCCGGCGGAGATGCTGGCAGAGTCCGCACCGGAGTATGACCCCGAGAGCAGACGTCCTGCCTACCTCGACGAGGCTCAGGGCTTTGACGCGCTCGCCTTTATAGAAAAGCGGGAGCGGGAGCGGGACAATCTCGACTACACCCAGGATCTTCTCACGCTGCTTGGAAGCTCCAATATCTGCTCGCGTGCCTGGATATGGCGGCAGTACGACCATCAGGTACAGAATAACACGGTGCTGCTTCCAGGGGCGGACGCGGCCGTGCTGCGTATCGGCGACACCGGACGGGGCGAGATGAGCACGCGCGGCATTGCCATCTCCACCGACTGCAACGGGCGCTACTGCTATCTCGACCCCTATCGGGGAGCCCAGCTCGCCCTGGCCGAAGGCATGCGCAATCTTGCCTGTGTGGGTGCCGAGCCGGTGGCCCTTACCGACTGCCTCAACTTTGGCAACCCGGAAAAACCGGAGGTTTTCTACACCTTTGAGCAGGCGGTCAGCGGCCTGGCAGATGCCTGTAAGCACTACAAGATCCCGGTTATCAGCGGCAACGTCAGTTTTTATAACGAGAGCTTTGGCATGGCTATCTACCCCACCCCTACCATCGGTATCGTGGGTGTGCTGGAGGATGTGAGCGTGGCCCTTGACGCGGCCTTCAAGCAGGCCGGCGATGTTATCATCCTGGTAGGGGAGTGCACCGACGAGCTGGGCGGCAGCGAGTACCTCAAGACGCGTTACGACAAGGTTGCCGGCAGCCCGCCGCAGCTCGACCTCGACCTCGAAGCAGCGGTACAGGCTGCCGTGCGTGCCTGCGTACAGGCCCGGCTCCTGGCCAGCGCACATGACCTCAGCGAGGGCGGACTGGCCGTTGCGCTGGCGGAAAGCTGTATTGCCGGAAGCCTGGGCGCCAGCGTGGTGCTTGACGGTGAAGTGCCACCCGTGGCCGCGCTCTTTGCGGAGAGTGCGAGCCGCATCCTCATCAGCGCAGACCCCGAGCAGGTCGAGCCCATCCTGGAGCTGTTGCTCGGCCATCAGGTGCCCTACAGCGTCATCGGAGACGTGGGCGGCAGCGTTCTTGCCATTGATACGGTGTTTGAAGGCGTGCAAAAGGCTGCCGTCGCGGTGCCGCTCAATGCCCTCGCAGCTGTCTACCATGATACCCTCGAAACCCTGGTTAAGCAGTAAGGATACACCATGACAGACCAACAGTACCCGCCGCCCTCATCCTCTCCAACCCCGAGCTCGCCACCCAATCCGGCTTTGCAGCCAGACCCGCAGCCGAACCTCGTTTCTCCTCAGCCAATCGTGCCCGAGCAAGCTTTTGCGCCGTCAGCGGAGTATCAGCCTGCCCCACAGCCGCACCAAGCGCAGGACTATCAGCAGGCTCCCCCACAGCAGGGCTCCGAGCAATCTCCCCAGCAACCCCAGCAGGACAGTCCCGCCTCCACGATACGGAGTGATGAGGTCTATCCCACACCGCCGCCCGAGCAGATGTATGTTCCCGAGCCGCAGTATACTCCGCAACCCTACCCGCCCTCTCAGCCCTCTCAGCCCTATCAGCAACAGCTCTATCAACAGGGCACTGTGCAGCCGCCCTCTCAACAGCCTGGGCAGCAGCTCGCTCCACAACCGTACCAGCAACAGCCTGTTCTCCAGCCGTATCAACAACAGTCTGTTTCACAACCGTACCAGCAACAGCCTCCGCAGGCTCCTGCACAACAGAGCTACCAACAGTTCTCTCCTTCTCCGCAGCCCTACCAGCAGCAGCTTCAGCAGCCTTCTATCCAGTCGGTCTACCAACAGCCTCAACAGGCCTCTGTGTCTCAACAGGCCCCGCAGCCGTATCAGCAGCCTCTGCAAGCCCAACCCTACCAGCAGCCCCAGCAGGCTCTGCCCTATCCGCAGCCCTACCCGCAACCGTATCAGCAACCGTATCAGCAACCGGTGTCAGCTCCCATGCCTTACGGGCAACAAGCGCAGCAGCTGATGAGCCCTCTGCTCGTCACCAACAAGTTCAGCCTGTACTTTACGCTTTCCATCCTTGAGATACTGTTCTGTGGAGGTCTCATTGCCGTGGTTCCCCTGGTATGTGCCACCAAGATGAACTCGGCCTACAGGCAGGGCAACGCGGCGCTCTATGAACGGAACCGAAGTCTCACCTTCAAATGGCTGGTTGCCGCTGGCTGTATCGGCCTGGTAGCCAACATAGCCTACGCCTTCCTGCTGTTTGGCTTCCTCGTATAACGCCTGCATAACATCCCCCCAACAGCCTCATAACGCCTGCGGAGTCACAGGCCCCCTGCGCCGCGCACGCCGTAGCTATGCCGCCTTTCGCATGGTGCGGTGTTGTGGAGGCCGGGCGTGCCATGATAGGGTAAAGGTGTTGAAACGTTGGTATGACAACAGCGCATAGGCTGGTCAAGCTCTGAGGTTTGGAGGGAGATATGCGAAGATGCCATATTCACACAGTTGTGTTATGTCCGCGCAGTTCTCGAAAAATCCGCTCTGGTTTGGGGACTTTGAGCATCATTTCCTGGCTTGTTGTAGCGCTTGCAGCGACGCTGGTACTCTTCCTTGCGCTGCCTTTTCCGCTCGCGCATGGCGCTGATCAGAGCTCTGTGACGGACTATCCTGTCACCATCGTCGTCACCGACTCTCGCCCGGCTCCGCCCCCTGCTCCGCCTAAGCCCCCGGCCCCAACTCCTGGGCCCGCCGCTGCCAGGATAACGCCTTCAACAGCGGACGGCACAGCTCCGCTCGCGCTCGCAGGCCTTGCTCTTGCCGTGTCGGGCGCGGCGCTCCTTATCTCGAGTGCCCTCGTCCGCGTGCGATCAAGGCCTGCCCTCGCCGGCCATAACAGAGGCCTTTCAGGCCCCACCGATTCCCTGGCAAGGCGCGCCGCGAAGGACGCTGACAGCGGCAGAGCGGCCGATACCCCAGGTTCTTCCGCACGGTTCGTCATGCTCAGCATAGGGCGCATGTCCCTCGTGTTGTTGCTTATCCTGTTCGTCCTTGTGCTCATGGGCTCCGTGCCTGCGCAGGCCGCGTTGGCTCCTCCGCTTCCCACACTCACCGTGGATCGCGCCTCGGGAGTCGCGGCGAGCACCACGTTTGACCACAGCAGCTCCGCCCTCACAGAAAGCCGCTATGTCAGGCTCGAGGCAGCCCTCACTACGCCCGCTCCCGCTGGCATTACGCTGAGCCTTCAGTCGCGCACGCTCGCTGCTTCGGACACCGCCGTGCTCGACGTACGAGACGCAGCGGATGTCCGGCCCTCCGGTGTCTATGCTCTGACCCTTACGGTACAGGCGAACACAAGCACGCCTGTGGGGAGCTACAATCTTGTCGTGGCGGTGAAGACCATAGACAAGCGCAGCACTGCCTCTGTCACCGGCATCACGCCTTCTTCCCGGGAATACGATGGGACCAATACCGCCTCCTACAGCGGTAGCCTCTCGCTGAGTGGCGTGGCCGCCGGGGATACGGTGTCTCTCGACAATCCTGCGCTCGCGCTTGACGGAAAGAACGCGGGAAGACGCGATCTGGTGGTAACGGGAAGCCTCACGGGCAGCGATGCCTTCAAATACCTGTTTGACCCGGTGGTTGTGGACGGCTCAGGTGCCCAGCTCGCCACGGCAATCACCCCCAAGGCAGTAAATATCGTGGGCGTCACGGCCACCAAGAGCTATGACGGAACGAATCTCTCCTCTCCCTCGCAATTCTCCGGCGGCACGGTCATGGGGGCTATCACCGGAGAGGTGCTGGACGTGGACCTCAGTCAGGCCGCAGGCAGCTATGCCTCAAAGGATGCGCATGCAGACCTGCCTCTGACGGGAGTCACGGGCATCGGGCTCACGCCCGGCCTTGCGACCCTCGCCTCCAATTACCGCCTTGTCGCCCAGCCCGTCGTTTTGGGAAGCATCACGGAGCGCACGCTTACTGTCACCGACATCACAGCCACCAAGGTCTATGACGGCACTACCGACTCTGCGCCCTCCCAATTCTCCGGCGGTACGATAAGCGGCGCGGCAATCGGCGAGATGCTTGCCCTTGATTTCAGCGCTGCCTCGGGCAGCTACGCCACGCCAGACGTGCACGCCAGCCGGGATATGACGGGCCTTACCGGCATCACGCTCGTTGCCACGCCTCCCGCGCTTGCCTCCAACTATCGCCTCGCCGGCCAGCCTTCGGTCTCTGGTAGCATTACGGCCAGGCTGGTTACCGTCACGGGTATCACGGCCACCAAGCCCTACGACGGTACTGCCAGCTCGGCCCCCTCCCAGTTCTCCGGCGGCACGATTTTTGGTGCGCTGGCTGGCGAGACCCTCTCTCTCGATCTCAGTGCCGCCTCGGCCACCTATTCTTCGAGCAACGTGCATACGAGACGCAACATGATGGATGTCGCAGACATAGGCCTTATCGCCACGCCTCCCGCGCTTGCCTCCAACTATCGCTTTGCCTACGAGCCCGTCGTCACGGGTACCGTCATAGCCAGGAGCATCACCATCACGGGTATCACGGCCACCAAGCCCTACGACGGTACTGCCAGCTCGACCCCCTCCCAGTTCTCCGGCGGCACGATTGTTGGTGCGGTGGCCGGCGAGACGCTTACCGTCAGGCTCAGGACAGCTTCGGCCACCTACGCCACCCGCGACGTGCACACCAGCCGGGCTATGACGGGTCTTTCCGGCATCATGCTCGCTGCTACGCCCCCTGCGTTCGTCTTCAACTATCGCCTTGCCTCCCAGCCCGTCGTTTTGGGCAGTGTAACGCCGCGCACGCTTACTGCCACCGACATCATGGCCACCAAGGTCTATGACGGCACTACCGCCTCGACCCCCTCCCAGTTCTCTGGTGGCGTACTGAGCGGAGTGGTAGCCGGGGAGACGCTGTACCTGGATTTTGCCGCGACCTCGCCCAGCTATGCCACAAGCGACGTGCATCAGGACCTGCCCATGACCGGCACCAGCGGTCTCAGGCTCGTCGCCACACCGCCCGCGCTTGCCTCCAACTACCGGCTCGCCGGCCAACCGGCGGTAGTGGGCACGATAACAGCCAGAGCTGTGAGCATTCAGGGAGTCACGGCCAGCAGCAAGACCTACGACGGCAACGCTGAGGCAAGCATGGTGCTCAGCCTGGTCACGCTGCAAGGAGTGATTCCCGGCGACAGTGTTGCTCTGGACAGCTCTCAGGCATCCGCCAGCTTTGACACGAAGGATGTGGGCGACGACAAGACGGTCAGCTTTACGGGCTTCTCGCTTTCTGGCAGCAGCGCCAAAAACTACAGCCTGCTGGCCCAGCCTGCCGCTACCACGGCCAACATCACCCCCGCAGACATCACCATCTCCGACATCACGGCCACCAAGGTCTATGACGGCACTACCGCCTCGACCCCCTCCGAGTTCTCCGGCGGCACGATAAGCGGCGCGGTTGCGGGAGAGACGCTTACCCTGGACATCAGTGCGGCCTCGGGCAGCTATGCCTCTAAGGACGTGCAGGCGAGCGCTCCCATGGGGCAGGTTACCGGTATCTCGATAGAAGTCACGCCGCCTGCGCTCGTCTCCAACTACCGCTTCGCCACCCAATTCTCTGTTGCTGGCACCATCCTGCCCCGGGCACTCAGCTTTACGGGCACACTCGGAGTGCCCGCCAAGGTGTATGACGGAACCACGACAGCGCCGGCGGTGTCGGACATCGCCCTGACGAACCCCACCTCGTTTTCCGGCTTGGTGGGCCAGGAGGGCTTTACCCTTTCCATCGCGGGCATCACGGCTCTGGATCCCTACCCCTCGCCAGACGGAGGCAACTACGCCCTGGGCTATACCGGCTCCGCGGGCTTGGTGGCTCCCACGGGCGGTGCCCTGCAATCCAATTATCAACTGAGCACGCCGCCTGTCTACGGCGCCATCACGCAGCCCATCAGACTCACGATTACCACTACGGCGAATAACCAGATTCTGTATCTGAACAAGTACTTTGCCAACGCTTACAGCGTTGACTGGGGAGACAATTCTCCCAAAATCGACAAGCCGGCCGGAACCACTTCTCATATCTACGCTCAAACAGGCAGCTATGTCGTCACGCTGGCACCCTACCAGTACTCGGAGTATGCGCAATGGACCTTCAGTTCCACCAATACCGTAGCGCTCGTTCCACAGGCCGGCAACCTGAGTACGATAACGCTCACTACCCTGCCGGCCATGCACTATTTCATGGCAGATGCCACATCGGCACCGGCATACTTCTTTGCCACCTTCAATTACTACGGTGCTCTCACCTCGCTGCCCGCGGGCTCCTTTGACATCTCGAGCATCACTACCGCGCCCGTTCGCTTCTTTTACCAGTTCAACCGCTATGGCTCCCTCACCTCCCTCCCTGCGGGTTCCTTCAACACCTCTGCCATCACCGCGGTGGGTAGCGAGTTCTTCGCCCACTTCAACCCCTTTGGCTCCCTCACCTCCCTCCCCGACGGGTCCTTCAATACCTCCTCTGTTGTTACGGCAGGCGACCGGTTCTTTGACAGCTTCAATTACCTGGGCAAACTCACCACTCTGCCCGCGAGCTTTGTCTGGCCCAAGCTCAGCTCTCCTGTCGGCTCGTATAATTTCTGGTACAGCTTTAACTCCACTACCGTGCTACACGAGCCTACCACAGCGCAGAGCATCATCAATACCTGTCCGACGCCCGCCTTCAAGACCTACTGTTTCTCGGTCAATCAGCCGGGTTACCCCAGCTTGCCTTCCAACTGGCGGGGCTGAGCGTGTTGCCCGGGTGGCAGCCGCAGTGCGCCATCCCTCACCGTGTTGGGCAAAGCGGTATACTGCATTGGTAGCAAAGATGCAAGCCTTTTTGACGGCGCCGATCTGAGGGATAGCCATGGGAATCGTTATCGAGAGCCGCAAGGCCAACCGCGAGTACGGCAACCACGCTGCCCAGGCGGATGACTTCGCAACCGACGCTGCCGGCCATCTGCTTCCCCACGAGGGGGAGTCCTTTGAGACCATGCCCCTCGGGAGCGTCGAGCTCACCGCCTATCTTGCCGTGGGCAAGGCCTATCGGCAGAACCCCTATACCTTCGAGGGCATGCGGTGGGAGATAGGGTTCTCGCCAAGCCGTGTGTGCTTCTACTCTCCCGACACCAACACGATACTCGGCGGCGTTGCCGAGCGTGCCGATATCGCTACGATGGGCTTTTACTACTACACTGAGCTGCGCTCGCTCTCGCTCGGCAATGTGAGTGAGCCGGGCGGTGCCTACGTGTCTCTGCTCTTTCATATCTGGGCCACGGCCAAGGTCTCGATGCAGATAGGTGTACGGGTCTATGGCGAGCCCGCGCAGCTCCACGTGTTTGCGACCCTCTTCATTGCCCGCCTGGTTGAGGGCTATGCCGCGCTGGGCCCAGGGCTGGGCTTTGACAGCGGCGAGGCCGAGCGCCTCTTTACTATCGTCAATGGCTTTAACTATGAGTCTGGCGCACAGACGGACCTGTTCCTCGTGGCTGAGGAGAACAGGCTCAGGCTCCTGGTCAATCTGCCGTAAGCAGCCATACTGGGATTAAACATGAGCTTTGCCTGAGTATCGCAGGGCGCTTAACGCGATACTGTCTGTAGCTAATAGGTTTTGAGATGGTATACCTCATATCCAGCGTTGGGGTTATAACCGCCGGAATCCCTGATACTATTGGCAAGAAAAAGGTCTCTCTGCATGAGGTCGTTCAGGTTGAAGCGATCCAAGTCCTTCGACGTACCTGCCCGTGTTTCTGCCCATGTTTCAGACCTCGTTACTCTATCTGTTCCTTCAGTTTGCATCGTCAGCTCGTCCTTTTCCGCTCTCATACGTGCTATCTACCCGCTGTTTTGAGCTTTCTGTTGTCGGGGAGAGCAGGCCTGTACCTCACAGGAGGAAGTATGAAGGCAAGCGCGAGAGCAGCCAGGCCCGCTGCAGCCAGTAGTGCGCCAAGGAGTAAGGCAGCAGCAGCCTGGGTGTCTGCAGTTGGGGGGAGTTTGCCATCGCCACCACCACCTGGGGCAGATACCTTGAAGGAGAGGTGGGAGGATGCCGTGGTGGTTTCCGGGGAACTTACATCAAGGGATGCGGTGTAAGGGGCCTCACGGGCGGCAAGGCCGCTGACAGGGGCTACGTCCACCTTGAGCTGCTCGCCCGGCTCAAGCGTATGACCGTCTGCCAGGGTCGTGAGGGTTGAGGGAGAATCTCCCCATGTTGCAAGCTGTGCAGCAGGTGCTGCAAAAGGTGAGAGAACCGCGGCGGATGCAGGCAAAAGAAGCTCTGCGGAAGACGCCGGCTCCACAGCAGACACTCCGCGCTCCAATTCCATTGCAAAGGCCGACGTGTCAGACCCAGAAAGGGACAGCCCAATACCGGTGATGGTGCTGTTGCCGGTGTTGGTTATCGTCAATGTTCTGTAAGCGGGATGAGTATAGCCGGGTGGCAGGGAGCCAAAGTCGAGAGAGCCTATGTCCAGTGCCACCACATAGCTGGGTTCCTCCACGGTAAGACTGAGTGGTATGTTCAGAGAAAGACCGGCGATGTTGGCAAGCGAGAGCGTAGCACTGTAGGGGGTGTCACGTGCATCTAGGCTTTCCTTGGGGTGCACGCTTATCGTGGCAGAGGCACGGGGATATATCGTTGTGGGAGCAAGCGCGGAGCTTATCTCAAACGATGTGTCATCCGCGCCAGTGAGGCGAGCCTGGATGTCTGTGAGGGTATTCGTACCGGTGTTGGTTATCACGAACTGTTGGGGTGTAATGGACTCGTAACCTTCCACCACAGGGTCAAAGATCTTGGAAGTTGGTGTAACTGAGGCGGAGTAGAGCGCAGTGGTGGTAGTAAAGCTATGGGAGGTATCAGACACCGCAAGGCCGAGAATGGCCGAGGCGAATGTGGCCTCCACAGTATAGTCCGTCAGGCCCTTAAGGCCGCTGAAGGGAGCGGTGTAGACGGTGTGGGTGGTATCCCAGCTGCCACCGGCAAGCGTGATTGTATTGCCGCCGCCCTCAAGGACAACCGTACCCGTAGAGGTAGCCATGGCGGTGTTGAAGGTAAGGACGACGCTGCCGCTTACGGGCACGTCGGTACCCGAAGGCTCAACAGAAGTAACAACGGGTGCCACGAGCGTCTCAGTCTCACCACCATCGCGTGCATAGGCAAGCTCATACCCGGTTGTGCTGGGCTGACTCGCGGCCACAAGCCCGACAGTGCCGAGCCCCTGTCCGCCCTCTGCCGTCGCAGGCAGCCAGAGGCAAACCGCGCTGGAGGCGTTGGTTGCCACGTCCCTGATGCCGTAGACGCCGTCTGCTGCAACGGGTGTGGCAGCACAGGCGATACCATCCACAACACCGGAGGTGAGAGCGGTATTTGCTACCGTGCTGAGGCTGCCCAGCGTGAGGGTGTTGGCAAAGACAGTGAGACCATTGGAGTTCTTGATGTCGGTAGAAGCCTGGCTGCCGTAGGCAACCCTTCCGTTCGTTGCCCACACCGTGCCGCCGTCTATCACCACGGAGGCAGCGGTGTTGTCATCGGTGCTGCTCGTACTACCGTTACCGATGTCCTGGGAATTGGCGTTGCGGCTTGTTGCGGTGACAGTGCCGCCTGAGATAGTAATCTTGCCGGTATATGAACCACTTATGCCGCCGCCGATACCAGCGCCACCTGTGGTAGCGCCCGTTGCGATGACGGTGCCGCCGGTTATGGTTATGTCGCCGGTACACGAACCATTCGTGCCGCCGCCGATGGCAGCACAGCCCCTACTGCCAACCGTTGCGGTAACGGTACCACCCGTTATGGTGATGTTGCCCGCAGGGGAGCCCGAGGCGCCGCCTATGGCCGCACAACCGTGATCGTTTCCCCGGGCAATAGCGGTGACATTGCCGCCTGAAATAGTGATGTTGCCTCGGGTGGTTATGCCCGCTCCGCCCCAGAAGGCACCATCTGTTGCGGTAACGGTGCCGCCGGTTATGGTGATGTTGCCGGTAGCGCTACTGATGCCATTGCCTGCGCCATAAACACCGTTGCTAAGCGAGGTAGCATTGATGGTGCCACCGGCAAGAGTGATGCTACCGGATTCGGCACCGATACCATCTCCCCAGTAGCCGACAGCATCAAGGCTCGCGCCATTGCTCTGCGCTGTTATGAGGAGGCTGGCCGTGCCGGTAAGCCCAATTCCATCAAAGTTATAACTGCTGTTGAGTGTATTGGTGCCCACAAGCGTGAGGGTCAGCGCGGTATCGACAACGGAGAAAGC
>JAISEO010000091.1 GCA_031264075.1 Coriobacteriales bacterium | reverse complement strand
CCTCATCTCTGTCCGTACGCATGACGCCATTACCGCAAGTAGTGGCATCACGCGCACAAACAGACCTGAGGCAAACTGACTCGAAATCTGATGTACAAGCATTAATCATCGCTTCCTTACCTTGGGAGACGATTACTCTACGACGTCTCCCCCGGGCAGCTCTGAACTCCAAGCTCCTACACCAGCTTAGCACAGAGAGGGAGGGTCTGGGTGTTGTGGCTTCGCTCATGCGGTAATCAGAGTACCTGTGCGGCCTTCGATGCCGTCCAGCGCGCAGTCGAGCGAGGTGATGAGGGCCTTGCGACCCGGACCAGAACGCACAAAGCGCAGGGCGGCCTCTACCTTTGGGAGCATACTGCCCGGTGCAAACTGGCCCTCCTCGATATAGGTTTGTGCCTCCTCCGGGCTCAGCTGACTCAGCCAGCGCTCGGTGGGCTTGCCAAAATCAAGGGCGACCTTTTCCACGGCCGTGAGGATCAGGAGCACACTGGCATCGATGTCCTCCGCCAAAAGCTCCCCGGTAAAGTCCTTGTCGATGACCGCCTCCCAGGGCAGGAGACCCATGCCGTCGCGGATTACCGGCAGACCACCACCGCCGCAGGCAATGACGACGTATCCACTGTCAATCAGAGAGCGGATGACCTTGATTTCGATTATCTCCTGAGGCATGGGGCTCGCGACTATCCGCCGCCAGCCCCGCCCGGCATCTTCCCTGAGCAGGATGGAGGGGTCCATCTGCATGATGGCCTGGGCCTCCTCCTGCGTATAGAAGCTGCCAATGGGCTTGGACGGGTTTTTGAAGGCGGGATCTTCGGGGTCTACCAGCACCTGGGTAATGATGCTCGCGGCCACCTTGTCGAGCGAGCGCTCGCGCAGCTCACGATAGAGAGCCTTCTGGATGCCAAAGCCGATATAGCCCTGGCTCATCGCCCCGTCGGTGGACAGCGGCATGGCGTCGATGGACTCCACCGTACGGCTGGCCGTCTCAAACGCCAGGTCTATCATGCCTACCTGGGGGCCATTGCCGTGGCAGATGGCAACGTCATGACCAGCCTCGATAAGGTCGGCGATGGGTACAGCGGCAGACGCTACCGCCAAGCGTTGTTCAATCAGACTGTCGCCGAGCGCGTTGCCGCCCAGGGCCAGCACTATCCGTTCAGACATTGCGGTGCCTCCCTTCTACTCCTGCACTTCCTGTTGTTTCTGCTGCTGCTCCTGCAACTTTGTCCAGACGCGCCAGGCCGAAAGCGGCAGGTCGTAGAACTCAAGGCCGGTGGCGTTGGCAAGCGCATTGGCTACCGTCGAGGTCACCGAGATGAGGGGGTGCTCTCCGGCGCCCCGTGCCCCGTAGGGCCCATCGAGCTGCGGTGTTTCCACGACATCGGTATACATCTTACGCGGCATGTCCTTGAAGGTGGGTATCTTGTAGTCGGTAAAGTTGCGGGTGAGAAGCCGGCCCTGGTCGTCATGCAGGAGCACCTCCGAGAAGGTGCAACCCAGGCCCTGCAGGGCACCGCCGACGATCTGGCCGTGCAGCAGTTGCTCGTTCATCACCCTGCCCGCGTCGATGACCGTGGCCATCTGCAGCACCTCGATATCGCCGGTGGCGAGCTCCACCTCTATCTCCACAGCATGCGCGCCATAGGTCCAGTCGAGGGCCGCCTTGCCCTGGCCGGTGTGCTCGTCGAGGTTGGAGAGCCCCTGCGCTATGGCCTTGCCGCGACCTATGAGTGGCCCGCCGACGGCGTTGCCGTTCTCGTAGATATAGCCCATGGCTATCTTGCCAAAGGCGATGCGGTACTGGGGATTCTGACGTACATAGACCTCGGCGTTGTCAAACTCCACTTCATGGGCCGCTGCCCTGAGTGCTATGGCGCCTATCTCCCGTATCTGCTTGATGAGATCATCGCAGGCCTCCATGACGGCCATGCCGCAGATGGAGGTCATGCGACTCGCCACGGTCTGCCAGTCATAGGGAGAGAGTGGCGTGATGACGCTCTTGTTGATGTACACGTCTTCTATGGGCATCTTGAGGCGCTCAGCGGCAATCTGGCGGAGAATCGTGTAGGTGCCCTGACCGTAATCGACGCCACTCACCGAGATGCGCACGCTGCCGTCCTCGTTCATCTGCACGAGCGCACTGGAGGCCGACCAGGTGGGCATGGCCGGTGCCTTCTGCAAGACCGCCGCCGCCTTGCCACGGAGTTTGCCCGTAGCCGCCATCTGTTCCTTCTCGGCCTCGGTATAGGGTGTCTGTGCGTCTATAAGCTCTATGGCCCGCTTGAGGCACTTGTCGGGGCTGCCGGTGTTCTCGGTGATGAGCTCGCCGGTAATGGTTTCGTCGCCCGGATAGAGCAGGTTCTTGAGCCGGAACTCCGTGGGATCCATGCCCAGTTCCCTGGCCATGAGGTCGCGCTGCCGCTCAACGGCGAAGAAGACCTCAGGGTGACCAAAGCCGCGATAGGCCGTGCCGTAGAGATGGTTGGTGTAGACGGTCTTGGCGTCGACGCAGATGTTGGGGATATGGTAGGGGCCGCAGGCACTCGTCGCCGAGGCACGGCCTATGTTGACGCCATAATCCGCGTAGGCACCGGCGTCCCAGAGTATCTCCACCTGCTCGGCTACTATCTTACCATCCCTGGTGCAGCCGGTCTTGATGCGCGCCACCTGTCCCTGTCGGCACGGCAGGGTCTGGCACTCCTCCTCGCGCGTGGGTTCCAGCTTGACGGGACGGCCACCGGCGGCCTTGGAGAGCAGCGCCACGAGAGGCTCCAGGTGGATACCGGCCTTGCCGCCGAATCCGCCGCCGACAAAGGGTATGTTGACCTCGATGTTGGCACGGGGAATACCAAAGGCGATGGAGAAGAGGTCGCGCACGGAAAACGGTGACTGTCCGCTGCTCCAGATCTTTATCTGGTCGTCAACGCCCCACTGCACGAGGGTGACGTGCGTCTCGAGCGGCACGTGCAGGACCTGGTTCTGCTCGAAGCTATTCTCCAGGATGAGGTCGGCCTGCTTGAAGCCCTCCTCGAGGTTGCCGCGACGGATACGCGTGTGGTTGGCGATGTTTGAACCCGGCTCGGGAAAGAAGACCCCGACGCTGTGGGCATAGGTCCCCAGATGCGGATGCAGCAGCATCGCGTCGGGTTCCACGGCCTTGCGCACATCGTTGAGTACCTCCAGCGGCTCGTAGTCCACCTTGATGAGGCTCACGGCCTCGCGCGCTATCTCCACGGTGTCGGCGGCAACGGCGGCCACGATCTCACCCTGGTAGCGCACCGTGTCGGTGGCGATGACGCTCTTGTCCTGCATGTAGATGCCCACCTTGACCGAGCCGTGCTCGCCCGTGATGACCGCCCGCACGCCGGGCAGCGCCTCAGCGGCGCAGGTGTCGATACTGAGGATGCGGGCATGGGCATAGGGGCTCGTAAGGAGCCGGGCATGGAGCATGCCGGAGAGGACGATGTCGCCGGCGTACTGCGCGGTACCGCTGACCTTCTCCGGGCCGTCGTTGCGTTTGACGGGCTTGCCGATGTAGCGGAACTCCTGAGAATCTGCGTGATACTCACTCATGATGCGCTCACCCCCACTGACTCGATGGCAGCGATGATACTGTCGTAACCGGTGCACCTGCAGAGGTTACCTTCCATGGCCTCCCTGATGTCATCGCGACTCGGATGAGGATTGGCCTCGAGCAGCGCGCGCGCCGACATGATCATGCCCGGCGTGCAGAAGCCGCACTGGAAGGCGTTGTACTCGATAAAGGCCTGTTGCAGATTGGAAAGCTCACCGTTTTGGTACTCGCTCTCGATGGTGCGGACCTCGGCGCCCTCGCATTCCAACGCCAGGACCATACAGCTGTTGACCGGCAGACCATTCAAGATGACGGTGCAGGCGCCGCACTCCCCGGCTCCGCAGCCTTCCTTGGTGCCGGTAAGGCCCAGCACGTCACGCAGGAAGGTGAGCAGCGTGGCATTCTCGGACACGAAGGCATCGTAGACCTCGCCGTTGACGGTGAGATGTAGGGATTTTGTGGTCATCGTTGCACCTCCGTTTCGTTGGCAAACGCATCCACGATACGCTCGGTGAAGAGCCTGACCATGGCGAGGCGGTATTCTTTGCTGGCGCGGATATCGCTGATGGGTTTGGCGGCGCCTACGGCCTCGGCAACTATCTCTTCCCTTTGGCTGGCGAGTTCGGTGGTGCTGAGCCTGCCAAAGTCGTCGAGCAGCAGCGGCGTCGTTGCCACCGCCCCCAGCGCCAACCTGAAGCTGCCATCGGTGTCGTGAAAGCCCGCAACGCCTACCTGGGCCAGGTCGTGGCCGTGGATACGCCGCTTCTTGAGATAGATGCCGCGCCCCTTGGTGAGGGGGAAGCTTATCTTCGTGACGAGCTCGTTGGGTTCGAGCACATGCTTCTTGACTCCGGTGAAGAAGTCCCTGAGCTCGATGGTGCGGCCACCGCCCGGGCTCACCGTGGTCAGCACCCCCTGCAACACCAGCGAAGCGGGTGCCATGTCGGCTCCCGGCGAGGCGTTGCACAGGTTGCCGATGAGCGTTGCGCGGTTGCGTAGGAGCGAGTTGGCCAGTGTGGAGGCCGCCTGCTTGAGCACGGTGCAGCCGTAGCCCACATGCTCCGAGGCAAGCAACTGGCCGCAGCTGGCCGCAGCTCCTATCTCCAGCGCCTCCTCTGTGGTCTTGATGCCCTGTAACTCAGGCAGGGCCTTGACATCCATGAGGGCGTCTGGCGCGATAAACCCGTCGCGCAGCTGCACGATGAGGTCGGTGCCTCCCGCCAGATACCTTGTTTCTGTGCCCTCGCCAAGGCTCTCAAACGCCTCGGCGAGGGTCGTGGGGTGTAGATAGGCCGGCATGGTGTTTCCGTCCTTTCCTTCCGTGAGCTCTTACCTGCCCTCAGCTCTGGTAACGCGACTCAAGCCAATCAAAACTCAAACGTCAAACCCGGTAAAGGCCACGATGCGCGCAAAGGCCGACTCGCCGTCCTTGAACTTCCAGGGAAAGGCACCGATGACGCAACGCTGGTTGGAGAGCTCGTCGATCTGACCACCGAGACACTCGGCGTGGATGATCTCGCCATACTTGCGCGGGAACATCTGGATGTGCATGGCCTGGTAGTCTTCCGGCCAGTGATAGATGTCGTTAAGGCCCTTGCCATAGCGCTCCTGGAAGATCTTGTCGCACTTTTCGGCCTCGCCCGGCTCCCAGTCGCGGATCTTCGTGTTCATGGGATGGTCGGCACTGCCGCAGTCCACACCTATCCAGGCGAGCTTCTTCTCGTGCGCCCAATCGACCATTGACATGCTCGGGCCGGGATGGCGGAGCATGTAGCGGCGCTCGTCGGCCTCCGGCTCGGTCCAGCCATACCGGTGATAACCCGTGTTGATGATGAGGATGTCGCCCTCTTTGACCTCGACACGCTTGCTTATGTCCTCGGGCGTGTAGATGCCGAAGTCCTCGGCCTGGTCGCTGAGGTCCACGACGACGCCCGGCCTGCACAGCTTGGTAAGCTCCAGCGAGGCCAGATCACGGCCCGCCGTGTCAAAGTGGAGCGGTCCGTCGAGGTGCGTGCCCACGTGGTTGGAGGTGGTGATGAGCATGCCGTTGGCACCGTTGGGGCTGAGGCGCTTGAAGTACTTGACCTTGAGCGGCTCATAGGTGGGCCACGGTGGCGTGCCGATACCTGTGTCGATAGATAGTTCGTGCAAGGTTATGTCATTCCAGTTTGCCATGCCTGTACCTCTCTTTCCTGTTTGCTGCGCACCTCAGTGCTGGTTGCCTTGCCTTCTGTCGTGCTGATTGCCGTATACATCCGCGAGCGCCAGCATGGCGTCGTGGAAGCACTTCCAGGGTGGATTGACGAGCCCCGCGCCCACCTGGCCGACTCCGGCCTCGCGGGAGGCGATGCCCGTGTTTATCTGTGGCAGGGTGTCCTTGGCGACGACCTTGCGCACGTCGATACCGGTGGGATTGCCGCGAAAGCCCAGTACGGGGATGGAAAAGGTCTGGCTTTCGCCGGTGGTGATGGTGTACATCTTCTCCGAATACCGGATGGCATCAGCCGGCGTGCCACCGACGAACTGCACAATGGCGATACTGGCCGCCATGGCAAAGCCGCCGAGTCCTGCCGTCTCCGTGATGGAGCTGTCGCCCATGTCGGGGTTTTTGTCCGCGTCCGTAAAGCCGGGGAAGAGGAGTCCCTTGACCTCCTCGGCGGGACCGGTGAACCAGCGGTTGCCGAGTCCTGCCACACGGATGCCAAAGTCGGTGCCGTTGCGGCTCATGCAGGTAACCACCGTGCTCTTCTCCACACCGCTCGCCACGTCGAGCATGGCCTTGGAGCAGGGCATGGAGAGGTTGAGGAAGAAATGGTCGTTGGAGTTGATGAACTCGACAACGGCAACGCGCTCCGCGTCCGGAATATCCGCCTTGAGCAGGTACGGGAGGATCTCACGGATGAAGAGAGAGGTCGCTGCCCGGTTGCGGTTGTGTACCTCGTCGCCCATATGCAGGGCCTGCGCGATGAGGGCCTTGATGTCGATGCCGTCCGAGAGCGCGAGCGCCTTGGCCACCGCGGGTGCGAGCACATCGCGCATCCACCGGAGCCGCTCCAACACCTCCTCGCCATAGGCACCAAAGCGCAGCACCTTGCCGAGGCCCTCGTTCATCGTGGCATAGCTCCGGTTGCCGCCGTTCCTGTTCTCCAGGATGAAGACCGGCATACTGGGCGTGATGACACCGGCCATGGGCCCGACGGCATCGTGCTCGTGGCAGGGCGCGAACTCTATGGTGCCGCTGGCCGCGAGCGTCTCGGCCTCCTCCGGTGTGTCTGCCCGGCCCTCAAACAGCAGGCCACCGATGATGGCGCCCCTGAGGGGGCCGCACATACGATCCCAGGTGATGGGAGGGCCGGCGTGCAGGATGGTATCCGGACCCATGCCCGGCAGGGTGTCGAGGGCGCGGCCTACTCCGATGAGAGCGGGCTGCGCCGCGTTGATACGCCTGAGTGCCTCCTCATTGGCAGCATCGACGTCATCACGCGCGAGCGCATCCACCGCCTCGAGCAGCTCTTTGTCGCCACGGGCGGCGGGCTTCCAGTTGAGGTTGATGGTGTCAACGCCCTGCAGGGCCAGGTCGTCGGCAAAATCCCTGCTGCCCAGGTTGACCGCCTTGATCTCGGTGCCGAACAGATCACGGATATGTGCTTTGCTGCTCATTGCTGCCTCCCTTCCTCTGCCGTGGCCTCCACGACAGCGCGGGCGGCGAGGCGTGCGGCACGTATGTTGCTGATGCTCACCAACATGCCGGCATCAAGCAGCCTGTTGCACTGTTGCGCAAAGCCCTGAGGGTCGCCCTCGGTTCCGATGACCGATGCAATCCACACGACTGTTCGCCCCTCGTCTGCAAGACGGGCATTGGCCTCGTCTACCGCCTCTACCAAAACGCCCGCGGGATCGGGATGTGAGCCATAGCCCAGCTCGACATCCACGAGCATGACGGCGGTGTCGTTGAGCAGGGCATCTTCCACGATGCGTTTGTTGCGCAGCGACGGATCTATCATCGGATGGGGCTTGCCACGGGTGAAGTAGTCGTCTCCCATGTCGATGAAGGTATTGCCGACGCTTTGATGCACATCTTCGAGGCGCTCCGACTCAGAAAGCGGGATGTTGCTCCTGATAGGCAGGTCAAGGCTGCGAAAATAGACCATGGCCTCGTCGCAGACGGTGCCGCCACAGAAGATGCCGCGCACGAAGCGCTGGGCGGGCTTGAGACCCGCGAGCGTAACGGAAAGCGTTCCCTCGCTGTAGAAGGGGTCGACGAGGTCTGGCGTACTGCCGGTGGAGAGCCGCACCGCTGCGGCAGCGGTCTCTTCCAGATTGCCGGCCAGTTCAAGAGAACCCAGATCGGCGTCGAGCTCGCGCCCGAGAAGACAGAGCACGGTTGGCTTGCCGATGCCTTTGGCAGCTTCCAGCACCTGTGTGGCAACCTCGGGAGCCGGAGGCTTAGACAGCACGACGATGACGCGGGTGGCCTCATCGTTGCCGAGGGCCTCGAGCGCAGCCAGCATCGTACGTCCGCCGATTGCGGCAGACAGGTCTCTGCCTCCCACGCCGATGGCCTGGGTGATACCGCCACCCATGGCATCTATAAGCTGGGTGAGCTGCTGTAAGCCCGTGCCCGAGGCGGCGGCAATGCCGATGTCGCCCCGGCGCACCACGTTGGCAAAGCCGAGCGCAATGCCGTTGATAAGCGCCGTGCCACAGTCCGGCCCCATCATCAACAGGCCCTTCTCATGGGCCAATGTCTTGAGACCGAGTTCCTCTTCTACCGAAACGTTATCGCTGAAGAGAAACACGTGCATGCCATCCCTCAGCGCGGAGCGGCACTCGTGCGCGGCATAGCTACCCGGCACCGAGACCACCGCCATGTTGAAGCCTTCGTCCAGTTCTGCAACCTGATCGACGGTCTCAAAGACCGCCGCTCCAGCCTCACCGGCCACACCAACTCCGGACTTCTTCTTGCTCAGGCCCTGTTCGATTGCCTCGAGGGCTCGGCCTGCCGCGTCCTCATCGCTTGCCTGTACCGCAATGAGGAGATCGTTGGGTGTCGCGGCATCGGTCTCGGCGGTTGCCGCGCCCATGCCTGCCAACAGTTCGCGGTTAAGGTCTGTTGCCATGCCTACCAACACGTCGGTGACGCCCTCCAGGGCAGCAACGTCGTTGGATAGGCGCATCAGCGTCACCGAATCTGAATACTGGTTTGGTTTAACCAAGCTTATGCTCTGCACAGTGTACCTCCCTTACCTGATAGTTGCCTGCTCGGTTCGTGTCTGCTGGGTTCGTGCCGGGTGTGCCGTTGTTTGCACAGGAGTCGCTCGGTGCTGAGAGCACGCTCAGCATTGCTGCGTTGGAGGGCCAGCCACATACCGTACACGGTACTCTCGCCGCTGGACGCCCCGATGGCAGCCAGACGACGCAGGGCCGAGGGCAGGTTCTCCTGACTCAGCCCGAGAAGGATGGCCAGCACCCGCTGGACCGTCTCGTGGTAGTCTCCCTCCAGCGCATTGTGCAGCAGCTGAGCCGAGAGCATCGTCGTGCGCCCCAGCGCACGGGCAACGCTGTCGTGCAGCTCGCGCGTGAGGCTCTGGTTGCTTCCGAGATGATTGTCCACGGCCAGATATCCCAGCACGATGTCATCGCCGGCAGGCGTGAGCCCGGGCCCAAGGCCCAGCAGCGCTCCTACCATCTTGCACACAGGGGAATACGCACTGAGGGCAGGCGGCACAGAGAAGCCATCGCGGAAACTCCCCGACGCGATACCCAGACGAGCTACCGTCTCGGCGAAGTCGTCAAAGCGCTGGCGCGTTACAACGCCGTGGGCATGCGGAGGGAGAAGGCCCTGCCAGAGCGGTACCCTGCCCAGATTGATGGACAGGCTCCCCACTCCCACTTCTGCAGGCGAAAGCCTGAGCTCTTCTCCCCTGCGCAGCACGGGCAGCCTGTTCAAACACAGAAAACGGGACGAACCCCCGGCCTGTGGCAGGGCAAGGGCCAGGAGTCCGTCCTCGGTAACCAGGTTTATCACTCGGTTATGCACGCTCAGAACACGCGCCCTGCCTGTGCATTGGCAGCGCAGGGCAAAACGCGCTCCCATCGTCAAGGCCCGGATGTCGTGTCGAGCTGGCATCGTGGAGCATCCCTATACGACGACCGGCTCGACGATGAAGCCATAGTAATCCTTGCCAACAGCTTCTTTGATAACACCCACCGTTGAGTTGACCTCCTCGTCGATGTAGGGCTTCTCGTCGTCTATCTGTACCGAGACCGGCAGACCGGTCTCCTCAAACCTGACAATGGCAAAGCTCAGCGAAGGCCGCATATAACCCTCGGGCAGGTTGTAGACCTTGGTCCAGGTGAGGACCTTGCCCTTACCCGACAGCGGCTCCTCCGTAAACTCCGTGTGTCCACACCTGCGGCAGACGAAGTGCCGGGGATGGTGCAGCTCTCCACAGTTGTCGCAGCGATACGCATACATCTCCATGGGGCTCACCCCCTTTCTGTGGTTGTGAGGATTATTGACACCACGTTGTTTCCAAATCCGCCAAAGTTCGTGGTAAGACCGGTCTTGGCGTCCTTGACCTGACGGCCTGTTGCCTCTCCGCGCAACTGACGGACTATCTCTACCACCTGGGAGACACCGGTGGCGCCCACCGGGTGTCCCTTGGCCTTGAGGCCGCCGGAGGTGTTGATGGGCATCTCGCCGTCAACGCGGGTCTTGCCTTCGCGGGCAGCCTTGCTGCCCTCGCCGCGCGGGAAGAAACCCACTTCCTCGCTCTCGGCAATCTCCAGTATCTGAAACGCGTCGTGCAGCTCGGCAACATCGATGTCTTCCGGGCCCATGCCGGCCATCTCGTAGGCAATACGCGCGCTCTCACGCACGGCAAAGAGGTCAAGCGGGTCGGAACGCTCGGCCACGACGTGGGTGTCGGTCGCCTGGCCCACACCGGCTATACGCACGGGCTCGTGGGCAAACTTCCGCTCGGTATCCATGGCCGTGAGCACGAGCGCGGCGGCACCGTCGCTCATCGGACAGGTAGCGTACACGCGCAGCGGCTCGGCGACATACGGGTTGATGACGTTTGCGTCCTCATCGTCGGTAATGGCGTGCAGATCGGGTACCAGATGGATGTGGGCAACCGGGTTGTGCATGGCATTCTCGTGGTTCTTTACCGCGACAATGGCCAGATCCTTCTCTGAGGTTCCGTACTTTTCCATATGGAGCCGGGTGAACATGCCCGCAGCAGCCGGCAGGGTCAGACCGTAGGGGTACTCGGCCTCAGGGTGCAGCATCGTGGAGACAAAGTCCGTGCTTTCCCAGCCACTGAGAATGCGCATCTGCTCGGCACCCACCACCAGCACGGTGTCTGCCAGACCACTGGCTATGGCCATATAGGCTATCTTGACGGCAGAGGCGCCGGAGGCCGGCCCGTTCTCGATGGTCTCGGCCATGGCGGGGCGCAGATTGAGCGTGTCCACCAGCGCTGACGCGGCACCGGAGATCTTGTTGACCTGTCCGGCACCCATCGAAGCCAGAAAGAGCTGATCGATGCCCGCCTCACCCGCGGCCAGGTTGATGCCGGCGTCTTGCAGGGCTTCCACCGCAGCGGTAGAGGCCATGTCCATATAGGAGCCGCTCCAGCGGCCAAACTTGGTGTGGCCCACACCAACAATGCCAACTTCTCTCATAATACACCTTCTCTCACAGGACGATGTTCTCTCATGAGACCGTCCTCTAGTTCTTCTGAGCGTAGCTCGCCGGCAGGTGAGGAGGAATATTGGCGGCCAGCAGCTCCTCTGGTACGGGACGACGGCCGGTGCACTTCTCCGCTTTGTGCTTCTCCCACAGCTCGCGGGTGAGCACGAAGGTCGGTACGCCACCGAGCTCATGCCATACGTCGGGACGTGACTCCAGCTCGTACTCTATCATCCAGCGTTTGAAGCCATTGGGAGACTCGGCAACAACGAGGACCTCCTCCTGGCCCAGGATGTCAAAGTGATACTCCATCTTGGCCGCAAAGAGCTGGGCGCCGATGCGCAGGCCCTGGCGGATGGCGATGGTGTGATAGCTCATGCCGAGTTCCGGGGTGACGAGGCGGCCATTGACAATGCCGACAATCTCGCCGTTGATGGTGCCGAGAAAGACGTACTCATCCTTGACGCGATAGCGCATATACCCGAGAACCTCGGAATAGATGCGTGAGGCAACGATGTCGTAGAAGTCTTTCTGAACGGTCATGAGGGGCTTGACGGCCTCAAGGACAATCCCGCACTCCTCGCGTGAAATCTGACGGACGACCATCTTCTCGCCACTGGCCAGGGTTATGTACTTGGCGGGGTAAGGTTCTACGGTGTCCTCGGGTGGGCGGAGTTGTCTTTCCATCTCGTCTATGAGTGCCATAAGCGCTACCTTCCTCTCGGGTAATCATTGCCTGACTGTCTGGGCTCGTACCATAACGCTGCTCACAGGTGCTGCCTCCCGCCGCGCGTATCGCGCCTTTGACGGTGCCTTCTGCACGCATTTTGGGCGCAGCCTTCCTCTGATGAGTTTTATTCTACGGGCCTCGTTGGCATCCGACAATGGGAGAGGCTCCAAAATCGCGTGCCATCTGCCAGATAGCCATTGTGCAAAGGCACAACCCGGCCTGAGCGGGGGGCTCTACTCTGGTAACATGGCAGGTGTACAGTTGGAGCACGTCAGACATGGCATACGGAAAGGTGGTTGCATGAGACTGTCAAACGACCTTGCGCAACCTATCGTTGAT
>JAISEO010000080.1 GCA_031264075.1 Coriobacteriales bacterium | reverse complement strand
CGTAATAACAGGGCCGCTTGCCGGGTTGCTTGCCAGCGTGGTCGCCGGGTTGCGCATCGGGACGTTCGCCGGGCTGGTCGCCAGGTCGCCCGCCAGCGTGGTCGCCAGCCTGGTCGCCGGGTCGCGTACCAGAGCGCTCGCCATGTCGCTCGCCAGCGTGGTCGCCGGCCTGGTCGCCGTCCTCCCGCACCTTGTCGAGATGGGACTCCTCCCATACGGCCTGCCAGCGCGGTTCTATCTCCTGTGGGTCATATTGCCGCATCGTTACATTCTCCCTTTTTGCAGGAACCGGGTAGTCTTCTATGCCCCTCGCAAATCGCGGCTTATATTATACGTCAAAGACAAGTCCCCGCCGATAAGAGGATACCGTCCACACCCCCTTGTCATTCTTGCGCGAAGCGCGAGAATCCAGCGAATTGGGCGCAGCCCGACTTCACAACCATGTTCATGTGCCAGACAGAAGGACTTTGCGCACCTCACTGTTCCATTTAGCCCGTCCCCAAGCCTCACCATAGGACTCAGGTATAAAGCGGCTTATGGTGCGCGATGAGGGTTGGGAGCCCCAGCGCGGGGAGGAACACTATCCTCTTGCCCCGTTTCTCCTTGCGCAGAAAACCCAGCTTCACGAGGCCATAGAGGTCGCTGCGGGCAGATGCCTTGACGATGTTGAAATACTCCGCGTGGGCACGGATGCCAAATTCCGCTGATGGCCTGCAAAGCGCCTGGGCAACAAGGCGCTGCTGTCGGCTGTTGATCTCGCGATCCGACTCGATAATCGTCAGCAACCGGACGTCCCGTTCTTCGACCTTTATTGCCATCTGCTCCAGGGTATTCAGTTCCTCCTTGAACAATCGCACGAGCTGCAGGATACGCGGCGTATAATCCACCCCATCCGACGTGACAATTCCACCCTCTGATTGCGTCTTTCTTTCTTCGCCCTCAACGCTGAGATGCGCCTTTGAATAGGGAACCAGCGTAAAAACCGGGCGCTTCCTTTTGAGCAGGGAAAGCCTTCTGAGCAGAAGCTCCATGCATCCACTGAGGTCATTGAAGGGTCGATACGTCCATGATGCAAACGAAATAGCGGTCATGTCTCGGAAAGGATGTTCGTAGCATACGTTATTCCCGGAACCATAAATAATTTGCAGCGCTTGTCGATGGGAGGGGTCTTTCAGGACAGCTTCAATAAAGCTGTCCTGCCGGCTCCCGTCAGCCCCGGACAACGCCCTCGACAACAGCTCGGCGACAAGCCCGTCGTCAAAATCCCTGTCAACATAGGAGGCAAGGTCGTTAAGGATCACAGCGGTATTTGCCGTGACGCGCTCCTCGTATCCCCCGGGCTCTTTCTCCCCCAGCAAGAGCGACCGCACGGTCTCGTATTCGATATGAAGGGCATCGCGCTTCATGCCTGCCAGAATATCATCGGTAAACGACTGGAGAAACAGGCTGGTAACGTCACGCTGCTCCATCACATGGGAAAGATGGGAGTAAGGCTGGCAAATCACATCGATATCCGCCAAGATGCTCCTGATCTCATCGTTCTCGACATACCATGAGCCTTCTTCGTGGGGCGTCTCGTGCACCGAGCCGCAGGAACCGAGGTATTTTCGCAAGGCGGTTATCAGCTCCCAGGTCTGCTCGACAGAAAGTCCTTGCGGCATGTCGGCATGCATCAGGTCCTGATACTGGATTTGACCCTGCGAGACCCAGTAGTGCAGGCTGCGGAACCTCTCGTCTTTGAGAATCCGAAGTATGCTGGAAATGACCGTCTGATCCATAGGGGCCCACCTTCATCCGATAGAGTGAGACTGATTATTCAGATTGTCCGAGTGAGTATCCTTTCAACGAGAATAGTACACATCCACAGGCCCTCGTAGCAAGGGGCAATAATTGACCGTTGCGTGGTTTTCCGCCATCTCCCTGCACGTATATCGGTCAGATATTGCCTGTTTACGAGCCTTCGCGCGCCCTCTATCATGCCTTGTTTGAGACGTACCGACAATGTTTAGGAGGACTCATATGAAAGACGGAAACAGGGTGTTTGATTCACAGGGATTAAGCAGGAGGGGGTTTTTGGCCGGAGCAGGGGCTCTGCTCGCAGCCGGTGCACTCACCGGTTGTGGTCCAAACGCCGAGGCGGCAACCGCGGACGATGCCTCATGGCTACCGACAAAATGGGATTATGAGGCGGACTTGATTGCCGTCGGCGCTGGCGGAGGAGGGCTTGCGGCTGGCATCACCGCCCGCGACGAGGGTCTGGAGGCTATCGTCATAGAACATCTCCCCTATGCTGGCGGCTCCAGCGCTATCTGCGGCGGAGGCATCGGCATGTGCGGTACTCCGCTTCAGAAAGAGCTCGGCATTGATGACAGCCCGGAGAAATACCTCGCGGATGTCCTCGTCAACTCGGCTGGCCCCATGTCCAACGAGGCAAATATCAAGGCACATATCAACTCGATAACCGATATGTATGATTGGCTGACCGGCCTCGGAGTTGTATTCCCCGCAAGCGGCCTGTTGGACTCTCAGGGCAACAATACCATCCGTGAGCACCATGTCGAAGGCGGTGCCGGTGCTGCGATGACAATCATTCAGGAGGCCGCTCTTGAGAAGGGCGTGAAGCTCCTTCTGAACACACAAGGGCAGGAGCTCATCCAGAACCCGGTGACCAAAGAGGTCCTCGGCGTCATTGCCGAGCAGGAGGGCAAGAAGATATACCTCAAGGCGCGGCGCGGCATCCTGCTTGCCACCGGATCGTTTGCCGCAAACCTGGAGATGCTTGAGCAGTACCGTTATGGCCTGGGGCAAAGCAAGGTCATCTGCTCCCCCGGGAATACCGGCCTTGGGCATAAGATGGCGATGCAGCTCGGAGCGGTCATGTTGAAGGCCGGATACAACGTCGGCGTGTCCGTGGGCGCCGCAAAGGGCGAGAGCGGTGCCGATCTGGTTGGCATGTACGTACAGGGTGCCATCCTCGTCAACAGAGAGGGTAAGCGTTTTGTGAACGAGGCCCTCGGGATCAACGGCGTTGGCCCAACGCTCTCATCCCAGTCCGGCGGCAGTGTATTCCAGTTGTATGATCAGAAGTTTGCGGACGCGTTCTGGGACAATCCGGCTAATATGTATTGCGCCAGCAAGCATGTGGAGAAGGGATTTTCTGTCAAATGTGACACTTTGGAGGATGCCGCTGCGGTTATCGGCTGCCCTACGGCAGATCTCAAGGCTACCTTGGATAAATACAACGAGGACGTCAAGACGGTGGGGTATGACACGGTGTTCGGACGTGAGTTCACCAACGCAACAGCGGGAGAGCTGATGACCTTTGAGCAAGCACCGTATTATCTGGAGGAGACCGTACAGGCAATGGCGGGCATGGCGGGCGGCCTCTGGGAGAATGAGAACTGCCAGATCCTGAACCAGTATGGTGAGCCCATTCCCCGCCTCTACGCGGCGGGAGAGATCGTCCAATACACCATGCTCGGCGTGGACACCAACCTGTGGATAAACAAGACACACTGTGGTTGGGGCTGGTGCGGAGCCATGAACCATGGACGGCTCGTTGCCAAACATCTGGTCGAAGTCGAGCCCTGGGACGCATAAAGGCTCTGGAGTTCCAGGCAGGTGCTCCGCCGGTTGGCAGGGCACCTGCCTGTCATCCTTGCGCGTAGCGCGAGAATCCAGCGAATCGTGCGATAGCACGACTTCGCATGCTCAGAGAGCGCGCCTCGGCGCGCGACAGATGACTTACGGGCGGCACCGCCGCCCGTCTTTTATGGTTGCGAAGTTGGGCTATCGCCCAATTCGCTGGATTCTCGCTGCGCGCACTACATGCGCTTGCGAGAATGACAGAGACGCGGCCAAGGATGTCACCTTAGCGGAAGTTTGGTGGGAGGGTGCTGAGTTGGTCTTTGAGCATGACGTCGTGCGCGCCACCTTCGACGATGGAGGTCGACGA
>JAISEO010000062.1 GCA_031264075.1 Coriobacteriales bacterium | reverse complement strand
GCATGGGGCGTTCCCCTGGAGCAGCTATCGCTGGAGCCCGGATTCAAGCTCACCGACCTGCCGCACGGGGTGAAGGAGGGGAAGATCAGGGCGTTTTACAACTTCGGTGAGGACCCGCTGCAGACCGAGCCCGACTCCGGCGACATGAAGGAGACCCTGGAGAACCTCGAGTTCTTCATCAGCCAGGACATCTTCATGACCCAGACCACCGCGCTGGCCGACGTGGTGTTTCCCGGTACATCCTGGGGAGAGCATGACGGCGTATTCACGGCGTCCGACCGCACCTTCCAGCGCTTCACCGCCGCCGTACCGCCTAAGGGTGAGTGTCGCCATGACTGGGAGATATTCGCGGACCTCTCGACCCGCATGGGCTATCCCATGCACTACAACAACACCAAGGAGATATGGGACGAGATACGGTCGTTGTGCCCCAACTTCGCGGGGGCGACCTATGAGCGTATGGAGGGCGTCGGATACGCGCAGTGGCCGATTCCAACCGAGGATCATCCCGGGTCCCCCAACCTCTACCTCGGAGGTAAGTTCAACAAACCGGACGGTCGGATGCTGCTGATCGCCCACGATTACATCACGCCGACGGAGCTCCCCGATGAGGAGTATCCGCTCGTGCTCTGCACCGTCCGGGAGGTCGGGCATTATTCCTGCCGCTCCATGACTGGCAACTGCAAGGCGCTGAGTTCGCTGGCGGAGGAGCCGGGATATGTGACGGTCAATCCTGCAGACGCCGAAGCGCGCGGCATCGAGCAGGACGAGCTTGTGTGGGTGTACTCGCGTCGTGGCAGGGTCATAAGCCGTGCCGACATCACCGAGCGCTGCAACAAGGGAACCGTCTACATGACCTACCAGTGGTGGATCGGGAAGTGCAACGATCTGACTATGCACCAGACCGACCCGCTGTCAGGCACCCCTGAGGACAAGTTCAGTGCCTGTCAAGTGGAGAATATCGAGGATCAGCTTTGGGCCGAGCGCCATCTGCAGGAGCTTTACCTGGACTTGAAGGCCCGTTTGTATGAGGAGGCGCAGCCCCAGGAGCAGGTACTGGTGCTGGCATAGGCTCCAAGCGTGGCACACAAGGATACCAACAATTTTGAAGGGAGTACCACCAATGAGCACGATCTATGATGAGGCAAAAAAGTTCGCAGAGGCAAACATCGCTCCGTACAGCAAGGAAATTGACGAGACGGCACAATTCCCCGTCGAGATATTCAAGAAGATAGGGGAGGCGGGTTATTTCAAGCTGCTCATCCCTGAGGAATTCGGTGGCAAGGGCGGCAATCTGAGGGATCATGTGGATGTCTGCATGGCATTCGCCGAGGGCAACCCCAGCGTCGCCCTGTGCTATATGATGCACAACGTCGCTGCGACCTGCCTGTTGGCCTATGGCAGCCCAAAGCTCAAAGCTCAGATCATCAACGATATTGTCAAGAACGAGCAGTTCATGGCCTTAGCCTACAGTGAGTTTGGCACGGGTACGCACTTCTACAAGTCCGAGATAAAGGTCTCCATCGACGGAGACACCTATACCTTCAACGGCGTCAAGAGCATGGTTACCTCGGCCGAGGCTGCCAAGTACTACATGGTGGTAGCCCCTGACAATCAGGGCAACATCGACAACTGGATATTCCCGCTCGATACCCCCGGCATCAGCTTTGAGCAGAGGGCATGGCATGGTATCGGTATGCGCGGCAATGTCTCCTGTCCCATGAAGCTCGACAACGTCTCGCTGAACACCTTCTATCGGCTTGGCGAGGCAGGTTCCGGCATGGAGCAGGCGCTCACGAGCGTCTCCCCTCCCTTTGTCCTCGGCCTGGCGGCAATCTACACGGGCCTTTCTCTCCAACTGCTCAAGATCGCCACGGGTTACGCACAAAAGAGGGTCTATCCAGATGGCCAGGCGCTCAGCCATATCGAGACCGTGCAGATACATCTCTCCAACATCTACGCGAGCAGCCAGGCATCCAGGGCATTCACGTTGGAGACCGCCGAGGCAGCCGTTGCCGGTGCTCCAGACGCTCTGGCACGCATCCTCGCTTCGCGCATCCTCGCCTCCGAGACAGCCATCGAATCGGGGCGTCTGGCCATGCGCGTCGGCGGCGGCAAGGCCTACAACCAAACCACGCTCATCGAAACTCTGCTGCGCGATTCCTATGCGGGGCAGATCATGGCACCCAGTGTCGATGTCCTTCACGTCTGGCTCGGCAAGGTACTGACCGACCAGCCCATACCCTGACCAGCATGAAAGGTGGCGACCATGAACAAGCCTCTCCGCGTTGGCGCTGTAATCTATGACCCCAAGGTGACCGTTATCTGGGGGATCATCTCCGACTTCTTCAAAGACGAGGGCGCGCCTACCGAGTGCGCCTATTTCGAAGACTATGCCCAGCAGGTCGATGCGCTTTTAGAGGGCGACATCGACATTGCCTGGAACTCTCCTCTAGCCTGGCTCGACGCCTACCTGCGTTCGGACGGCGGTTGTCTCAACGGCGCCATGCGCGACACCGACCGTGACCGAAAGTCCTGCTTCCTGGTAAGGAAGGACAGCGGGTTTGCCGGGCTTGCCGACCTCAGGGGCGCCACCATCGGCTTCGGTGCCACCGATTCGCCCCAGGCTCGGCTGATACCCATCAGCCATCTGCACAAGCAGGGCCTGGAATACGAGAAGGACTACGTTGAGCGGCGCTTCAACAAGGGCGAAGGGCTCCACGGCGACCATGTGGGCGGAGAGCTTGACGCGGTCAAAGCCCTGGCCGCCGAAGAGGTGGATGCTACGGTGGCACTTGACTTCAACTGGGCAAGCTGGCAAAAGGACGGCACCGTGGACGCCAGCCAGCTCATCTGCCTTGCCACGACGGAGCTCTTCGACCATTGCATCTTCTCCGGCCGCCCCGACCTGGAGCCGGAGCGCTTCGACGCGTGGCTTGAGGTGTTGCAGCGGATGGACTACAGCAACCCGCAGCACCGCACGATGATGGACATGGAGGGCCTGAAAGCCTGGGTTCCCGGCAGGACAAGCGGCTTTAAGGAGATACAGGATGCAAATGCCTACCTCGGATTCTTCAAGGCAGGATAAGCGCCAGAGCGCCCGTGAGGGCGCAACAAACCGATGGTTCAATGATTTTAGGAGGAGTACTAACCATGAGCACAACCTATGATGAGGCAAAGCAGTTCGCGACGGTCAACATCGCTCCGCACAGCAAAGAGATCGACGAAGAAGCCCAATTCCCCGTCGAGATATTCAAACGGATAGGGGACGCGGGCTATCTCACGCTGCTCATTCCCAAAGAGCGCGGGGGACGCGGCGGCACGCTTCAGGATCACGTAGATGTCTGTTT
>JAISEO010000078.1 GCA_031264075.1 Coriobacteriales bacterium | reverse complement strand
CCCCCCCCCCCGGCTCAACGGCTCACGGCTGGCCACTGAGACCAGTACCATCAACCATACACTAACAGCATAATTTTCTTTGTTCATCTTGTAAATCTGGTAAGCAACTATTATAATATAGTATTGTCAGCAAGTCCGGATGCGGGTGGCGCTTCTATCATCTTTGTATTGAAAGGAGCAATGCCTATGTGTGAAATCCTTAATGCCCTGGGCTCAATTGCCTGTATTGGCTGTTTCGTTCTAGCGGTTTATCAGGAATATAAGCGGAAGGAGGACGCGGAAGAAAATAAAAAGCGGTGAGGGCTGGCACCCTTAACCGCTTTTATCAACCGCGTCGCCCGCGTGACCTTAACAGAACCGAGCTTTGCTGACATTCACAGTATAACACGATTTCCAATTACCTCACCCGGCTTTTGAATAATTTTTTGGGCAACACAATGGTAACGTTTTTTATGCTCTCTCCTGTTCAAGCCGCCTTACTGTTGCAGCTCAAGCTGTTGTCTCTCAAAGATTAAGCGCAGGCCTTCGAGGGTCAGGGTGTCGTTTACCTGGGTAATCACCGTTGAAAGGCTCAACACGCGCCGCGAAAGGCCGCCGGTGGCAACCACGGGGCTCTCATACCCCAACTCCGCAAAGACCCGTCTGACGAGTCCGTCGATGCGATCGATCTCCCCATAGGTCAGGCCGCTCTGTACGGCGGTTTTGGTAGACCTGCCAATGACTTCTGGAGGCGTTATGATGTCGATGCGCGGCAGGCGGGCGGCAGCGGCAAAGAGCGCGTCGGCAGAGGTACTGAGCCCGGGCGCTATGATGCCTCCCACAAAGGCGCCGTTTCTGTCGATTATCTCGATGTTGGTAGCGGTGCCAAAGTCCACGACGATAACCGGGGCGCCATATCGTGCAACGGCTGCGACGGCATCGGCTATCCTGTCCGCGCCAATCTCCTCCGGGTTATCGTAGCCATAAGAAAAGCCAGCTTTGGTCTCATGGCTCAGCAGCAGGGGCTTAGAGCCACTGAGCTGCTGCGCTGCCTGGGCCCAGCTTTCTGAGAGCGACGGCACCACGGAAGCGATGGCCACATGGTTGATGGCAAGAGGCTCCGGACTCGCCGCGAGGAGGGCCCGCAGAGAGGCCAGAAGCTCGTCGGCAGTGTCGGTGGCACGCGTTGAGAGGCGCCAGCTCTCCAGAAGCTCCTCCCCTTCATAGACCCCCAGATGGGTCTGGGTATTGCCAACATCTGCAACCAACAGCATAGCGACCTCCAACAAAGCTCCAACAAAGCGGCAACGAACAAAGCGGCAACGAACGATACTGAGCAACCATTGTAACGCAGCTGCGTGGTATCATGGTTACAACCGACAGAAGGTTACCATCGTTGAAGGGAGACCGCATGACTGACACTCCAGCCCATATTCTCGTTGTTGACGACGAGCCTTCCATAACCGAGTTTGTCAGCTACAACCTGCGCAAAGAAGGCTACGAAGTGAGCATAGCCGCCGACGGCGCCTCGGCATTGGATCTCATCAATTCCCAGCACTTCGACCTGGTCATCATGGACGTGATGCTGCCCAATATGGACGGCTATGAGGTGGTGCGCCGCATACGCGCAAACTACACCATGCCCGTGCTGTTCCTCAGCGCCCGGGATACCGAGCTTGACAAGGTGGTGGGTCTGGAGATAGGCGGAGACGACTATCTGGCCAAGCCCTTTGGCGTGCGTGAGCTCATCGCCCGCGCCAAGGCCCTGCTCCGACGTTCTGCGAGCCAGGAAAACGGCGGCCTGGGAGATGATTTTGACGAGGTCATCGAGGTCAGCGGCATCAAGCTGGACGAGGGAACGCACATTGCCGTGAGCGACAAGGGCCCCATTGAGCTGACTCCGCGCGAGTTTGAACTGTTGGCAGCGTTGATGCGCCACGCCGGCAAGGTGCTCTCCCGCGATCAGCTCCTCCATGACGCCTGGGGATGGGAGTACCTGGTAGAGACCAAGACGGTGGACACGCACGTCAAACGTCTGCGCGATAAACTCGAGGCGGCCAAGGTCGATCCAGGACTGATAGAAACGGTCCGCGGCTACGGCTACAGGTTCAAAGTGCTCTGATTATTGTCTGAGGAGCGCGTTTGCATTACAAGACATTGAGGATACTGCTGGCCTTTATCTCCGCGACTTTTGCCATGCTTGTCTGCCTGTGCATAGCCGCGTTGGACTTTGTCCGTGTCAGCGACGAAATCTGGATACTCGCCTTTGTCCTGCCCCTCGGCCTGCTCGCCTTTATCTGCGCCTACGCCACCACCGGCTTTTATCTCGGTCCGCTGGGCAAAGTCATGCTCAGGGTCAAACAGCTGGCGGACGGCAGGCTCTCCGTGCAGTTTATGGATGAGAAGATGCTCCGCGCACCGCTTGGTGTTCAGGAGCTTGCCTCTGAGCTGGACTCGGTAGCTGCCCGCATGCGCACACAGGTGTCCGAGGCGGCCGCGGAAAGCAAGCGCCAGAATCAGTTTGTGAGCGATGTCTCCCACGAGCTGCGCACGCCACTCACCGCTATTCGCGGTGCGGCCGAGACGATGATGGATGAGGATATCTCCTACGAAGACCGGTATCTTTTCTGTGAGAGCATCGTGCGGGAGAGCGAGCGGCTCACCCGCCTGGCCAACGAGCTGCTTACCCTGCAGCGCATCGACGGCAGGGGAGAGATAGTGCTCGAACGTGTCAACCTGCATCAGGTGGTGGAGCAGGCAGCAACGCTGCTCGCGCCCATCCTTGAAGAACGCAGAGTCCAACTCACGGTTAACGGGGAGGCCCCCGATGTCCTCGGCGACACCGACCGCCTGCAGCAGGTCACCGTCAATCTTATCGAGAACGCCAGCCGTTTTACCGATCCCGAGCACGGCCACATCTGGGTGCAGCTCTCCGGCATCAAGGGACACAGCATCATCGCGGTGAGCGACAACGGAAAAGGCTTTGGCGATGTGGATCCAGCCCGTCTCTTCGACCGCTTCTATCGCGGTGACGCAAGTCGTGCGCGTACCACGGGCGGCACGGGCCTGGGCCTCACCATTGTCAAGGCCATAGTGGACTCACACGACGGTACGGTTGAGGCGATAAACTTGCCTGACGGCGGCGCTTGCTTTATTGTTGCAATACCGTCTCTGCCCCCTCGTTCGGAGTAACATGCCTGCCCTGCTCTCACATCATCTTTTCGGTCGCGCGCTTCTGGCCCGCGAGAATAACCGCACCTTTATGACCCGCGATGCCCGGGACGCCTTTCTCCTGGGCAACCAGGGGCCCGACCCGCTTTTCTACGCCGTGCGTACGCCGTATCGCCTGAACATCACCAGGCTGGGCATGCGCATGCATCACGAGCATATCGACGCGTATCTTGCCCTCTGGCGAGACATGCTCGACCGACTCCAGATCAAAGACCACGTCCATGAGGTTCTCTGCGCCTATGTTTACGGCTTCATCTGTCACTACGATTTGGACAGAGCGGTGCATCCCCTGGTCTATGCGTTTGAGGAGGCCATCTGCTCTGCGGGCGTAGAAGGCCTCGGGCAGCGTGACCATTCCTTCGTGCACGGACAGATAGAGGCCGACCTCGATGTCTACGAGCTGTATCGTCTCACCGGTCGCACGGTTAGGGAGTACCACATCCCCAAGCAGCTGCTGTACGCGAGCGACGCGGTGCTTTCGAGCATCGACACGCTGTATGGCGCCGCCGCGCGCATCTTTGGCAGGGGAGTGCCTCGCGGTGTTTTTTCGCGCAGCGTCAAGGATATGCGCATGGCGGTACGCCTGCTGTATTCTCCCAGCGGCGTCAAACGCGGGCTTCTCGGAGCAGCGGAGCGTCTCGTCAGGCGGCACAGCCTGTTGCAGGCGATGAGCCACCATTCGGACGTGCTGAGCGAACCCTGGTATGCCAATGAAGACAGAACAGTGTGGCTGCACCCCGAGTCTCGCGAGGAGAGCCGCCTGTCGTTCAATGACCTGTTTGATGCTACGCTGGTTACTGCAGAGGCCGACATGCGGCTCTATAGAGAGGGCGCGCCGATAGCGGAGATAAGCAAAGGCCTGGACTTTTCCGGCAACCGCGCAGGCACGGCGGCTTACCATGAGGAGGAGCAGCGCTGATGCCCTCACCTCCGTCTCCCTCCTCCAGTGCCGCTTCGCCTTCGCCCGCCTCGTCCGGGCACGGGGCAGCCGACGGGCGGATAGCCTCAGGCGATGCCCGATTCAAGCGACAGCTCAAGCAGCTCCTTTCCAGAATCAATGTGTTTCGCATGCTCGCCTTCTGCGGCGTGTTCGTGGTGTTTCAGGCGACGATGCTTGTTCTGGCTGCCCTGGGTATCCTCGCTCCCCTGAGTCCTGAGCCGGGCAGTTCCGGGCTCGACAACGGTTCCCGGATTGCCCTCACGGGTATTGCGCTTGGTGTGGGCGTGGTGTATGCCCTGCTCTTTGGCGTGGCCTGCCTGGGCTTTCTCCGCAGGCCGCAAACCCAGAACCTGCTCCTGCAAACCGGCCTTGTGGTTCTCAGCTGCTTGCAGCTGGCCCTCTTTTTTGTTGCGCTTTCCGGCGGGTATCCTCTGTACTATTATGTCGTCTATGTGCTGATGCTTGGCGTGCTGCCCGTGTTGCCGCGTGCACAGGGCGCAGCCTATCTCCTTGTGTTCTCGGCCCTCTGCCTGCTCGTATTCCTGCTTGTTGCCCCGCCTGTGTCCACCCTGTACGGCGGGTCCTGGACGGCGCAGCTTCTTATCGCGCTGGTGGCGCTTCTGGCGGGCCTGGCTGCCTCGTGGTTGAGCCTGGGTCTTGCAAAGGCCAGGGCCTTAACCGCCACTCAGCTCAAGCAGCAGAAGCAGCAACGCGAAGCCCTCATAGAGGAGAGCATCGCCCGGTACAAGGAAAAGGCGCGCACGGCTGAGGCCGCCAACCTTGCCAAGACGCGTTTTCTCACCCGGGCGAGCCACGAGATGCGCACCTCCATGAATACCATCTCCGGCATGGTGTTCCTGGCAGAAAAGTCCGAGGATGCCACAAGCAGGCAGGAGAGCCTGGACTCCATAGATGAGGCGTCGCAAAAGCTCAATGGCATCGTCAACGCCATCATCGACACGGTCAAGGCCGAGCTGGAGCTGGTAGGGGACGACCCCGATCAGGACTTTGCCCTCATGCGTTCCGAGGCCGCACGGCCAGAGCGGAGAAGCGGGCACGTTACAGCGCCGGATCTCGGCGGGTTCACCATCCTGATTGTCGAGGACATAGAAACCAACCGCCTCGTGCTGAGAGAGTACCTCAAAGACACGCGGGCCACCATAGAGGAGGCTCCAAACGGGAGGGTGGCCGTGGAGATGTTTGCCGCCTCTGTAGAGAACCACTACAGTTTCATTTTCATGGATCTGTTGATGCCGGAGATGAGCGGCCACGATGCCACCCGTGCCATCCGCAAGATGGAGCGCGCCGATGCTCTGAGTGTTCCCATTGTTGCGGTGAGTGCCAATGCCTTTACCGAGGACGTCGAGGCGTCTCTGGCAGCAGGCATGGACGCCCATCTGGCAAAACCGGTGGAGCGGGCCACCATCTTCCGCACCCTGATTGAGAGGCTGACATGATCGCACGGTATTCCCGTCCTGAGATGTCCCACATCTTTTCGTTGGAAAACAAGTATGCGCTGTGGCAGGAGATCGAAGTACTCGCCGTGGAGGCCTTTGCCGAGCTCGGAGTAACGCGCCCTGCTGTCTCCCGCGAAGAAGCGGCGTGGATACGCGCCCATGCCAACTTTGACGTTGCGGAAATTGCCGAGATCGAGGCCACCACCAACCATGATGTCATAGCGTTTCTGACGAACCTGGGGCAGTATGTGGACGCGGACGTGCCCGATGGCGAGCCCAGGCCCTCGCGCTGGGTGCACTACGGCATGACGTCCTCCGATCTGGGAGACACCGCGCTCTGCTGCCAGATAGTGCAGGCCTTGGATCTGCTGCTTCAAGCGGTACGCACGCTGGGCAAGAGCTGCAAACGCAGGGCCCTCGAGGAGAAGGACACCCTGTGCGTGGGCCGTACCCACGGCATTCATGCCGAGCCCATGACCTTTGGTATGAAGTTTGGCGCCTGGGCCTGGGCCTTGAAGCGCGCCGAACAGCGACTCATGGATGCCCGTAGCCAGAGCGCGGCGCGCGGCGCCCTCAGTGGTGCCGTAGGTTCCTACTCCCAGATAGACCCGGCGGTGGAGGCCTACGTATGCGAGCATCTGGGGCTTGTGCCCGACCCGCTTTCCACCCAGGTCATAGCCCGCGACAACCATGCGCATGTTGCCTCTGCCCTGGCCGGATGTGCCGCAACGCTGGAGCAGATTGCCACGGAGATACGCGCGCTGCAAAAGACCGACACGCTTGAGGCTGAGGAGCCCTTTGCCGAGGGCCAGAAAGGCTCCAGTGCCATGCCGCATAAACGCAACCCCATCACCTGCGAGCGTGTCTGCGGTCTCGCGCGCGTCATCAAGGCCAATACGCAGGTGGCGCTCGACAATGTGGCACTGTGGCACGAGCGCGATATTTCGCATTCCTCTGCCGAGCGGGTGGCCCTGGCCGATTCCTTTATCGCGCTGGATTACATCCTCGCCAAGACGCAGTGGATTGTCGACGGGCTGGTGCTGTATCCGGCCAACATGCTGGCCAACCTCGAGCGTACGCGCGGGCTCATCTATTCCAGCAAGGTACTGCTCGCCCTCGTGGATGCGGGTATGACACGGGAGGCGGCCTACGCCCTCGTGCAACGCACTGCCATGGAGGTGTGGAGCGAGATCCAGCGGGCAGAGTCGGGCCCCAGCTTTCGTGAGCGCCTGGAGGCCGATCCAGAGGTTCTGGCATGTGTGAGCCCTGCCACCCTCGCCGCAGTGTTTGACCCCTGGAGCTTTCTGAGCAAGCTACCCCTACTCTTCGAGCGCCTGGAAGTGCTGGAGTTCTGAGCGGAAAAAACTACGGTGTGGGATCAAGATGTTGATCGCAGGAACAGAGGAAATGCTATGTTGGATAAAAGCTCAGTTGTAAACACTGTCGCGCGCTATGCCGACCTTGTCAAAAGAGAGTTTTCTCCCACTGCTGTCATCCTGTTTGGATCTTATACCAACGGAATCCCTGATGAGGACAGTGATATAGACGTAGGTGTTGTTTTTAATGGATTCACCGGGGATTACCTTGAAGCCACTCAACGCCTGTGGCGGCTCAGAAGAGAAGTCAGCTATGATATTGAGCCTCATTTACTTGACACGGCCAATGATCCAAGCGGCCTTGCAGGCCACGTACTCGCAACGGGGCAAGTAGTGTATCACGCCTGAACAAGAGTGCCGCGCGCTCACGCGCGCGCAGCGGCAGAACAAAGAACGTTCTGCCGCTTTGTTCTGATAGGGCCGCACATCCGTGCGGCAAGCACCCTGAAGGGTCTATTCTGACAGTGCCAATCCCAGACCAATGTTACTGTTTACATTGTCATTGCGAGGAGCGCCCTTCGCTGCGCTCAGGACAGGCTCCGCGCGACGCGGCAATCCAGTCCTTCTCTGTCATCTCTGGGTAGCCTCATGTATACTATCTCCCTTGTTTCAAGGACTGGATTGCCGGTAGCACTTACTTCGCCTTTGCGTTGAGTAGCAGCACCTGCTCAGTTCTCAGGCAAAGTAAGTGCTACCTCGCTCGCAATGACATAGAGGGGCTGAACTGTGCCAGACCAATAGCAGGAAACTTGTGCTGCAGGCGGCATTGCGGCATTGCGGCATTGCAGGCAGTTGTCAACTTGCGCCCTTGATGCCAAGCGTGGTATTATGGTCGAAGGCAGCGCCCGCCGTGTGACTTGTGAGGTCGACGGGTACGCCAGGACTTACGAGAAGCGAGAGCCTTACGGCTTTCGCTTCTTTTCGTTCCAGCGCATCACTTTGCGCCAGACTCTGCTCCCCCAGACCCAAGCCGTCACCGCTGCCGAGAATATCGACGCGAGCGCACCCAAGATCATGAGAGCATCCAAGGTAATCACCTCCTTCCCGGGCCAAAAGACCCAAGGGAGGCGTACCCGTCTGACGGGACACTGCCATAACCCATTATACACGTAAATACAGAAAATGCATACTTGAATCTCAAATCAAGTGCACGAAAATAAAGAGGCGCGGGGTGATTCTTTGTAGTCAACAACGTCAAGGGCTCTATATCCAGCGGTGTGTCCACCCCACCATCAAGCTCACGATACAAGCAGGACCTTCCAGGACTCCGCTCCTTATAAAAAGCGGGCGTGCCTGAACTAGACGTGTTCGTGCACGCGCTCAATAAATCCAGGCTACAGGGGCCATTTCTTTGGCATGCCCTGTGATAAGTTGCTATAAAGTAACAATAGTATAACAAACGCGGTATTGCTGGAACATTTGCCTTACTCTATTATGCAATAAGTAGATATGCGTTTCATGATAACAAATCCTACTTCTTTGCCCGTCCCGTCCCCGTCCTGTTGCAATGTGAGGTTCCTATGTCAAGACACCATGCCCCCACCAACGACCTGCTCTTCAAGCGCAGCCTGGCCAATGCTGAACACCCCGATGTTACAGCAGGATTCATAAACGACCTGCTGGGGCTGGATGTAGCCAGTGTGCATATCGAGAACCCCTATGATATACAGGTGTTCCGTGACGATTTGGGAACAGGTAGCCTTAAACCCACCGCTGTTGATGTGCGGGTGAGGCTTCAAGACGAGAGCCAGGTGGTCATCGAGATGCAGGTGCAGCGTCAGTCGGTGTACCTGGAGCGTGCCCTGTATTATATGGCCAGCCGCTATATCGCAGACTACGGACAGCCAGACCTTGGGCCTGTCGAGTCGAAGTACCGCTCACTCAATGCCATCTGTGGCATCCATGTACTTGACTTTGAGCAGTTTGACGGTGACACCTGTGCGTTGCGGAACTTTGCCTTATATGATATCCTCCATCGTAGATTCTATGGCAAGAGCGTGGTCTCTGATACCGTTGGCGGGATGTTCAATTTGACCTTCCTCGAGCTTGGCAAAGACCGTGAGACTGTATCGGAGCGTGTCCGCTACTGGATGGACTTCTTCAAGGGAAGACCCTTGGCAGACGGTGTTCCAGATTATATCAAGACAGCCCTGGAGCTCTCTGAAGAACAGAACCTGACCCGAGAGGAGGCACAGATGATAAGCGCACAGGAGCGAGCCGAGCAAGACCTGATAGGGCAGCTTTCGTATGCGAGAGGTGAAGGTCGTCAGGAGGGCCGTCAGGAAGGTCGTCAGGAAAATGCCCTGTCCAACGCCCAAAAAGCGCTTTCTGCAGGCCTGACAGAAGATCTCGTCCAACGCATCACCGGTCTCGACCTCAACACCATCCGCCAGCTCAAGGTCGCAGGCTCCGAGAACTAACGCCAACGGCAATAGTGCACGAAAATAAAGAGGCGCGGGGTAGGTCTTTGTAGTCAACAACGTCAAGGGTTGTATATGCAGTGGTGTGTCCACCCCCACCACAAAGCTCACGATACAAGCAGGGCCTTCCAGGACTCCGTCCCTGATAAAAGCGGGCGTGCCCCCCTTGTCATACCCAGAAGCCAAGGCCTCACAGCCCCTACGTTCGCAACGATAGTAGGGGGTGGTGGTGGTGGGACCAGTAACCTCACAGCTATTCTATTACTCGGTTGACAATGTACCACAAATGGTATATGTTATAGTTCAATTTGACACTAAGAGAGAGAATCGTTATGACAACCTCCACATTCAACATACGCATGGATATCGATTTGAAAAAAGAGGTCGATGAGGTATCCAAGGGCATCGGACTCAGCTCAGCCGCTGCATTCAACGTATTTGCTCGCCAATTCGTGGCCTATCGAGGCTTTCCCTTTGAGGTAAAAATGCCTTCTTTCACCGAGAAGGAGTTCGCTGAAGAGATGGACAGCATCTACCTTTCTATGAAAGACGGTAACGCTCTTGAGCATAGGTTGATTGAGGGCTAGATGAGGAAGCTTTGGAGCAACAAGTCTTGGGAGGACTATCTCTATTGGCAAACTCAAGACAAAAGGACGCTCAGGCGGATCAACAGGCTTTTGAAGGAACTCGAGCGAAGCGGGGTGGATACCGATGGCCAGAGAGTTCCCATCGGGAAGGCCGAGAAGCTCAAATACAGTAAGGTGGGACTCTCAAGCGTTCGCATTGACGAGTCCAATAGACTCGTCTACAAGATTGAAGATGACGATACCCTCTCTATCGTTTCATGCAGAGGGCACTATCGATAAGGACATTCTGGACAGGAGTCCACTACAAGGCGGTGTGTCCACCCCACCATCAAGCTCACGATACAAGCAGGGCCTTCTGGGACTCCGCCGCTGATAAAAGCAGGCGTGCCCCCCTTGTCATACCCAGGCGCCAAGGCCTCACAACCCCCACTGTCTGAGCGGAGCGAAGCCCCTCGACTTCGCTCGGGATAAACTCCGTCGAGGAATCTTTGGCTGCTTCAGCAGCCAAGCTCACCCGGAGCGTCCGTAAGGACGCGACAGGCCCTCTGCCCCGCCCCAGTCGTGACGACTACGTAACAAACCAGACCGGCTGCGCGATTGGTGGTTGTGCGGAGGGCAGAAAACTGGTACACTTCCGCAAGCTGAAACATGGGGGTACGGTTGTCCAATCGGCTACGCTCCCCCTCCCTTTAAGAACTCGCAGAGAACACCTGAGGCTGTTCATTTGTGGATTTTTTGTGTTTCTTCGGAGTTCTGGGATTTTTTTAGCTATAATGACATGGAGCAAGTGGCAATTTATGTATGTGCACGGCAGTTTTTGTATGGCAACATACGTGTGGTAATCTGAACGAGAAGAAACGAAAAGTGAATTTACGGGTATGATTCAAGACGGGCTCAATCTATGGTGCGCAGCAAGAAGGCGGATGGCCGCAGTGTCGGCCACCCTGCTGGGTTGTGTGCTTGCCCTGGCACTTGCCTCGACGCTCGCCCTGCCGGCTCTGCTGCTCAGCGGCTGCGCCACAGAGGCCAACGCCGAGCAGTCAGACGAGCTTGCGGAGGATCCCAACGCCGCTCTCGTAAGCGAGAAGGAAACGCTCACCGAGCAGCTCGAACTCAGAAAGGCCGAGCTGGAGCAGAAGGAACTTGAGCTTGAAAGCGCCGAAGGCATGCTCGCTGCACTGAGCAGGGAGACGCACCCGGACGAGGAGCTCCAGGCCACCTACGAGAAGCTCGTGGAAACCGTCAAGGCAGACATCGAGAAGCTCAAGGCGGAGATCGCCCGGCTCGAGACGCGTCTGGCAGAACTGGACAAGATACTCAACGGGGAGGTAGAAGCTACCGGCCCCGACGACGGTAATCTGGAGGATCTACTGCCCGAGGAGGAGCTGCAAGGCTTCACGGAGGCTTTGGATGGCATCGACGAGGGCAGCGAACCTGCGCTCTCAGACGAGGCAGCACTACAGGAACAACCAGCACTACAGGAACAACAGCAACAGCAGCAATCGGAGGAGGGATAGTACGTGGATAAGAGGGTAGGAGAGATGGGATATTCGGGTAGTGGAGCAGCGCGCCAGCAGATACAGCGGGCTGCTTGTGGGTCTATCAGCAGTGCGGGCGAGGGCCTGCACACGCAGCGGGCAGCCGGGGGCACAGTGAGTCGCTTGGCAGCTGCCTGTGGGACGAACCAGCGTTGCGGCCACGCACGCTGGACAGATTGAGGGTGATTGAAGTGTTCTTAAAGAGTAAATCGATTTGGGTGGTTATCGCTTTGGCTGTGGCAATCGCGGCCGGGGGTGTCTTTGTGGTAACACAGGGCATGGGCGCGAGCACGACCTTTGCGCAGAGCGGCTACGTTCTCGCCGACAAGGCCGAGAACGAGGACGGTGGTTACACCAGCGTGCAGGTACCCTTTGCCAGCGGCGCCATCTATCAGGCCAACCGCAACAATGACAAGCTCACGCTTACCAACAGCACAGACGACAGCAAAACCACCGTAGACAGCTACGGCTTCGTGCATTACGAAGACGGCTCGGTGGCCGCGCTCAAACCGGGTGTGCTGCTGGATCTGGGCACGCTGCAGCCCCAGGACATGGCGGCCTATAACATCAACCCAGACACCTCAGTTACCAACAACGGCTCCAGCTTTGGTCTGGAGCATATGGGAGAGAACGTGCCGCTGGACAGCGTGCTCTGGAAGCTCTCCGAGAATAAGATGATGATAATGGGCCAGGACCTGAGCCTGCAACTGTCCGAGGGCGACCCCTACACCTTTGATGGTTATGTGGAGGTCAGCTATGTGGACAACGGCGTCATCCAGGTAAGCGATGCCGAGAACACGCTGCTCACCATCAGCCCGGTGGCACAGCTCACGGTCAACAACGGTCCGGTCATAGACCTCTATAACCGCGTGGCCGCCAACGACCAGGCCCAGCTGCCGCTGAACAACCTCCTCGTGGGCAATTCCGACAACGTGGACATCACGCCGGTGGAGCAGGAAGCGCTCCAGGCCGTCACCATCCCCACCTTCACGGTCATCCAGGGCGTTGACGGCGTGGGTGGCGACCCGGGCCGCGGCGGCGACGGTGGCACGAGTGGCGAGAACGGTTCCTCGGGTTCTGAAGGGGCCTCCGGCTCCTCGGGCGACGGCACCGACTATGATGATCCCGAAGACCCGGGTGAAAACCAGGTCAGAATAGAACAGTTCATCAAGCCCATCTTTGAGCTGCCGACCTTCCAATGGGACTCCAACTCCTTTGAGGCGGGCATCATCATCAAAGATGACGAAGGCGTCCTCTACCCTGACGCCGACGGGCACAGTCAGGTAACCGTACGCGTCATTGACGTGCTCACGGGTGCCAACGTCTACCCGACCCCCATTACCAATGCCAACAACGACGATCTCGGCAGTGCAGACGCACCCTGGCTCTTCAGCAGCGATCAGGCGGAGATAGCGCTGGAGCCCAACCGTACCTATAAATTCATCGTTTCGGCGCCCTATGTGGTCACGAGTTCCGGTGCCGATGAGATCTATTGGGCCGACTTCATCACCAAGACCTTTACGACCGACGGGCTCGGCCTCACCTTTTCCAAGAGTGAGGTCACCGACGGCTCCCTCAAGGTCAACCTGCGCATGGAGGAGTTCTCCAAGGCCTACGGCGCCAAGATACGCCTCTATGACGCGGCCGGCTACGCGGCCAAACAGGCCGACCCCAACTCTCAGGTCGCGCTGTATATCGACCAGGTCGTCCTCGAAAAGGACACGCCCTATGACGACGGCGCGGGCGAAAACCCGACCTTTGGCCCGGGCGACAACTTCTACACCTTCTCATCCGGTCTCGATAAAGACACCAAATACTATGTCATAGTGGAAGATGTCATCATGCTGGGCAACGGCGGTTTTACCTACACCGCTGAGAACTACCACATGCAGGTAGAGTCCGCGACCTTGAAGGACCTGAGCGTGCTGAATACCGAGGTCGGTGCCCCCAAGGTCTTTGCCAACAAGTCCTCCATGAGCATTTCGGTGCAGCCGGGCTCCATCCCAGACGTCATAGAGCCCACCTCTATCGTCAGCTACCGCTACCTCTTCTATGAACTCGATTCCTATAGCGTCCCCTTCGTCGTGACCGACCCCACGCGTGGTCCGGTCCTGACCCTCACCTCGCAGACCGCGGGTGCCGTGCTGGCCAACGTTGCGCCTTCGGGTGCCGCAGCATCGCCCGGTATGCTGAGATGGGGACAGTCCTACCGCGTGCGCATGATAATCGAGGTCTTCGACAACGAGAAGCTCGTCGAGTACGAGAGCGTGCAGCCCTCGGTAGCCCCCGACACCAGCAATAACTTTCATGGCTACAGCGGCTACTCCGAATCCGTGGGCCTGGCTGGCTCGAGCTTTCCCGCGGTCAACTACCTGCCCAATCCAGACTACGCAAGCTCGCACCCCGAGTACGACAAGGTAGTCGGTACGCTGGGCATTGACCCCAGCGGCTCAACCATCGTGGCCACCACGACCCAGCCCATCGAGATAGTCATGCGCTCGGCCAACTCACCGCAGTCGATAACGGTGCCGATTACCTCGCTGCCCGCAGATTCCAACGATATAGGGGGATTTGTGGGAGTGCAGACCAAGAAGTCCTTTACGCTGCCCATCAATGCTGATGGCCTGCAGGCGAATACCGCCTATTCCTGCGTCGTCTGGGCCTATTGCGACCTCGGCGGCAACACGGGGAGCAGCGCTACTTTTGAGAAGGTCTCCATCGGCACCATGAGCATCAGTACGGCTGTTGCCCAGGTTACTTCTCTGCACCTGAAGTCGCTGGACTCCGGTGGCGCAAACGCCTTCAGTGTGGGGCTGTGGCTTGACGACTACGCCGGCGCGAGCTTCGAGTACGAGGCCAGCAAGATGCTCTATGTCAAGCTCGGCCTCTATGAGGGCTTCCTGGACATAGACGAGGTGACGGGCAAGCCCAACCGCAAGCCGGACAAGACCGTCGACCTCACGGTGGCCTCAGGAAACGATCCTGCCGCCGAAGTGTCCACGCTCGCAAGCTATCTCTATACCCCGGGCTCGTCAACAACCGTACCCGGTAGCACCGATACCAAGTGGGTGGAAATCACCTCCGCCTCCCCGCGCCCGAGCGACACGGGCCAGGCGGGTACGGGCTTTTTGAAGATCACGAATAACACCTTTGGCATAGACTCGTCTATCGCCGCGCCGGCCTACACCCTGATGGTCGAATCCATCCAGGACTACACGGCCGAGCGATCCGACAGGACCAACTTTATCAACAGCTTCAGGATGGTCAACAGCGAGGTGGGCATGCGTCAGGCTATTACCTCCGAAAAAGACGCCGGCTATCCCAACAACGGCATCGACATACTTGCCGGGCAGACGGCCCCCAAGCCCCCCGTTAATGGCGACGGCTTCCAGACCTCTAACATCAAGGAGTCCACGCGCAATACCTTCCTGCCCACCCAGAAAAATGACGATACTACGGCCATCACCAACCCCGGCAACGTGCGGGTGGATCAGGGCTACGCCCCCGAGACGGATGTGGGCATCGTTGCCCGCGCCACCTTCTCTCCCGCGGCCATGGTCGACAGCTTTACCTACACGCTCTGGCGCACCAAGACGGCCTCGGCGGGCTCTCCCTATAACAACGCGCTCATCTACGACGAGGAAGACCTCGACAGCACACCAACGCATGTCAACGAGCTGCTCGACGCCAACCGCGAGAAAGTCATCAGCGTCAAGCTGGAGCCCTATACCGTCGGTGGCGATGTCCGGGTGCCAACGCTCAACATCGGCTTTGGCAAGGGCACGGACGTCCTGCCTGCGGGCAACGCCGGTGGCCTGCCGGATAACAATAATAAAGAGGTCTACCAGATCTATCTGGCGGGCAGTGACACCCTGAACAACAACATGGGAGCCCCAAGGCCCACCACCGGCGGCCTCGGTGAGATGGCCTCCGCTACCCTGGGCTCGGACGGCCAGGCCTGGAACGACGAGGCCGACGGGCGCGGCTATAACTACTACCTCACCTATACGGCCGACCTCAGTGGCCGGCTTGGCGGAGGCGGCACCTACACCTGGCCCACTGATTACATCAGTGAAGTCAACGGTGTGTCCGTAAACTGGACAAACTACCAGGTGACCTCCAAGCGCGTCTCGGCATCGCGTCAGGCACCGATCTTCCAGCTGATCCCCTGGACCTCGACCAACGATACAGAGAGTTGGCGCTACCGTCTGACCCTCCTGGATCCCGGCATTTTTGTCGATGGTTCCACGGGTGCGTCCCTCAGCACCAACCAACTGACCCTGAGAGAAGGCGAAAGCGCCAGCGGCGACCCGATACACGCCATATCAGTCACGAGTACCGGGCCCAGCGGATCGTGGAGTCCTATGGTCTTTGGCCAGCTGCCCAGCTATCCGCTGCCGATCAATGCCAAATACTACGTCAGCTACAACCAGAAACTCTGGGTATACGGCGGCGTGGACAGCATTAATAACATGGTCCTGATGAACCGTTATCACTACGGCATCACGGCGGCGGCTACCGTCAACACGGATGCCGGCATCGGGCTGTCTGACCTGGACCCGGCAGATCCCAACGCTGTCACGTTCTTTACCAACGCCAGCAACAACACCGTCAACATCGTCTGGCCGAAGATCTGGAAGAACAGCGGTAACCAGGCACTGTTCGAGAGCATCGCCGGCGTGGAGATAAAGGTGTGGTGCGCAGACAGGAACAGCAGCGGTGCCGCAAGCTTTGCCTCGTATGACGAAGCGCAGAGCGGAGAGGGCTTCACCTGGTCGAAGATCGTCAACATGGGCACGGGCGCCGCTGATCCAATGAATGCCTCAAATACCTATGCCACCGCGTCAATTACGCTGGCCGATCTCAAGACGGCCGGGTTCCTGCCGGGCGACGCCACGAAGATCGAGACCCGGCTGATCTTTGACACCGGCACTATCGGCTATGGCAACTACGGCGATGATGTCCTGGGCGGAGAGCTGGATACCGTCCCTGTTGCCAACACGAATATGTTTGCCCTGCAGAGCCAGGGCGCTGACCTGAAGGCGTCCAGACAATACCAGCTGCCGGGCGCCACAGCTGGAGCCTTTGCCGCTTCTGACGGCTCGGCAGCGGGTGGCATCTACGCCAGCAGGGCCGGCCTCACCACCACAAGCCAGAAGGTTGACGCCGGTGCAAGCGCCATCTTTGACAGCACGAGGAAGCGCTTCAGCTATGCCTCGGCCACGACCAACAGCTTCAAGGGCAGCATCGCTCTGAGCTTTGACTCACTGGTAGGCCAGGCGGGTGCCAGGATAGACGGCACGGCACAGTATATTACTCCCAAGCTGCTGGGCTATTCGGCCACACAGACGAATGACTTTGCCATGACGGCTATGGTTCCACAGGTCAGCCAGTACAGCGCGGATCCTGCACCCAGCTCAGCGAGCATCAGCTTCTATCTTGAAGGCGCCGGTGCCCCCGACCCGCTGAAAGAGGTAGACGGCCCAGGTACAGGATATGGCTACTACCAGATCAAGGTGTTTAAGGTTGAGGGCACTATCGACACGGATCTCAGCACTCTGAATGCGGGCGGTCTCGCCTACTACATCAGCGGCTACGACAATGAAAAAGGACTCAAGGTCGCTGGCGCCAATGGCAACGGCACCCAGAGCTTTGTCATCCAACACCTTGACACTGGCACACGCTATAAGTTCCAAGTCTTTGGCGACTTTACCAAACTCGTTCCCGGTGCCTTGCAAGGCCCGGCCAATGTCCTCGATTCCACCTATCCACAGTATTACTTCTATGATGTCGTTAAAAAGAGCCCCGGCCGCGAATATGACTTCATCACCGTGTCAGGTGTCACTATAGGTGGGGCTGCCAACGACTTCTATGCCGATCTGCAAATCAACTCCTACGCCGATAAGCGGGTCAGGCTGCACTATTCGCTCAGCTCAACCCGCGGCTTTGACATCTACTATACGATAACGGATACGACGCTCGGTTACACCGGTAACACAAGGACAATCAAGAGTCCGGCCTCGCCCACCTACTCGCCCATCATGAACGACCTCATACCCATAGGGCAGGCGGTCGGCGATGTTGACGGCGCTGAGGCCGAGGCCCTGGGCAACTACAACGACTTCCTGATACCGGGGCACAGCTACAGTATCACCATTACGGCCTATACGGGCGGCTATGGCGTCGGTTCGCTGGGCAGCCAGAGCGCCAGCTTCACGCTACGTGAGCTGCGCGAGCCCACCTTCATCCTCACGGCCTCGCCGTACTGGGATCCCGATAAGCCGGTAAACTACCAGTCAATCATCGGTTATACCGCGGCCATCAGCGATCCCGACAGGGTGATTGCTGATGCCGAAGCCTACCTCAAGGCCTGGCAGACAGATACCAACGGCACTGCCCTGGTAGTTCAGGATACGCTGGTCATCAAATCCTCGTCCGAGGTCTTAACGGCCGAGGCTGCAGGCGGTAGTATCTATGTTGGCAGCGAGTATACGGCGGCCCTGTACGCGGATACCAATCTGAAGAACGAGTTTCCCTATACCTCGGAGATCGCTGCGGCCTGGCCCAGCAATAACACGGTACTGGACAACTACCAACAGCGTACGGTTAACGTGTATGCCGTCAGCGAGAACGATGTGCTGGCCGGTACCGTGGGTGTCGTGTCGGACGCCAACGACTACATCACGCTGACCTTTGACAACAGCGTCAACCTCAGCAGCGAAACCGCGCCCCGGCTGCAGTACACCATCATCCCCGTTTCGGGCGCGGGCGCGGGCTACCCGCTCACGACGGTGGCCTTCGACCCACAGGCGCCCGCGGGGCTTACCGGCTATCAGACCTTTACCCTGCCGGACAGCTCCAACATCAACCCCATCAAGCTCAGTGAAAAGGGCAAGTACTTCATCCAGTACAGCATCATCCTGAAAGATGGAATTACGTCCATAAACGGCACTTTGACCTATGTGAAGAGCTGAGTATGAAGACAAGACACACAGGGGCGCTGCTGCACCAGCAGCGCCCGGGCACAGACAGTGGTAGGCACGTCAAATATGAAAGAAAGGGTGAGTAAGCAATGAGAAAGCTCAGTAGAAAGGTCATCACGTCGGCCGGCATCTTTGGTCTGGTCATCGTGCTGATATCGAGTATGTTCGTCTTTAACGTGGTGACGGTCTACGCCACCTCGGTGGGCTCCTATCCGGTACCCGCGGCGTCGCTGGTCTACGATCAGAACGATCAGCCCGTGGCAACCACGCAGGACTCCACGATAGAGCTGCGTAATTCCACGGATTACTACCTCAAGGCCGGCAGCACGGAATCGATGATTCCCCTGGGCTACAACCCGCTGGCCTACAACGTCAACGGCAGGGAGCTGGGCCTCTTCAGTTCCAATGCACACCGGATCTATCAGGTGTTCAACGATGGCTCGGTGCGGCAGGTAGACCAGTACGCCCAGATAAGCGACTTTGAGAACACGGCGTTCTACAAGCTGTCGGACAGGCACTATCTCTTCGTCGGCCCGGGCATCACCAATGAGGACGGTCTGGTTAATGCGCAGAACTTCCTCTACGTCGTGCTCGACCGCCTCGGTAATGTGACGGTGATGAACGACAAATACAATACGAAGTTCCTCGACCAGGTAACCCTCAGCTGCAACTCGGTGACCTTTGACGTCAACCATGAGAGCCTCGTACTCGACAACGGGCTCAACGTGGATCTCACCAAGATAGCCGGTTCGACCTCGCTGTACAAGGACGTGGACGAGAACGGCAACCCCCTCGACACCAACCCCTCAGAGATAATCATTTCGGGAGGTAACGGCGGTTCGGGTGGTTCGGGCGGCACGGGCGGCACGGGCGGCATCGGCGGCTACGGCGGCGAGGGCGGCTCGGGTGGTACGGGTGGTACGGGTGGTGCCGGCGGCAGCGGCAGTGGCGGCGGCTACAACTTCAAGATGCGCAGCGCGCTCAGTTTGATGGGCGCCGAGCCTCAGGTCAATAAGATGGAGGTTGACTACGCCGTCATGGATCCCGCCATGCTCCTGGGTTCCGTGTTTGTAACCGTGGCTCCCACCGTCTCCGATACCTCAAGCGGCACCCCGCTCCCCACCTACCGGCAGGAGCTCAACATCGAGCAGTACAAGGCTACCGTCTACGATCTCAACCCCGGCACGATGTACACCGTGGCGCTTGGCTGCAAGGAGTATGCCACCGGTCTGGACACCGTCGTGGACGTGCTCAAAGTCACCACGCCGGCCATCGACTACAAGGTCAATGTGCTCAAGGTAGGCCTCACGGGCGTCAACTTCAACGTCAAGCTGGACTCCACCTTTGTGCTTGACCAGAACAACAGCAACGGCACCCAGCCTGCCGCCGTGCTCTACGGCAACAACTCCCTCGGCAGCCTGGATGAGGTAGGCAGGATACCCCTTAACATAGCTGCTGCCATAGGCTCAGAGGGCTGGACGGCGGAGATCCGGTATGCGGACGGTGTTATCCGCAGCGAGTACTCCAACTTTACCATCAAGCTTGAGGACACCTTCTTCCAGGGCGCCAAGGTCTCTCTGCAGAGTGGCGTCTACGGCACGGGCGGTGCCTCCTTCAGCGTGTCCAAGGTCTTCAGTGTCGAGATACCCACCGACCCGGCCACGCCTGGCGAAGACGATGCCAACGCGGGTGCTCCCGCCGGCGAGGCAGGCACGTTTGCCGCGAACGAAGGCAGCACCTCAAGCACGTCAACGAGTTCTCAGGGCCTGGCGAACCCGCCCGGTGCGTAGGGCACAAAACGCCTCGCCGAGCTCGCAGTACTACGGTCAACCCCACCTCAGCCACTCCCGGCTGGGGTGGTGCAAGTAGGAATGTAAGCTAAGCAGGTACACAACGGTACGAGGAGGAACAACGCATGGATGTAACAGGCATTGACGCCATCATGTCAAGCACCATCACCGCCATTGGGGTGATGCTGGGACTGGCGTTTCTGGGTGTTGGCATAGGGCTCGGCATACTCGGCTCCAAGGTAGCCGAGGCCGTAGGCCGCAACCCCGAGACAAAAAGCGACGTGGTACAGAGCGTCATGATAGTGGCAGTGGTCATAGCAGTGCTGCTCTTGCTGCTCTTTGCCTTTGTCTTTGTATTGTTGTTCTTCAACCCGCTCCTGTCGTAAGCAAAGGTACACACGTGGAGTTCTTTATTGCCGTCATAGTAGTGCTCGTAGGGCTTAACGCCTTCTTCTTCCTGATATTTCGCGGTATCACGACGCGTCTGGGCAAGTTCGCACAGATGAACGTGCTCCGGCAGGCGGGGGTCTTTGACGACCTCATCAGCAAGAAGCAGGAACAGCTCCAGATGCTGCAGGATGAGATAGCCGCCGTGCAGGTAGCGCAGACCAAACAGACCGCGGTTTCGTTTGCCCAGCATGAGCAGGCACCGGATTACCTCGAAATCAAGCAGGGGCTCTACACCGACAACGGCTTTGCGAACGAGTACCGCGTCATCCGCGACAATTTTCAGATAGACGCGGAGGCCTGCGTACAGCACAGTCTCACCCAGCTGGCCGCGGAATCCAGCACAGCGAGCAGCGTTGAGGCCGCGCGCGCGAGGAGCGCCCAGAGCATACTGGACGACCTCACGCTGGACAGTGCCTATGAGCTCTCTACGCTGTCGTCCGAGGCGCAACTCGCCATCCTCGACGAGATGCTCGCGCCCGCCCAGCTGGAGCTCATGCGACTGTACCAGAACAGCGTGGACGAGTTTCAGAGCTACCGCTTTCTGTTCTGGCTCAAGGACTACGTCTTTGCCCACGGCGACACCGTGGTGGTCTTTACCGGCAACGCGGGTGAGGACTTTGCTTATGTGGATGATCGCATCGTCACCCAGCGTGATGACAGCATCTGCGAGGGCATCTATCTGCTCTCCAAAGGCAGGAAGTTTGACTATTCGATACGAAACAGGGAGATTGTTGGATGAGTATGGATGAACCCAGCACGAAACTCAGTGACTCCATCAAGGAGAAAATAGCCGCCATCAAGACCGAGGAGAATGTCTACGGCATGGGGCGGATTGCCCGTATCCGCAACTACATCATCGAGGTCAGCGGCCTGGAAGATGTCGGCTTTTTTGAGCGCGTGGTAGTCGGAGACAAGGCCGAGGGCTACGTGAGCCGCATCGGCCGCAACCAGGTAACCGTAGAACTCGTGCGCGTGCTGAGCCCCATCTTCGTCGGTGATGAAGTCACGGCCACCAAGCAGCCCTTTGGTGCCTACTTCAGCCCGAGTTCTCTGGGGCATGTCGTGGACATGTTTGCCGAGGACAAGATAGCTGGCTCCATCTTCAAGGACAGAGAGCCCGTGGGTGCGGTGGTGGAGCCCATTCCCATCATGGATCGCACGACGGTTTCACGCCCGCTTTACACCGGCCTGGCCGTTGTGGACCTGCTGTATCCCATCGGCCGGGGCCAGCGCCAACTGATACTCGGCGACAAGAAAACCGGCAAGACCCAGATAGGCCTCGATGCCATCGTCAACCAGCGCGGCACCGACACCGTCTGTATCTATGTGGCCCTGGGCAAGACCAAGAAAACCGTCAAGGAGATCTACTCCGACCTCCTCCAGCGTGGCGCCATGCCCTACACGCTCATACTCACGGCGTTTCAGGACGACGGCGCACCGGCACTCTACCGCACGCCCGCCGTGGGGCTTACGATTGCCAACCGCTTCATGCAGGAGGGCAAAGACGTGCTCGTCGTCATAGACGATCTCACCCTGCACGCCAACATCTATCGTGAGATATCACTCCTCGCCGACAAGGTGCCCGGACGCGACGCCTATCCACCGGATGTGTTCTTTACCCATGCGAGCCTCCTGGAGCAGGGCTGCCAGTACCACAACGGCGGTTCCATCACCATACTGCCCATCGTCGAGACGCGCGGCGGCGACATCACCGACTACATCACCACCAATATCATCTCCATCACCGACGGCCAGCTCGTGCTCAGCGCCAAGGCCTTTGAGCAGGGGCAGAAGCCGGCCGTTAACTTTGGCCTCTCGGTCTCGCGCCTTGGTGGCCAGGTGCAGGAGGATCTGCTGCGCCAGATGGGTGCCGACATCCGTCGTGAGCTGCTGAGCTTCCTCGAGACCCGCGAGGTCTTCGAGCTCGCCAACATCGACGAGATGAGTGAGGACATGCGCAACCAGATAATCCGTGGGCGCATCCTGCTGGAGAAGATGAACCAGTACAAGTTCTCACCGCTCGCCCCCACCGAAATTCGCACCCGCTTCGAAGAAATGACGGTGTGAGCATGAGAATTAAGAACATCGTCAAAGTCATGAACTTCCACGCCCTTCTCCACATCGACGCGGCGCGCCGCATGACGGAAAAGTACATCCGTATGGAGTCCGAGGTCCAGAAGATCATCGACATCATCGTCAATAACCGCAATTTCATCCTCGATAAGATTGCGCTCAACCCCAGTGAGAATGCCCCCGAACTCAACATCTACATCGGCTCGGACTACAGCTTCTGCGGCGGGCTCAACAAGCAGGTGCTCAATGCCATGCTTAAGGACACCGACGCCGACAAGATAACCGTAGGCCGCAAGATGCGTGTTTCCAACCTCCCCGGCCTCAAGCTGGCCATGACCAAGGAGGAGTTTGACGAAAACTACGACGAAGTAGAGGCCCTCCTGGAGGACAGCGTATTCAAGCTCAGGCATTCTTCCATCAACGTCATCTACAACCACTACTACAATGCCGGGAGAATTGCGCTCCGGCGTCGCAAGGTGTTCCCGATACCCTTTGCCTCCGACCCCGAGGGCTATACCGAGGACTTTGTGGTAGAGGGCAACATGGACACCCTGCTCAGGCGCCTCACGAGCACCTACGCCTCCTACGAGGTCAAGATCTCCTCGGTCAACAGCTTTGCGGCGGAAAACATCATGCGCCAGGAAGCCACCACCGAGTCGCTCAAGAAGATAGACGAGATAGAAGAAGAGGAACTCAGGGTCCAGCGCAAGGAAGACCGCCTCAGGGCCTTCGCCCGGGCCCAGGACGGCTATGTCAAGAAAATCGCCTACGGAGGGGTGAAACTGTGAGTACCGTAACCGCTTTAGAAAACACCACACAGGCCGCACATGCCAAAAGGCCCATCGGCAAGATAGTGGCCATATCCAATATGAGCGTCTCCGTGTTGCTGGACAGCTACGACATCAGCGTCCGCGACATCATCTACGTTGTCAGCAACGGCGAGCGTTCGTACTTTGAAATCAACAACGTCAACGGCAACATCGCCAACGCCATCCCGCTCAGCTATGTCTACGGCCTCAGCAAGGGCCTGGACGTGTACGTGAGGGAGGGTGGCCTGCGCATAGAGTATTCCGACGAGGTACTCGGCAAGGTCTTCGACGCGCTGGGCGACACGATAGACGGCACGATAATCGCCGAGCCGCACACCAAGAACATCTATGAGAAAAACCTCAGCATGGCCGAGATCAACATCAAGGGAGACATCCTCTGGACGGGCATCAAGGTCGTGGACTTCTTCGCGCCTCTGCAAAAGGGCTTTAAGATGGGCATGTTCGGCGGTGCCGGCGTGGGCAAGACCGTGCTGGTTAAGGAACTCATCAATAACGTCTACACGGGCCAGGGTTCCAACTCGGTGTTCGTGGGCATTGGTGAGCGCAGCCGCGAGGGCCGTGAACTCTTTGACGAGATGGCCGCCTCCGACCTGCTCAGCAAGATGAGCATCGTCTTTGGTCAGATGGGCGAGAACCCCATGATTCGTTCGCGTGCCGCCTACAGTGGGCTCACCGTGGGCGAGTACCTGCGCGACGAGAAGAGCCAGGATGTGCTCGTATTCATCGACAACATCTATCGCTTCCTGCAGGCCAACTCAGAAATCTCCGCCGAGCTGGGCAACATGCCCATTGAGAGTGGCTACTCCACCTCGCTCCTCACCGAGATAAGCGAGGTCATGGAGCGCATCAACTCCACCGAGAGCGGTTCCATCACCTCCTTCCAGGCGGTGTTCATCCCCGCGGACGACATGACGGACTTTGCCGTCAACGCCATCATGAGCCACATGGACGGTCAGGTGGCACTCAGCCGTAAGATTGCCGAGAAGGGCATCTACCCGGCCGTGGACGTCTTTAATACCACGAGCAAGCTGGTGTCGGTGGAGGGCGTGGGTGAGCGTCACTTCTCGCTCGTAGAGCGTGCCATAGCCCACTTCGCCCGCTATGAAGACCTCGAGGAAATAGTGGCCGTGCTCGGCATTGACGAGCTCAGCGAGGAAGACACCAACATCTTCTATCGCGCCCGCAAGCTGCGCAATTACTTTACCCAGCCCATGTTCGTCTCCGAAAAGTACACCGGCATCCCCGGCGAGTTCGTCGACATCGCCGACGTGCTTAACGACGTTGAGAACATCCTCAGTGGTGAGTTCGACACCCTCGACGAGGGCGAGTTCTACTACATCGGCTCCGTAAAGCGTGAGCTGTAGGAGAGGCAGGCATGGCAGACAGCAAAAACAGAACACAGCACAGGGATCTGGGGCTCAGTGCTCAGCTGGACGAGTACTCCAGTCGTAGCAGTGGTCGCATTCAGGCCCAGGTCTCGAGCTTCAGGGATGGTCTGCAGGTCTACAGCAATATCAGCATCGTGCGGGTGCGCTCGCGCGATACCAATCTGCTGATAATGGAGGACTACATGCCCATCATCGGCGAGATAGACGGCGAGGTGGACTTTATCGGCAAGGAGTTCGTGCATACGCTGGAGGGCGTGCGCGGCTTTTTCTGCCACGACCACAACGTTTTCTTCCTGCTGCTCAAGGATACGCATCAGACCTACTCAGAAAAGCCCCGGGAGCGTACTGCCGCCCCGGCAGAGTCCTCTGAAGAACGGGAGCCGGTTAATGTCTGAGGCTCTCCTACAGGGATATCTCGACTTCTTCTGGCTCGTGGTGCTGGCCGTACCCGTGGGCCTGCTGCTGCTCTTTGTCTGTCTTTCGCTCACTGCGGATATCAACTGGACGCAGAAGCGCCTGAGGTACGTGGGCATCTTCTACAACCTCAGCGTGCGCGAGCAGCTCTGGCTGTCGGTGGGTATGGTGCGCGTGCTCTTTGTTGCCTCCGTGATGTTTTTCTGGATAGTGCTTCAGACCAGCCACATCGCCTTTTATATCGCGCTTTTCGTGGCTTATAACGCGCTGCTCTTTCGTGTGCGGCGCTTTATCATCGACGTTCTCAACACGGCCGTTGTTTTTGTGGCCATGGTGGTGAGCAATCTGCTCACCGGGTATTACTACGATGTTTCCGGCGATCTGATGATAGGGGCGGTCTGCATGCTGCTTGCCCTGTTCGTCACCATGTACGTGGCATATTTCTACTGCAAGGACGTCTCCGACATGCTGGAGTTCAAGCAGGTGGGGCCACGCGTCTCGCGCAGGGCCGCTGCAAAAAAGCAGGCTGCTGCCGAGCAGAGTGCGGCCGAGCAGCTCGCTCTGGAGCAGATTGTAGAGGAGCAGGTTGTAGCGGGAGGGCAGCATGGCTGATACTCTCAAACGCCTGGGCAAACGCAGCTTCAAGCCAGCGCATCCCGTCTTTACGCTCGGTCTGCTGGCGGTGTTCGTGGTCATCATCGTGGTGGTCATCTACCTGGTCATGCAGATAGGCACCTACACCTTTACGGAGCCGCTCTACTACCACAACACCGGTGTCAGGGTAGACCTCGAGGGTGAGTCCCGCGTATTCAGGTCGGAGGACAGTAACCTCGTGAGCTTTTCGCTCCAGAACAACGGCGAAACCCATGAGCTTACCGACCCGCGTTCGGGAGCCACCGCGCCGCTGTACTGGCAGGATGAGGATTGGATGTTTCTGCCGGCGATGATGAGCGTCGTTACGCCCTCCGAGGGCCTCACGCCCGTGCGCACGGGCTTCTACACCCAGGTGCGCAGCAACGGAGAGGGCAGCTATACAGCGGTAATCGACAACCGCGAGGTGGGCTTGAGCGAAGGATTTTTCTTTGACGGTCAGAGCGTCTACGTGTTTCTGGACGCCGTCAACATCGTCTTTGGAGGGCAGAGCTACGACCTGCCGCCTTTCTCGTATGCCATAGCCGTGGCCGGGCAGCGACTGGAACTCTACCCCTACGAGGGAGAGCCCGTCGTGCAGCAGATAGGTGCTGTGCAGGTTCAGGCACTGGCAGAAGACTATATGATTGATATGAGCAACGATATACTGCAGGCCAGTGGCGGGCAGTACTTGCTCTTTACGACACCTTCTATTCTGGAGGTGGCCCAATGAAGAGGAGTCTGAAGGGGTTAGAAATGCATGGTACAGACAGGAAGTTCAGGGTACGAAGGCAAAGTGAGGTAGCGTTATGAAGAAGATACTGATATTGGCGGGTGTATTGGTTGCGGTGGTAGTGTTTGCGGTATTCTATCAGTTCAGGCCCGTGGGGGTGCTGGACTTTAACGCCTACGTGCTGCAGGACAACACGGTACCCCAGAACCTCAAGGCCGAGACTGCGGACGACAACGCTCTGCAGGTGGACGCCAGCCATTTTGACATATTCAGTCCGCTGTATGAGCTGGCGGGCGATCTGTTCATAGGCCCGGACAAGGCCAAGCCCAACCCTGACCTGCCGGTGTTTGCCAACGACGGCTCGGCGCTGATGATGGTAAACGGTGCGGCCAAGCTGGTAGATGTCGACTTTACCCGTCTGGACACCTTCCGTGGGCAGTTTGTGAGCAACGGGGCGGCCTATAATCCCGACCGTAGCCGCTCGGACCCCAACGAGATAATTCTCGTGGCGCTTTCCGGCGGCCTGTACGCCAACGCCATGGATGTGACCATCAGCCCCAGCAGGGGAGACGCTACCGACATTGCCATGAACTCCGTGGTGCGCTTTGCCAAGGATACGCTGGTCTATTACGAGATGTATGGCGGCAGCTTCTTCTATAAGAAGATAACCGGGCTGGATGCTGACAGCACCATCCGCATCGGCGATTTTGAGATGAACTACTACGACTTCCTGCGCAAGCTGGGCCTGCTCACCGATCCGGTTGAGCGCGCTGTACCGGAGGAGGAAGAAGAGAAGGCGCCGACGGTGGTGGAACGCCCCACCCCCGTGAGCGAGGTGCTGCCGGCGGTTCCCTATAACCCCTACGAGGTGCCCCAGGTGAGTCTCGGGGCCATGCGCCCCTTTGTCAACGAGGGCTTTGCGCGCGCGCGCCTGCATGTCTCCGACCGTCTGGCTTCAATAGACTCGGACGTCACCGTCTATATCAACGGCATCAGCCTGGACCATGCCGATTCCTTTACCCTGCCCTTAAGCGAGTTTACCGGACGCCAGACCTTCAGCATCAACGTGGACTTCTCGGGGCTGCAACTCGGCAACGACTATGAGATCTATGGCGAATACTGGTTCATCGACACCGACGGTGTGCGCCAGTACGTGCGTTTTGGCGACCAGACCTTCCGGTATGAGCCGTGGGATCGCCCGGTCAAGGTGCAGGCCTATGTTGAGCCCGTCGTCACGGTTGAGGAGCCCCTCGGCTCCACCGTCTACTACATCACCTCCACGCAGAAGGTCGTAGATCCCGCAAACCGCCTCATGAGTGGTGTACGCTATGAGATCACCCGTCTGCATCCCAACAACGACCCCCTGGCTGCTTCCTCCCTCTATGCCCGCAAGTACGCGTCGGGCACGGGAGACTTCCGGTTTGGCAGTCTGCCGCCGGGCGAGTGGTACAGCGTCAAGGTGTTCTATGTCTACCGCAACGCCTACAACGAGGAAGTAACCGTAGACCTCTTTACGCAGGAGGTACGGACGCGCGACCTCAGTGAGTTGGGCGATCTTAAGATCTACTATGAAAACGGACAGCTCTACTCCAACCGGATTGCCCTGAATGAGGTCAGCTTTGACACCGAGGTCTCTCCCGAGACCCTGGAGGCGGTAGACCGGGTTGATATGCGGCTCTGGAACCAGAACGCAGACCCCAATCCCTATCCCGCTCTGGCCAGCACGGATCCGGATGAGGATGACAACAATGCCAATAACAGCATTTCCAAGACGCGCGTAACCGGTGCCACGCTCAAGGGGATGAAACGCGGAGAGCCTCAGGGCCTGCAGACCGCCAGCGGGCTTGTTGCCGCCACCTACTTTGATTACTACTTCACCGCCTATGACCGCTTTGGCAACCGGCTTAACATTCAGCGCGAGTACGCCGGCAGTACGCATACCTGCAAGGCCATACCCCAGGCCAGCATCAGGATAGTGGATAACGTGGTGGGGCGTAACAGCTTTGCCATCACTACGACCGACGATCACGACGCCCTGCTGCCCTCAGGAGGCGGCAACCTGACCTTCAAGATCTTCGACATGGCAGAAAATCTCGTAGGCTGGTATGTGCATCCCTATGTGGCAGGCGACGCAAAGCAATACGATCGTGCCGTAGACTTTCCGCTGGATGGCAGCATCGAGATAACCGGCCTCAAGCCCGAGACCTCCTATCGGGTGCAGGTCATTGGCGACTATGACATCGACGATAAAAACGGCCCACAGTACGAGATAGTTCTGGGTTCTGTGCTGCTCAGAACCCCGAGCCTCAACTCCTTGGGAGATCTGCTCCTTGACAGCGCCTTGGAGCCGCTTCTGCGCGATACCGACCCGCCCAATCCCTCGTCCTCAGCGGCCACCATCGACTCCGTTGTCAATACCAATCGCACGTCCAACAACCTCCTGGAACTCCTGGACAGCGTCAGCATCGGCATCTATCGTACGGAAGATCTTAGCCGTGAGATCGTGGAGACCTTCACCTTCGTCCGCGATGACATTGACCCCACGATGTGGGATAAGCTTCTCAGCGGCGATCTGACGCTCACACCGGCCGTCCTGGCCTTTGGGAGCGATGTACCGCTTGAATCCAAGACTGAGTACAGCCTGGACAACAAGGCGCAGATCCGTATTGTTGAGGATGTCTACGACATCAACGTCACCAACAGCCTGAGCGGCTTCAGGACGTTGCGCAAGACGCCCGTGGCCGTGCTACCCGACGGTGGCCTGATGGGCTTTACCGACAGCCTGTACATCTTTAAGACCTTCGTGGACGATCCGGACGAGGCCATCGTAGGCGGACGCGTGACGGTACGCATCACCGACATGGGAGAGCTCTTGGTTCCCGGCTCCGACGTGCTTGCGGAGGATCCCGACTACACGGCACTCGCGCCCAACCAAACGAGCAAGATAGTGGCCCTGGAAACCATCACCGCCACCACCGATGCCAACAGGGACGAAGTAGGGCCGGTAGACATCATCCTGCGCGATCTGAATCCAAAACACCTCTTCAAGATCGAGTACATTGCCTCGGAATACAACATCGGTTTTGACAACAGCACCTATCGGACCAATGTGCCGCTGCTTCCCCGTGAGGACACGCTCGTAAACCAGCCCCAACTGGGCAGGGATGAACAATGCTACTACGTCAGAACCGTTGACTCCCTGAGCGGCAGGCTCAACCTCGTGGGCATGGACTCCATCACCGGCGACTCCGAGCGTCTTGCCACGTCCATCGAAGCCGCCATCAATGACAATGGCAACGATCTGGAGAATAACCACAGCTATACGCTGCGCTTCTACAAGCGTCCGGGCTATGGTGAGTATCAGCTCGACGAGAAGAACTTCCCTGCCAACGGCGAGGTTCCCGCTGGCGAGCGGCGCGAGGTTCTTCCCGATCTCGGCAACACTCCGCCGCTCCAATATGAGGGACTCCGGACCACCGATGCGCTCGACTACTACTATGAGTATCGCGTGGAGCTGTGGGTTCTCATCAACGACAACACCTCCTGGATCATGCTCGACCAGCTGGAGTTTGACACGAACGGCCCGATGATCCTCCTGGGTGTCAACTACGCCCAACAGTACTACAATGATGCGGGCTCAAATCATTACAACCCCACGCTGGCCGAAACCTATACCCCGGCCGAGGATCTGCGGCTCCTGGAGCCCAGCCCCAACGAGAGTGCCTTCCAGAGCAACCTGCCGGTGTGGGCGCCTATCGATCTCGAGTCCGGGCTGAAACAGGGTGGCTGTGAGGCCCGCTACCTGGTTATCGCGGATCTCAACTACAACCAGAACTACAATAGCAACTGGAGCGGCAGCGGCCGCGAGTTCCGGGGCACCCTGGACTTCCAGGGTCACAGTCTGGACATGACCTATATTACCCAGCCCTATTCCACCAACCCGATGCGCCGCTTCATGGAGAGTGTGGGGCCCCGCGGCGTCATCAAGAACATGGTCTACAATCTGAACTTCTCCGGTGTTGACCCCACCACCCGCAACGGGATGATAGCCAGCAACTCGGGCCGACTCACCAACATCCAGGCCAATGTCCTGAGCTGGAGCGTCTGCTACAACTACGATGCCGGTGTCATCGCCGACTACAACAACACTACGGGCATCATCGAGGGCTTTGCCGTCAACCTGCTGGATGACATCTCGGTGCGGTCGCATTTTGGGGCGGTGTCCTACAGCAACGCCGGCATCATACGCGACGGCTATGTCTATTCAGAAAACGGCAAGAAGATTCGCGTGCCGGTGGTGTCCGGCGCGGAGGAACAGAGCTTCACGAGCCAGTACATCGGCGGTATCGCCGGTAACAACAGTGCCACGGGCCGTATCTACAGTGTCTTCTCGCTGATAGACATAGACGTCATCGTCAACTCCAACGGAGCCACGAACCGAGGGACGAACGCCGCTACCATAGGTGCCGTGCTCGGCCGCAACGACAACGGCCAGGTCTCCGATAGTTACAGCTCCGGTGTTACCGCACAGGGCAGCCAGGGCGGTAAGGTTCTCTTTGACGGCATTCTCCTCGGCGCCAGGAACCAGGGACCGGCCATAGGCAGCACGGCGGTAGCCACCAGAACCCAGGCCTACTACTACCTGCGCGAGGAGAACACCACCTACACCACGGTGGGCAACTCAAAGCTCGGGCTCGACTCCCTGCGCGACTATATCTGGCAGCGCGATCTGCTCGGCAGTGCCTTCAACGCCGAGAAGATGGTGTCGGGCGGCTTCTACCCGCAGCTGGTCTGGCCTTACTGCATGCCCAAGCAACCCTATCTGCCCATGCCGGACTACACGAGCGCCTCGTCCGTTGCGCTCTCCTCCGTGATGGTTGAGCAGCAGTACGAGGACTACGCCATCGTTCTGGCCACCTTCCGCAACCCGATGTACTACATCATCCGCACGATAAGCTTTGACGGCATCGGCAAGGTGGAGTCCCTCGGCGAGCAGACCAACGTGAGTGAGACCGAGATATCCTACAAGCGCTTCAAGGTCTCGAGCCCCTCGCAGTTCAAGTCGTCGTACCAGAGTCTGAGCTTTACCTATGTGCCCATCAACTCCAGTACGGCCCAGACCATCTACGATGCCACCAAATGGTTGAACGCCGAGTTCTTTATGAAGATAACGAGCGCAGACGAATGGGTTGCCCAACTTAACGCCGGCACCAGGAATCTCTCCGCTAACTATCGCCTCAAGGCAAACATCGACCTGAGCCAGCGGGCCGTCTCCGATATCTATGTGGGCACAGACAGCCAGCCCTTTACCGGGCGTTTGGACGGCGGCATCTACGACGAGAACTACGAGCTCATAGGCACGCACGAGATAATACTGCCCGAGATGGAGAACATGGCCGCCTACAACGGCTTTATCGTTCCGGCGCTCGGCGGTACTATCTCCAACCTGCTGGTAAAAAAAATGCGCATCACCTCCAGCAGTACCGTAGCAAATGATTACTCCTCGGTGGCCTTTGTCGGGCGCACGGTGTCGGGAGCCAAGCTTGACAACGTACACATCGCCGATGCCTACCTCAAGAGCTACTATCTTGCAGCGGGCCTCGTGGGCGTGGCGCGTTATGCCACGATAACCAACTGTTCCGTCAACAATATCGAGATAGAGGACGCCGACATCAGCTTCTACAGCGGGGGCCTCGTGGGCTATGCCGCTGACGCCACCTACATATCCAACTGCTATGTTGCCGGGCTCAAGACAACACTCAGCTACTCCACGACGGCCACGGGTGTCGGCGGGCTCATCGGCCAACTGTACAGCGGCGAGGTGCAGAACGTCTATGCCGAGGGCAGTATCGAGTCGCTGCAGAACGCCTATATAGGCGGGATCATCGGCGTCATGAACGGCGCCCAGATAGTCCAGCACTTCTGGGCCAATGTGGACATCATGTCCAGTTCCAACGGTGTGGGCGGCGTCTTTGGCTCCACCGGAGGCACGGCCCCGGTCAACCTCGTGCCCATGAGCGGCCTCGTGGTGGGCAACGTCTCCAGTTCGCTCGAGTATGCCAACAGCAATCAGCAGCGTCCGGTGCGCCGCTTCATCGGCAACGCCGGCGGCAGCAGTTCGGGCACCGAAGGGGCCATACCTGATGCCTTTGCCTGGGACACCCAGCTCGTCAACGGCAAGCTCTATGACAAGAACGCGCCCAGCACCGATACGGCCGAAACGGACGGCACCCGCCTGCTCACCCTCGACGACCTCAAGAACCGCCAGACCTGGATGATGCAGATAGGCTTTGGCAACGGCTTTGAGTACAACGCCGTAAGCGATGGCACAAGTACGCTCGCCATGAGCGGCGGTATTGCCAACGAGTACCTGCCCCTGCTGCTCTCCACCACCGGTACCCTCCTGCCCTACCAGAGCCCGGTGCTGCTCGGCCTGCCCGATTATCGCGTGGATGTCCTGGACACCGCGTATACCTCTGCCGGAGGCCTGGGCTCACGTTACATGACTCAGCTGAGGGTCTACCATACCGCGGGCATGGGCCCCAACATCAAGGGCGTAAAAGTAGAGTACATGAATATCATTCCGGGCATGGACCCCCAGGTCTACGGAAAGACCTACGAACAGCACTTCAGCTTTGCCTACGAGGATGACGAGACGACGAAGATAGACTTTACCTTCTGGGATGCAGCGATAGAGGGATATTCAGGAGAAGAACTGGCACGTTATGTAGACAGTTATCGCATCACTGCCCTTGTGGTAGACGATAACTATCGCGAGATACCCATCCAGGGCCAGATCGTCTTCAATAGCCCCAACCCGGTTCCCTCCCTGAGTATCGCGGACATCAATGCCTGGCAGAACGCCATGGCTGTTCACGGCTACACCGCGGAGAACTTTACCCTCAGTGGTCCGATTGACTTCGAGAAACTCAGCGATGAGAATCCGGCTGATATCAGGACCGAGCTGGTCATCAATCGTCTGAACGGTACTGCCTCGAACACCGCGGCCCTGAAAAACCTGCGCCTGAACTTTTCCAATGGTGGCAGGTCTCTCATCAAGATGATCCGGGGCGGCATCAATAACGTCGACTTTGAGAACGTCAGTATCACCACCACGGGCGGCTCCTACAACGGCGTCATCGGCATGCTCCAGGGCGATGCGAGCAATATCGATGTCAAGAACTTTAAGCTCAGCGCCGGTGGCGGCAGTTATAACGGCCTCATCGGCTGGATGAAGGGCAGGATCTCGAATATTACCCTCGAAGGCCTCAACATTCGTGCCACCGGCACTTATACCGGCGGCTTTGTGGGCTACGGCCTCGACACCATCATCACCAACGCCAAGGTCAATGTGCCCGCGGGCACCTGGCCGGGCGAGAACGAGACCCAGGACGGCAACTATGACGGCCTGGTTGACGGCACCCACACCTCCAACCCCAACTTTGTCCGGGGCGGCTCTCAGGTTGGTGCCATTGCCGGATATCTGGAACGTGGTTATATCACGGGTGGCGTTGGCAGCTACATCACTGTCTACGGCAGCAGCACTTATACCGGCTCATTGGTGGGCCGCAGCACGGGGTCGCAGAACACCTCGGGTGTCAACAGCAACAACCAGGTCTCCCACGTTACGGTCTATGGCGCCAGTAGCTACACCGGCGGCATCTTTGGTTTTGCTGAGCGTCTCTCCGGCACCAACTTCAACATCGGATCCGGTGCCATCAGTGTCAGCGACATTACGGTCATTGGCCGGGGCGAACGAGTCGGTGGCATCTCGGGCGGCAACGGCAACTACCACTACTATCTGCTGGTCAACAACGCCAAGGTCTTTGGCCCGTCCTACGTGGGCGGGGCGGTGGGCGTTTATGGCTACGGCTACTATGCCTACGTTCGCAACTCGGTTATCTCGTCCATCTACGACGATCTCTATACGACCCACACCGGTCTTGCCAAGGTAAGCGGCACGGCCAACTACATGGGCGGCATTACCGGCGATGGCCGCGTGAGCAACAGTGGTGTGGTGGACTGCACCATCGGCAGCACGACGACGAGCTATGTGGGCGGCATTACCGGCATCCATAACAGCAACAGCGAGAGCCGGGTGCGGCTCTACAGCAAGAACTGCACCATCTATGGCAACAACCATGTGGGCGGCATTTTTGGCCGGAATCAATATCGGGCCATGGCCTACTGCATCAGTGACGCCACCATAAATGCCACGGGCAACTATGTGGGCGGCATCGTTGGCTATCTGGTGAGTTCGCAGCCGTTATATGGCTCTAACACCGGCAGGGTTGTCTGTTCCATCTTCTCTGGTAAGGTCACGGGTGCCAACTGGGTAGGCGGCATCGTCGGCTACACTGGCGGCAATGTCACGCTTGGCGCAAATTATGAGACTGGTGGCGAACTCTATCCCCTCATCTCCGGCGCCATACGCGGCAACAACATGATGAACGGTGCCTGCCATATGCTTGGCAGCGTCACCGCCACCACCGGTCCCAACGCCGATCTCGTCTGGAACCTGGGTCCGGGCTATACCAGCGACCGGCAGGAGCTTGACAAGGATGGTGTCTGGACCGGTGTCATGCTGCATCCCATCCTGCCCATCTTCAACCGCGTGCTCGGGTCCTCCACACTCACTATTGCGAGCACGACGACCGACGCCACCACCCTGGCCCAGACCAACAAGACCACGGCGACCGGCGTGTACGAGAAGGCCATGTATTACAACGGCTCCGGGGACATAGGCCAGCAGACCAATCCTTCGGCCGACGACTACCGCGTGCCCTTCTATAACTTTGCTTCGAGCGGCGGGACCATGGACTATCCCAAGCGGGATAATGCCACCATCGTCGGCAATACCTACGATCCCATCAACCGCTCTCCAGCCTGGAATGCCCTCTCCGGTACCCTGGTCTACAACTCCAACCACTATAGGCTCGCGTGGGACACTCCGGGCACCACCAACTATACCGTCCCGCGGCTCAACTGGATATTCCGCTTTGGCCAGAATTACGACAACTCCGGCTACTACAGCGCCACGCGCGACTACGGCGACTATACCTTCTACTATGGCCGGGTGGGCGCTACCGGCAACAGCTTCGCAAACAACTACCTGCCCTATCCCCTGCGGGACACCCTCCAGAGCCCCTTCAGTGAGGGCAACGGCAGCGGCATCCCCGGCGCCACCAACAGCAGCAACGCGTATGTGCCGAGCGCCTACCCCAATGGTCCCGCTACCAACAGTAACCTCACCTCTACGGCCATTGGCATAGCGGCCTTTGGCGGCGGCTTCCGCATACCCGACTATGTGCCCAACGGCATGGGTACCATGTCACTCGGCTTCTCTGCCATCGTCGAGGGCGAGGCCACAGTCGATGCCTACGCCGTGGGTGCCGACCAGTTCAATCTGGAGTTCCCGTCGGTTGAGCCCTACACCAGCTTTGTCATCCTGCCCGGCACGCTGGCGGATTATCAGGACGCTGGAGAGGCCGCCCAGGCCGCCCAGGCCGAGGGCGATGCTGTGAGCATCGGCGACGCTGCGAGCGCAGCGAGCGGTGCCGAGGACGAAGGGGCCGCTGGCTCGGGGACTGCCTCTGCGGGCAGCGACGAACCACGCGAGCTCAACTACAGCAACGAGGACGTGCTCTTCTCCGCGGAGCAGGATGCGCGCACCTACACCTTCACCTACGACTTTGCCACACCGCTCACGGTGCTGGTGGAGCAGGAAGGCACGCTCACCAGCTTTGAGATAGACCCGGTGGGCATGCGCCGTTCGGTCATGGTGGAGGGCACGACGCTCTACCACGTGACGGCCTCGGGCGTGCAGAGTTCGGCAAACGGACTCCTGCCCGGCACCTACCTGCACCTGCAGAATGGTGAGGCCCTGGCGGAGGGCGGCGTGGTCTATAACCTGGAGACCGGCACCATCGCCCGCCACGTAGGCGAGCTGGCCCTGGCGGAGGCGAGCCCCGTGCCGCTCTTCACCGGGAGCACCGGTGGCGTAGATGTTCAAACCTTCAAGAGCTACACCGTCGTGGGCGGCGGCACCGTGCAGCCCATGCGCATCCTTGTCAGGGATGACACGCTCTTCCCGGTTGACCCCGAGCTGCCCGTCGTAGCCGACGCGGTATTGGCCGGACAGAGCGGTGAGGAAAGCTATCTCAGCTTCCTCGACAGCGAGGGCACCATCGTGGACACCCAGGCGGCGCTGGCCTATCCGGAGAACTTCTCCGCCAGTGACGTCGCCGAGATGAGCAACAACCTCCGTACGAGCGAGCCGCTCGTCATGGTGCGCTACAGCAACGGTAAAGTGGTGGCCTTCAACTACCTGAGCGGCAGCGCGCTGGAGCTCTCCGATGCCGCCGGCGACGAGAACTTTGCCGATTATACGAGCCGCTTCTTCAGCGAGAAGGTGGTGAGCAGGCTGGCCGGCTTGGCCACAGGCTACCGCGATCTTACGGCCTTCAAGGCCGCCGTTGAGGAGGGCATGCTGGCCGAGGGCCACATCGGGCCCAATCTCGGCACACCGGTCTCGCCGGACAGCGGCGCGGAGGCCAACGAACTGCCCATAGTGGACGGTGAGGTGCTGGAGCCTGTTGACGGTGCCACCGGTGGCGGCACGGCCATGGGTAATGAAGGCACGGCAAGCGGCGGCGATGACGCCGACGACTCCGCTGCGGTAGCCGGCGGCTCAAGCCCAACCGGCTCGGGCGGCGGTGACGTGGCGGGTACCGGTGCTGGCTTCGCCTCGGGCGACCTCGCCAAACCCACGACCACCAGGACGGTAGCGATGTTCAACTTTGCTAGCGGCCTCTACGAGCTCTATGACAGGGACGCCCTGTTAAACGGCTCCGAGTCCGAGCCCATGGCAACCATGGACAGCGAGAACCTCCTCGAGGTGGAGTTGCTCACCAACGAGGAGGCCAACAGCGCTGCTGCCAACGATCCGCTGGGCTCGATGCTCCGTTCCGGTATTCCCGCGCTTGTCGTCGTGCTTCTCGCGATAGGCGTTCTGCTGGTGCTGCTGTTTGTGCGCCGCGGTAAACTGAGTAGAAAATAGAGAGAAACCAACCAGATGAGGTACCTATCACAGGCGGGCTTGACGAAGGGCATGTTGTTGGCCCGCAACCTCTTTGACGAGCGTTGCAACAAGAATTTCGTGGACGGGCAGAAACTATCGAACCGCGATATTGAGAAGATAAAGAAGGCAGGGTATCCGGGAGCCTACATCCTGGATCCCTGCACCGACAAGATAGTGGCCGATCCCATTATCAATGAGGGCCTGTATTACGGCACGGTGAGCAGCGTTGCGCAGATCATGGCAAACGTGCGCGACGACTCCACGCTGAGCTACTGTGTGCCCCGGCGCGAGCAGCTGGACATAGTGGAGCCGGTGCTGGAGGCCCTCATGGAGCGCGAGGGTGCCAGGATTGACTACCTTGACACGCGGCCCTACGCTGCCTACGAGGACTTTCACGCGGTGATGGCGATGATTCTGGCCCTGCGCATCGGCATGAGGCTGGGGCTAACCCGCGAGCAGCTTCTGGACCTGGGCATCGCCTCGCTGTTTCATGACGTGGGCTCGGTGTTTCTGCCGGGTTCGCTCTTAAGCCGCCCCGGTAAGCTCACCGACGAGGAGTTCGAGATGGTCAAGGAGCACGTGCAGCGAGGCGCGGAATACCTCGAACGCAACTTTGCCCTCACGCCGTCCATGACCCAGGGCGTACTCCAGCACCACGAGAACTACGACGGCACCGGGTATCCCAATGGGCTCCGCCGCAAGAAGATCTCGCTGTTCGGGCGCATCATAGCCATCTGTGACGTGTACGACGCGCTCACCTCAAAGCGTGCCTTCAGAGCGGCCATGTACCCGGTAGCGGCCCTCGATGTACTGGAGCAGCAAAGCGACCGCAAGTTTGACCCGGACATAGTGGACGCCCTCCAAAACATCGTGGCCCCGTATCCCACAGCCTGCCTCGTACGCCTCAAAAGCGGCGAGTTTGGCGTGGTGGCCCACAATTACCCGCAAGACCCCACCAAGCCCCTCCTCCAGGCCTACGACGGTAAGCGTCCCCAGACCACCTTCTACGATCTCCTCAACGACCCGGCCTTCAGCAACGCAAGAATAGTAAAGTTTGTGGATGAGTTGACCTAGACTTGCGCATTTCCTGCCAAGCGTGGTATTATGGTTGAAGGCAGCGCCCGCCGTAGATCTAGTAGGGTCGACGGGTACGCCTCGACTTTTTGGAAGCGAGAGCCTTACGGTTCTCGCTTCTCTTCGTCTCGACGCATCTTCTTGCGCCAGAACTTCCGCACCATCCTCACAACCTCAACCATCGCCGTGAATATCGACGCCAGCTGTGCTACGAGATTGAATGCCTCCAAAGGTAATCACCTCCTCTCCGGGCCAAAAGACCCAAAGGAGGCGTACCCGTCTGGCAGACGCTGCCCTAAAGATACTATAGCCTTTCGCCCGCTTAAAACCCACACCACTTCCCAAAATGATTTCCTTGACGTTTGACCCGGTCCTAACTTACTATGTAGAGAGGCATTTTGATCTTATCGCTTATGCGTTTTGATATTACATACCGGGTGGCTGCTTTTGGGCGGCCTGGCCCGGGCTATCATGAGCTTGTGATCATCATGCCGGATGCGTTCCGGCTTTTTTGATTGGGCCGCCTGCCGCATCTCAAACGACTTGAAACAACTTGAACAGTAAAACACAGAAGAGGTGTAAGACATGGGAATCGAAACAATTATTGGCGTGATAGTCGCGCTGCTTGTTGGCGCAGGCGTTGGCTTTGTTCTGGCACGGTATGTGCTCAAGAGCGCGGCGAAGCAGGCCGCCGATAGCGCGGAACAAATCCAGAGTGACGCGGAGAAACAGGCTGACATTATCAAGCGCGAGGCCAGGGCAGAGGCCAAGGATGCTGCCTATCAACTCAAGCAGGAGGCCGAGAAAGACGCTGCCGAGCGCCGCAAGGAGGTCAAGATCCTCGAAAACCGGCTCATCCAGCGCGAGGAGAACCTCGACAAGCGTGCCGATAGTCTGGACTCACGCGAGCATCAGATATCTTCAATGGCAGGCCAGGTTGAGAAGAAGGATCGCGACCTCACCGCAGCTCTGGAAGACGCAAACACAGAACTCCAACGCATCGCCAACATGAACGAAAGCCAGGCCCAGGAGGCACTCCTGGACAGCGTCAAGAACGAGGTAACGCATGAGGCTGCCGCCATCATCCGCGAGAGCGAACAGCAGATACGCAACGAGGCCGACAAGAAGTCGCGCGAGATACTCTCGCTCGCAATCCAGCGGGTCGCCGCCGACCACGCCGCCGAGCACACGGTGTCCTCCGTCACCATCCCCTCCGACGACGTCAAGGGCCGCATCATCGGCAAAGAGGGCCGCAATATCCGTACCTTCGAGCAGATAACCGGCATCAACCTCATCATTGACGACACCCCGGAGACGGTGACGGTATCGAGTTTTGATCCGGTGCGCCGCGAGATTGGCCGCATAGCGCTGGAAAACCTCATTGCCGACGGTCGCATCCACCCTGCGCGCATTGAGGATATGTATAACAAGGCAACCAAACTCGTGGAGCGCGAGGTGCAGGAAGCCGGCGAGGCCGCAGCCTTTGACACCGGTGTCCTGGATATTCATCCCGAACTGATAAAAACGCTGGGCCGGCTGCGTTACCGTACGTCGTTTGGCCAGAACGTCCTCAATCACAGTCTGGAGGTTGCCTATCTTGCCGGCGTCATGGCCTCGGAGTTGGGGCTTGACCCTGTGCGGGCAAAGCGGGCCGGACTGCTGCACGACCTGGGCAAGGCCATCGACCACGAAAACGAGGGCTCACACGCCATCATAGGGGCCGACCTGGCCCGTCGCTTTGGCGAGAAGGCCGATATTGTGCACGCCATTGAGGCCCATCATGCCGACGTGGAGCCTACCACGGTGCTGGCCGTGCTCATCCAGGCCGCAGACGCCGTCTCCGCCGCACGCCCCGGTGCCCGCCGCGAGAGTGTCGAGAGCTACATCAAGCGTCTGGAACAGTTGGAGAGCATTGCCAATGCCCATGAAGGTGTCGAGAAGACCTTTGCGATGCAGGCGGGCCGCGAGATTCGCGTGATGGTGGAGCCCTCCAAGATAAACGACGACGAGGCCAAGGTGCTGGCACATGACATCGCCAAGCAGATAGAGGGCGAGATGCAGTATCCGGGCCAGGTAAAGGTGCTCGTCATCAGGGAGAGCCGGGCCGAGGACATAGCCAAATAGCTGCGAGTACGCGGAGTACGTGGCTCTGAGATACAGGCAACCATGCCCGACAGGCAACTCATAGAGTTTGTAGAACAGCTCTCCGGCGAGGTGCATCTGCGCGTTGAGGAGAGCCTGGGCGACGGCTTTGTGCGCCTGCGCAGTGCCGAGGCCGAGCGGCGTCAGGCCAAGCACGACATCCAACACGTTGAGGACATCGTCATAGAAATGCTCCGCAACGCCCGCGACGCTGAGGCGCGTCACCTCTTTGTGGCCACCCACCGCGAAGAGGCCCTGCGCTCGCTCGTCGTCATCGATGACGGCAAGGGCATTCCGGCCGCGCTGCACAAGAAGGTGTTTGAGCCGCGTGTTACCTCAAAGCTCGACAGCATGATACTGGATAACTGGGGGGTACACGGGCGTGGCATGGCCCTCTACTCCATTGCCTCCAATGCCCGGGAAGCCCTCGTACAGGCCTCCGCCCCCGAACTCGGCAGCGCGATTGTTGTGGAGGCAAACACCGAACAGCTCCCCGAACGGAGCGACCAGTCCACGCTGCCCACACTCCGCCGTAACGGCAATGGCCAGCTGGAAGTGGGCACGGGCCCGCATAACATCGCCCGCACCGTGGTGGAGTTTGCTCTTGCTGAGGAGCAGGCCATTGCCGTCTACCTCGGCTCACCCGCTCAGATTGCCGCAACACTGCTGGACTTTGGGCAGAGGAGCCTCAAGCGCGAGGAGCTGCTCTTCTGCAAGGACGTCAGGCTCCTGCCCGTCGTGCAGCGCCTTGCTCCCGCGGGTGACTCCGCCGAGCTGCAGAAAAGCTGTGAAGAGCTCGGCCTCAGCATCTCCGAACGCACGGCGCATCGCATCCTGGCCGGGCAGATTGAGCCGCTGGAGCCGCTCGTCAAAAGCATCCTCAGCTCTGCCAAAGCCCTGCGCACGAGCAGGGGATCCCCGCTCAAAGACAGCCGCGGCCTTCAGATAGCCCAGGAGGATTCCGAGCGTTTCGCCCGCGCGCTCGAGGCCGCCTTTGAGGTGCTGGGAGACCGCTACTATCTGAGTCTCGTTGACCTGCCCCGGGTACGCGTCAAGGGCAACAGCATCACCGTGCGCTTTGACATAGAGAAGGACTGAGCGCGCATTTGACGGTTGTGTTACACTGCTAAGACAAACTGACTGCACGGGATCACTATCATCTGGTGTATGCCGGGATAATCAAGTGTACGGTACCCCGGGCCATGGATGGCTTTTGAAAGGAACAACGATGGATGAGACTGGCGTTTTGGCTTTGGTCGATGAACTCTCCGACCTCATCGAAGATGGCAAACCAGCATTGGGAAACAGAGACCGTCGCAGTATTGACGTTGGTCCGGCCCTGGATATTCTCGACGAGATACGGCAGGCGTTTCCCCAGGAGTTTGCTCAAGCTCGTCAAATTGTGCGAGAGCAGCAGAATATTCTGGAGGACGCTGAGGTGGAGGCCAATCGCATCCTTGAGGATGCCCGCAATCAGGCCCTCACGGTTGCCAGTCAGCAGGAGGTCGTGCGCATTGCTCAGCAGCAGGCGGAGAATGTGCTTGCCGATGCCCGTGAGCAGGAGCGCGAGATGCGCGCGGGAGCCGAGGACTACGCCGATACGGTCTTCTCTCATATCGAAAACACCGTGACCCAGATAAACGAGAATGTTCGCAGGTGTCGCGAAAGGCTCAACAACAAATCTACGCCACGCCAGTAGAAAGAGATTTCTGCGCGCTACCCAGAGAAGCGATGGTTAACCATCGCTCCCCAAAAGACTCCTTGGAGTTATCATGCAGCTTGACCCCCTCTATATCCAGGCCCTGCCCGGGATGCGTACGCTGGGCAGCACCCAACAGGCCCAGGGTGTTTTGGCCGTGTCGAGCATTGACATCGGTCATCGTCACTTTGAGTTGCCAGAGGGCATTGCCTACGAGGCAAACCTGAGCAATACCGGCGAGGCGGTGCTCGTAAGCGGCACGGCTACAGCACAGCTTGCCACCAGCTGCGACCGCTGCCTGGAGCCGGCCATCCTGGATATAACCGGCGAGATACAGGGCTACTTCCTCTTGCAAAAGCCTCGGAGCGAGCGAGACAGAGGCCTCCAGGAATATGAGTGCGTTGACGAGAAGGGCCGCATCGATATTGCGCCAGCTGTACTCGCCGCCATTGTGTTTGAGATACCCACCGTAGCGCTCTGTCAACCCGACTGCGACGGCGGCAGCACGCAGGCCCACGTCGCCGAACCGCTCAGCGATGCCCCAGACACAAACACCCCCTCACCCTTTTCCGCCCTCAAGGACTTGCTGTGACGGGGGGCAGCATGACTCAAGACGGCTTTAGCTCAAGCTATACCTCAGCGGGCCTGCGCAACACCCGAGAGTCAAAGCTGGCGTACTGGGGCATTGCCCTGGGCCTTCAGGCAGTTGACGGCTTGAAGCCTTCTCCCAAACTACTGGAGCTTGTTGACCTTAATGTCGATGGCGAGCTCGACTACAACGAGATCCCCGAGCTGCTACGTGCGTATTATGATGAGGTGCCGGGTGCTGAACTCACGCACAGGCAGGAGGAGGCCGACTTTGCCAGCGCTCGCATCAATCAGCTGTATCAGAAACCGGGATTTGATCTGAGCGTGGAGGCGCTCAGCGACTATCATCGCCATATATTCCAGGACACCCTGCCCGATGCGGGAAGGTACAAGCAGACGGAACTCTGGAAAAGGGAGCCTGTCCTCTTTGGCGATACGGTTGATTATCTGCCTCCTTCGGCATCCGAGCGCATGCTCCAGGAGGCTCTCAATACCGAGCGTCAGACTGGCTGGAAAGACAGTGCGCCAACACAGGTTATTGAGCGTATTGGCAGCTTGACCAAGAAACTCTGGTTCGTGCACCCCTTCAGCGAGGGCAATACCCGCACGGTCGCCACCTTTGTGGGCAAATACCTTGACAGTCTCGGCTACAACGTCAGCAATAGTACGTTCAAGGCCCATTCACTGTACTATCGTAACGCCCTGGTGCGGGCCTGCTACATCAATCTACCACTGGGCATCAAGCCAGAGCAGCTGTATCTCACCAGGTTCTACGAGAACCTGCTCTACAACGCGCAGCACGTCCTCCGCAACCGCGACCTCTTTGTGTTGGAGCTTGCGACAGACGAACAAAAGCAGAGCATCGAGATCCTCAGGGCAGAACCGCTGTAGCATACCACAGTCAGATGTGTTTCACTGCCACCAAAGCTATCTGTCTACAGTCTTTCCTGTGCAATCAGGCAATCAAGGTCTCAAGCTTCTCATCAAGCCAAAGCTCTATGACCGCTTGGCGGGTAGTGCCTATTCGCTCCGCCTCTCTATCCAGAGAAACAAGCATCTGCTTCGGCAGGCTGACGCTAATCTTTTCCTGCTCCAAGCCCGGGCGTGTAGTCTTGCTCACATCGAAGTATCGGAGAATATCTTCCTCGCCTTCGTCAAAGATTCTGTCGAACTTCTCCGCGCTAATTGTCTTTGTTTTCATAGAGCTTCACCTCATTTTGCCGTGCCCTTCTCACAGAGATTATCCTGATGGTACCATTTCTTTCAGTGTATATCGCTGTGTAGAGCTTCTCGTGGTACTTGGCAGTTGTCATTATTCTCGATTCTCCAATGTACTCAGATGGAGTCCTGGTCCGATTGTCATCCTTCCAAAGCGCCTGAGCTTCCTCAAAATCTATCCCATGCTTTGTCTTGTTTGATGCACTTTTGTTGCAATCGTATTCAAACATCGATACGTTTTGAGTATGTTCAAGTGGTTTTGTCATGTCGTCGATTATAGCAGCAAAGCGAGGCGAGGAGGGATAGAGGATAAATGAGGCAGGGGATGATCTCTGGGATGATCTCTGATTCCTGCCGTCCCGCACTCCTTCAACAGTATCTGTTACAATAGACCGGTTCGTTTCCAGGAGGCTCAGACCAGAAGGGTCGGCCTCGACATTTCACATGCCGGGGGACTGAATGCGCTTGTGGCCGCGCGTGCGAGTTTGAGCAGAGCTTACCGCCGATGCTCGGACAGGGACGTAAGCGGTTGCGCAGGAGGGTTGAACCGGGCAGAGGGAGAGCGTAGCTCTCAACAACAAAAAGGAGTACGTATGGCAGCAAAGATCAATGTTGCGTCGCTTATCGACGCCGGTGTGCACTTTGGGCATCAGACACGTCGTTGGAACCCCAAGATGAAGCCCTACATCTTCACCTCCCGCAAGGGCATTCACATCATCGACCTCAAGCAGACCCTTATCGAGTTGGACACGGCCTACAGCTTTTTTAAGGAACTCGCCGAGAAAAACGGTACCGTGCTGTTTGTGGGTACCAAAAAACAGGCCCAGGAGCCCATACAGTTTGCCGCCGAGCGCTGCGGTATGCCCTATGTCAATAATCGCTGGCTGGGCGGCATGCTCACCAACTTTGTCACCATACGCTCGCGCGTTACCTATATGGAGGAGCTGGAAGCCATGGAGGAGGACGGCCGCATGGCCTCGCTTCCCAAAAAGGAGCAGGTTCTCCTGCGCAAGAAGCTCGCAAAGTTGCAGGCCAACCTTAACGGCGTGCGCAACATGACCGCTACTCCGCAGGCCGTGTTTGTCGTGGATACCAAGCGTGAGGAGATTGCCGTGGCCGAGGCTCGGAGGCTTAACATCCCGGTCATCGGCATCCTTGACACCAACGCCGATCCGGACGAGGTCGTCTATGGCATCCCCGGCAATGACGACGCCATCCGATCGGTCAGTCTCATTACCAACTGCGTTGCCAGCGCGATTGTAGCGGGAGCCGCAGACGAGGTCCTGAGCGAGGCCGAGATGATTCTCGACGAGGCCGCCGCTGCGCCCGTTGCTGTTGCACCGGAGTTTGGTGCTCCAAGGCCCGCTGAGCCCGATCCCAGCGCTCCCCACACAGACACCGACGCCATCGCAACAGGTGAGGAGGCCTCCGCAACGGACGACGACGCCTCCGCACTGCGCGACGCGGCCCCCCAGGAGGAGATGGTAGCAGCAGCCACCATAGAAGAAACCCCGGCAGAGATTGTCGAAGAGGTAGCAGAGGCTACCGAGGAAGCAAAGGAGTGAGTACCATGACAGAGATTAGCGCCAAGCTGGTCAAGGAATTGCGCGACATGACCGGCGCCGGCATGATGGAATGTAAGAAGGCCCTCAGCGAGGCCGAGGGCGAGCTGGACAAGGCCGTAGACGTGTTGCGCACCCGTGGCCTGGCGGCCGCTGCCAAAAAGGCGGGCCGTGCCACCAATGAGGGTCTTATCGTGGCCAGGGTTGCAGACGACGCAAAGAGCGCCGCGCTCGTAGAGGTCAATTGCGAGACCGACTTTGTCTCCCGCAACGAAGTCTTTGCCGCTCTGGCAGACAAGATTGCCACGGCCGTGCTTGAGGACGACCCCACAGACCTTGAGGCCTTGAACAGTCTCAAGGTAGAAGGCACTACCGTCCAGGACCTTATCACCGAGGGCATCCATACGATTGGCGAGAATATCCAGGTGAGCCGCTTCGAGCGCCTCTCCACCGCCGCCGGTGCCTTTGCCTCCTACATCCACGGCGGGGGACGCCTGGGCATTGTCGTGCAGTTTGACTTCAACAAGCCTGAGACCGCACAGAGTGAGGTCTTCAAGACGGTGGCCAAGGACATTGCCATGCAGGTGGCGGCCGCTAATCCCCTCGCTCTCTCGCGTGAGAGTTTTTCCAGAGAACTCATCGAGAAGGAGATGGACATCTATAAGGCGCAGGCCGCTGAATCCGGCAAGCCGGAGAAGATCCAGGAGCAGATTGCCGCCGGTCGCATGAAGAAGTTCTACAAGGAAAACGCCCTCGTTGAGCAGGCCTTTATCAAAGATCCCGACACGACGGTGGCACAGGTCCTCGAGGCTGCCTCCAAGGAACTCGGAGACACGCTGAGCGTTGCAGGTTTTGTGCGGTTTGAGTTGGGCGGACTCTGAGACAGAGCTGAAAGAGGCGTTCGACAGTGGGACAGCAGGTGGGACAGCAGGGAAGGGGCTGGTGTCCCACCGGTTTTACCGTGTAGCCACTCTTCTTCTGTGATTGGTGAAGGTGGGACACCAGCCCCGTCCCTGCTGTCCCACTGGCCCCGTCCCTGCTGTCCCGCCCGTTGACAAGATCGTTGCCAATGCGTGCGGCTCTCTTGCCCTGATGTGCGTGCTACACTGGGATACGTCGAAGCTACCTTGGTAGCGTTAAAGCCCATAAAGCGCCAGCACAGCAGAACGGAGGCGCATCATGTCTCATCACGCAGAACTCGACACCCACCACGAAAAAACCTTCGATTACCTCGTCATCGGCACCGGACCGGCCGGCTCGGTCATCGCAAACCGATTGAGCGCGGACGGCAGTAACTCTGTCCTCGTTCTTGAGGCGGGTGCCAACAGTGACAGGGATCCGATAATCCGCGGCTCGCAGGGAACGATGGGAAAGTACCCCGAGTACTACTGGCCTGAGCTTATCAAGGAGCAGGTAGAGCTTCCGGGACTGCTGCTGCCTCTGGGTGGCGGACGGCTTGCCGGTGGCGGGAGTTCGGTCAATTACGAGATCTACGTCCGGCCCACGCCCCCGGTGCTCAGGGCCTGGGAACTCGCCGCAGGCAGCCAATGGTCGCTGGAGCATGCAGTACGTCGTTACAAGCTGCTTGAGAACTTTGAGGGAGCCTTTGCAGACAATGCCTTTCATGGCCACGACGGCAGGCTGAGGATACGGCAGGCCAATCAGAACCCTCCGCCCTTTGTCAAGGCTCTGGGCCAGGCTCTGGAGGAGGGATGCGGCCATGCGCTCATCGAAGACTACAACGATCCCCGCACGCCCATCGGGCCGTATTTCAGGGCACAGTTGTACCAGAAACCCAACACCGACCGTGCCAGCGCCTCGGTCTGCTTTTTGGGTGACGAGGTCACCACAAACTCCGGCAAGGGCATCAAGGGCCACGACCTGCAGGTGCTCTATGAGGCCACCGCAACCAAAATACTCTTTGACGACGAACGGAGGGCGCGTCAGGTCGAGTACCTCCACAAAGGTGTGTGCTACCGGGCAGCTGCCCGAAAAAAGGTCATCGTGTGCTGCGGTATCAGGAGTGCAAAGCTGCTGATGCTCTCAGGCATAGGCAAGGCGAGCGAGCTTGAGGCCCTGGGTATTCCCGTTGTCTTTGATAACCCCGCAGTGGGCAGCAATCTCATCAATGACGCGGTGGTTGCCAGCATGGTCTACGTAGGCCCCGAGCCCTTAAGAGAAGTCGCGCCGGAGCGGGCCACCATGCAGTGCGGCGCCTTCTTGCCCAATCCTCTGCCCGGCGAGCGCCGTGACCATCGCGCCCTGCAGATAATCACGATGGTAACGGGTGAGATGATGCAGATAATCCTCATCCTCGTAGACACCAAAAGCAGAGGCAGCCTCACCCTGCAGAGCGCGGATCCGCTCAAGGCCTTCCTGTCCGACGAGGGTTTTCTGAGCAGCGCGGATGACATCGCGGTGTTACAGGCCGGACTGCGCTCCTATGTCAAGCCCACGGTGGACGCGCTTGCCAAAAACGGCGGCCCGTATCGCCTCGTCGATTTGAGCGAAGACGTGCTGGCTGACGACGCCAGGCTCGACAGCTATATCCGACAGCATTTTTCGCAGGCTTTTCATGAGCAGGGAGCCTTACGCATGGGCAAGCTTGAAGAGGGGGCGGTTGTTGACGGATGGGGAGGCGTGTACGGGGTCAATGACCTCATTGTGGCGGACACCTCCATCATCCCTCACCACATGGACGGCAATACCTCGGCGAGCAGTTACCTGATAGGCGCGACCGTCGCGGAGCACCTCCTCTCCCCCTGAGTGCGGTAAGAGGAGACGGGGCTGGTGGGACAGCGGGGACGGGGCTGGCGGGACAGCAGGTGGGACAGCAGGGACGGGGCTGGTGTCCCACC
>JAISEO010000067.1 GCA_031264075.1 Coriobacteriales bacterium | reverse complement strand
GGGCTTTTATACCACCGGTAGCTGAGTGTGCCGCTTCCTCCCTCTATACGGGACGTGACCGTGAGGGGACTTACCTCCCCAAAGCGCGTGACGGTCTGACTTTCCAGGGGAGAGGTAGTAATGACGATGCGCGCTTGAGAGGAAGACTCCTCTTCCCAGGCAAGCTGAGGAGAGTCCTCACCTGCCTTCCAGGGAGCATTCTCCCTTCCCGCGTTCAGTGCGTCTAAGACTTCAGCAGAACGTAACTCCGCAGCACTTACGGGACGGATGACCTCAGTGAAGCGATCCCTGTAAGGACCGTAGTCATAGTAGCAACCCTTGGGAGCACTGCTTAGGAGATACCAGGTGTTGGAGTACTGCTCGAAAGCCTCCACACTGCTGGCGTTACCCGCGATAGCCCCTATGTGGTCAAAGTCACGCACCGTGCCTGAGGCATAGGTGACCGTTCCTCTGTTATAGCAGTTCTCGATGAGGCAGTCGGGGTACAGTGAGCCGAGTCCCCCTGCGATACCACCCACCGAGCCACTTGAGGCTATGGTCCCTGCGTTGTAGCAGTCACGAATGTAGACATAGCGGTAGGCAGAGCCTATGATGCCGCCGGTGTGGTAGGTGGAATACATGTCTGTTGAGGTGGTGAGTATCGTGCCCCGGTAGTAGCAGCCCTCTAAGGTGAGTCCCGCGCCTGCTGTGGTGCTGTCTCTGCCTGCAGCAGCGATGATGCCCCCGATGTCCACGTTACCGGCGTAGGTGGAATAGATATTCACCTCACTGCCGACGTTACGGATGGTGGTCGGGCGAGAAGGAGAAGAGGCAAGGGAGAAGACGACACCGGAAAGCGAGTTTGCCTCTGACCTCACCTCACCTCTGACTATGAGGTTTTCTATCGTTGCGCCGGTGATGACACCGAAGATGCCACCGGTCCCTTCACTTGTGCTGTGAAGACCGGAGATGGTATGGCCCTGTCCGTCAAAGGTGCCACTGAAGGGCTTCCACCAGCTTCCAAGAGGCACCCAGGGGTTCGTGAGCGTACCTCCCTCTTCAAGGTTGAGGTCGCTCTCCAGGACAAGCGTGATGTCGTCGTAGTAGTGTGCAGGGGTAGTGGGGGCAGTAACGAAGTCCGCGAAGGCCTTCAGTTCCTCTACGGTGTAGATACGGAGGGGACTTACGGTGATGGCGGCAAGGGCACTTGCGGTGGAGGCCGTCTTCACCTTCTCGAAGGTGTTGGTGACGATACAGTAGTAGAAGGTGGTGGCAAGCGTAGAGGTGGCAGGTGGAGTGTAGACAGACTCTGTGGCACCTTCTATCTGGGTATCTCCCTCTGAGGGCGCGTCCCCTTCGGGAGGAATACCGGTGGTGTTCAGATACCACTGGTAGCTAAGATGAGGCTCTGTGTCAAAGCCCTCAGTGGCATCCCCGAGGTCTGCGGTGACACTGAGCGGGGCGGGTGTTTCCTTCTGCTTATAGTCGGCGTCTGGAGGAGTCGCGCTCCAAATAACGGGCTTTGCCGGCTCGGTAGCAGAGACGATGGCCACAAGCGCCTTGTTCGAGAGGGCGTGAGACTCCTGGCCCAGTGCCTCTGGGTAGGGGGTCGAGAAGGTGTTGGTGATGACACAGTAGTAGTAATAGGTGTCAAGGGCAAGCCCGGTGTCCGGTGTGAGGGTGGCTGAGGTAGCACCCGCTACGAGCGTATCTGCCTCGGGGTCTGGCTCGGTGTTTTCTCTCTTGTAGTACCACTGGAAAGAAAGCGTACCGTCTTCTCCGGCGTCTCCCGCAGGTCCCTTTGCTCCTACCCTGAGTTCTTCTACCTCTGTCTCGCCCCATACATACTGGGCAGGCTCGGGCTGTGCGGTTATCACCGGCCTTACCGAGTCATAGTCCCACACCACCGCCTTTGCGAGAGCACTCTGAGAAGTAACGATGTTAGAGCCCTCATAGGTGTTGGTTATCTCACAGAAGTACCAGGTGGTGCCCACTGTATTGATGGGAGGGGAGAAGCCTGGGCTTTCCTCTCCCCAGAGTTTTGTGGCGCCCTCTCTGCTCTCAGTGGTATTGCTGTACCACTGGTAGGTGACATCTCCGACGTGAGCCTCTGGGGTATCTGCCTGCTCTGTAAGCTTAACACTGAGTGCAGGTAAGGCGGCCCACTCATCACTCTGTATATACCAGGTGTCACGGGGCTCTGCACTGAAGACAGGCTTCCAGACCTTATCGGTGGTGACGAGACTCACCGAAAAGAGCGGACTTACGATGCTTTTCGAGGAGGTGCCTTCACCCTCAGTCCAGCTATTGGTGAGGATGCAGTAGAAGTAGTGGTAGCCCGCCGCGTCTTCCACCTCAGGACTCCAGGTGTAGCTCAGGCCTTTTGCGCCTTCTATCTCCGTTCCCCAGCCGGCAAGTGCGTAGGGGCTTTCGTACCACTGGTAGGAAAGCGTACCGCCCGAGCCTTGCGCACGCTCGTCGGTGGGAGACGTGGCGCTAAGAGAAAGCACGACACTCTCGCCGTACTTGATGCGGGCGGAGCTTGGCTCAGTGCCTGTTTCGGTGATAACAGGCTCACCTTGTCCAAGTTCCCAGCCAAGGCGCGGAAAGTCCTCTGTGCCTGTAACGGGAACGTAGCTTAAGGCGGTAGCGTTCAGTGAGGCGAGGAGGCCTTCACCCTTGAACTCCTCTGCGCTTCTGTCTGCTCCCGTGTCTGCCTCAGGACGCATGCCCTTTACCGTGTCAGCGAGGGAGTAGTTATCTGTCGATGCTGCGTCTGCCACACCGTTATTGACCGCAGAGACCGTCGTGCCACTTCTTGGAGAGGTGATGGTGCCCGTGTTATATGAGCCAAGGACGGTAAGAAGAGGCGTGCCGTGTGTAATGCCGCTCGCGAAGTGAATCCCGGTGATGTTTCCAGTGTTGTAGCACTGGGAGAAGAGCGAGGCCCCTGAGCTTGCCCCAGAAGATATGCCTCCGACATAGCTCCAGTCTGTCTGAGGTCCTGTGACGGTGATGTCTCCCTTGTTGTAGCAGCGGTAGTAGGAGCCTGTGTAAGAACCCACCCCTGAGATGAAGCTTATCCTCTCTGTGGAGGTGGAGTCTATCGTGATGTCTGCCTCGTTACCACATTCGATGAAGGTGGTCGTGGCCTGTCCTGCGGCTACACCGGCAACGCTGTTTGCACTTATCCCGTAGGCACCGGTTATGGTTATGGAGCCCTTTGTGGTGACGTGGGTAAGCTGGGTGGTTTGAGATCTTCTCGCAAGGCCGAGTGCGACTCCCCCGTCAAGGATGGTGAAGGAGGGCGTGGAGGCCTCGCGTGTGATGGTGATAGAACCTTCTATCTCGACGTCTTCGATGGTGCTTCCCCCTGCATCTGAGGCAGCAAGGAGGCCTATGGGCCAGCCCCCACTCGTGAGATTCGGAAGCGTGATGGCACCTTCGAGCCTTAAGTCCTTGATGGTGGCACCTTTGATGTGGCCGAAGAGCCCTATATAGTTTCCGACGAGAGAGCTTGAGTACCTTAAGTTCTTGATGGTATGTCCGTTACCGTTGAAAGTGCCCTCGAAGAGGTGTGAGTTGTCCGGTGCTATGGCCTTCCAGTTGCCTCTCGTGTCCGGGTAGGCAGACAGGTCAAGGTCGGCTGCAAGCTCTATGACTTCCCCGGCAAAGCTCCGTGCGGGAAGTTTCTCTTCACCGACGGTCTTCTCGCCGTTAACCTCACGCGCGAAGTCGAGGAGTTCAGCGGGTGTCGAGATGATGCGGGCGGGAGTGGAAGGTGCCTCAGCACTTCCCTCGTCGCCCTCTGCTCCAAAGGCCAGCTCGGGGGTGAGGGTGAGGGTGAAGGTGAGGAAGAGGGCGAGGGTTAAGGTGAGAACCACGAGGGCTCTGCTCCGTGTCGCGCTTTCCATAGAAGCTGTTTTCATTCGTATCATAGCTCTTCTTGTCTTGACTTTCTGTCTCACTGTCTTTCAGGGTGCAGTGCCTCTGCGCTTTTCGTCTCGCTTGCGCTCACTTTAAGCTTCGTGTCTCCCACAGAGGTGAAAGACGCCGGGGGCGGAAGGCGCGGGGGCACTCCCGGGGGGCGGGACGTACATCCCGCCCCCCTTCTGTCTGTGTTGCGTGTTTCTTCAGCACATACTCTGTGCCTACCGCCCTTGAGAGCCTCCCTCCAAGATCTGAAGGAGTGCCTCAGGTACAGCGGCAGGACCTCCGAGCACGTAGCCCTTACCTATCTCATCTTTGTGTTCGCAGATAAGGTCAAGGCCTGCAAGTCCCCCTGTCTGTGTGGCGTGTACGAGGAGAAGCACACTGCCGGTGTGGCCGGCAAATGCCCCTCCCGCAAGGGCGTCGGGGTAGTTGTCTCCGGTGGCACAGACCAGGTTGTTTAAGGTAAGTACACCACCTGAGTCTGCAAGCGAGTGTTTCACTATGTCCACACTCGTCTCATAGCGGGTATCCCCCGACCAGCGCTCTATGGTAACTCCCGAGGAGGCGAGTTGGGCTTCTACGATAGCCGGTACGGCGGCGACTCCTCCGGTAATCACCACCTTCTTGAAGCCTCCTGTCTGGATAGCTCCAAGCGTTGCCTCGTCAAGACCTGTCTCCGGGGTAGAGAGGAATATGGGAGAGCGGGTAGCATGAGCAAACGGTGAGACCGAAAGCGCGTCTGCGAAGGAAAAGCCGTTAGCTATGATGGCAGTGTCTGACCAGGTGGGGTTGCCCCCTTCTGGGCTACGCCCCTTCTCGTAGAGGTCAAGTGAGGTGGCTATACGGTCATCGCCTGAGATGCGGGCTACCTTACCCTCTCCGAGGATAGCCTCAAGTGCCGCGAAGCTGGCAGGTGAGAGTGCCGCCTCGCCTCCTATGAGGAAGGCTTTCGTTGCGCCGAGGCTCTTGATGGTCTCTTCTGCCTGAAAGCTCAGGGTGGCGCTTTCTGTGAGGATGACCGGAGCCCCATAGATGCCCGCGAGACTTGAAGCGGCAAGGGCGTCAGGGAAGTTAGCTCCTGAGGCCACTATGACATACTCCGAACTCGTCCAGCCCTCCCCTACTATCGCCTGCATGGTGTCGTAGCGACCACCGTCTGTCTTGCCACCGTCGAGACGGGGCCAGGAAGACTCCAGGAGGGGCAGGACGGAAAGTGTTGCCTTGACGTAGTTCGGGGCGTAGTTAGCGCTCACGTTCGTGTTACCGTTTACTACAACGGCACCCCGTGCGGTGATGTCATAGCTTCCCACTGTCTCTCCCGGTGAGCGGGTGAGGGTGAGGCTCGTGAGCCTGTCTGGAGCCTTAAGGCCCACTGCGGAGTAGCTGTAGGGGGGGTCAGGGGAGCCGAGGTACTTCGTCTTGGCGTCCACGGTGATGGTAAGAGGAGCCGGGTTAATGGTGAAGGGAATGGCGAGCTCACCGTCGTAGGCACCTGTGCCTGTGATGGTGAGGGTGGCACTCCCGACGTTAGTGTTGTTGGCATAGGCTACTGTGTAGTCCGTGTCCTTGATGAGGTCATCCCCGCCGTCTTTGACGGTGATAGTTGGCTCGATGGCTTTGGCTGTGTAGGTATAGCCCTGGGAGTTGATACCGCTTACGGTGAGGTCAGCCACGCTGCCTTTGTGGGTGCCATTGCTTGCGGCATCACTGAAGGCTGATGTGGCCTCGCCGAGGCTTGTGGTTGCACCTTGTAGCGTTACATCGTTGGTGGTGGCGTCAAGCGCTGCCTGCCAGGCTGCTGCTATGGCCTCACTATAGCTCTCCCAGTCTGCGGGAGGTGCCCACTTATCTTCTGGTGCCACCGTGTTGCCGTCCTCTGTGCTCACTGTTGAGGCGAGGAGTTCCTCAGCCTCTGCTATGGCGCTTGCCAGTATGTCCCTCGCTGAGCCCTCGGGGGTGACGAGGAAGGAGCCGGTGAGAGCCTCCGCCCCCGGTACATCCCCTGCCCAGTAGGCCTTGAAGTCTTCACCGTTTACGGTGAGAGAGTGGTTCGCAGCCGTGGCGTAGAGGTAGAGGGAAGAGTCGGTCAGTGGTGCCCAGTTGTCCATCGTGTAGGCTATGGGGAGTTGGGATGAAGCGGGCCTGTCCGCGTTGATGGAGCCGTAGTGGTGGAGGGTGCCTGTGTAGAGGGAATCTTCACTCTCGTCAAGGTAGGCCTCGAACTCCGAGGCACCTGGTGTAAGGAGCGCGGTGTCGAAGCTGAGGAGACTTAAGGGGTTACCTGCTCCGTCCACCTTGTCCGCAGTGATAGGGGTGTCGCTTATGCCCGGGGCGGTGATGCCTTCCCAGAGCGTGTCGGAGCTGTCGCCGTCACCATTGGGGTCGGTGGCATTATAGCCTACGTAGCTGCGGAGCGTACCGCCCAGGTAGGTGAGGGTGCCTGCACCTATCGCAACCCCTGAGGAGTCCACGTCTATATTGAGGGCGGCACCAGGGTGGACTCTGACCTCTGAGCCTGTAGCACTGCCTATGGCCGCACTTTCTGAGGCTACTATGATGTTGAGGCTACCGGCTTGGACAGTAATGGGTGAGGGGATGCCGATGACCGAGATGAAAGCCGAGCCTGAGCCTATGACAGCACCAGGCACAGGGGCTGCGCTGATGCCTCGTGCGGCGTTCCTGGCAAAGACCGTGCCTCCGGCAAAAGTTATCTCACCGTTGGATTCGCCTCCGTTGCCGCCTATGACAGCCGCACTTTCAATGCCAACCAACGAGCCGTGCTCGTTGAGGTAGAGCGCGGCGTCGGCGTCACCTTCTATGGTGAGGGCCACATCCGGTGCGACATGAACCATCGCGTACGCGCCCGAACGCGTATCCAAATCCAGTATGACCGTACCCTTGAAGTGCAGCGTATTGGCCGTGCCTTCAAACTCGCCTTCCGCAGTGCCTGTGAACGCCAGCATGTTGCGGGTGGCAGGGCCTATCACGTTATTGGTGAGGTAGATGTCCTGGAGCGTGAGGTCCACACCGGCAACAGTACAGTCAATGTAGAGGTTGTCATAGACATCATTCGTGGAGCTGCCTGTGCCCATGAGGGTAACGGAGTCTGTCGTGGCTATGTTGATGATGCCGCTGGTGCTGGTGTGAGCGACGCGATAGCTGCCGCCCTCGGTGATGGTGACGCCCTGGGCATTCGGGGTTATCGTGCCCTTGTCGGGCGTAGCCTGAGAGGTGAGCGCTACGGTGATGTTTGCACCGTCTGCTGCTGCGAACTCACGCATCGTGGAGTTGTAGCCCGAGCGTGAGGCCCTGTAGGTGTATACGTCTCCCGCATAGACCGTGTAGGTGTAGACGCCATCCACCCGCGACGTGTGTGCGACCGCACCGGCAGGGCCGGTGAGTGTGAGGTACCCGTCAGCGGGTGTGAGTGTGAGGGACACTGTCGCGGCAAGCCTGAGTGCGGGCCGTACGATGACATCGGTGTAGCCTACGTTGAAACTGCCGACTTCCGGCATACAACCCACTGCAGAGAGCGCGTAGTAGTAGGTGGTCATGGCGATGTTGCTCGCCTTGGTGAAGCTCCAGGAGCCGTCCTGCTCGGGAATGATTGCCTTCGTGCGCTCCGCGTCTGAGTAAAGCGTGACTACCGGTTCTGCCTCTGAGCCCTCGGGCATGATGACGTCGAAGGCAACACGGTAAGTCTCGCTCGTGGCAATGGCATTCTGCCACACGAGTAGCGGGTAGCCACCGTTGATATTGGTCTTGTCGTCTTTGAACGACGCGCTGAGGTCTGCGGCGGTGAAGCTGTCTTTTTTGATGTAGCAGTTGGCGGGGATGGGATAGTCGTTTTTGTCAATGGTGCTGGGGTCAGCACTGGACGTTGGGGCTATGTCGTCCGCGTTGATGACCGAAGGGCTCGGGCTGCCCACGTAGCTTATCGTGCCGACATTGTAGCTGTTGCTGATAGATATCTCACTCAGATAGGCCGAGATACCAGCGATATAGAGAGGGTTCGACGAGGTGACTGCGCGTATGCAACTGAGGGAACCTGCGTTGTAGCAGTCTATGATGTCAACTTTAGAGGAGTTCGCGATGCCTGCTATGTGGAGGGAGGCGGAACTCACGCTGCCTGTGTTGTAGCAGCCGGATATGAGACTTGAGGCGTTATTGCCTGCGCTCACCAAACCGACAACACCGCCTGTTTGCGTAATACCGCCCTGAGAAAGACTGACGAGCTCCCCGGCGTTCATACAGTCGGTGATGTTGCCGCCAGAGACTATGCCGGCTACGCCGCCGAGGTCAGCGGAGATAGGCACCTCTATCCTCCCATAGTTAGAACAGCCCGCAAGAAGGTTGTCCTCGTAGCCGTAGCTTGTGCTATGCGACAGGTACCCGACCACGCCGCCGACATGACTTACGCTGCTCCCTGTGATACTTATGTTCACGTAACTTGTGCAGCTTCGGAGGGTGGTCTCACAGGCATGCGCCACGACGGCACCGAGGTGCGAGGGCCTGATGCCGTGTTGTGCATGCAGGTCAATGGAGCCGTCGACAGTGAGGTTCTGTATCTCAGCACCCTCCACATAGCCGAACAGTCCGGCGTATTGGTAGGTGACAGACAATTCGCCTTCGGGTATCTCGGAGCGGGGGTCATAGAACACATAGGGATCCATGTCTATGCCGAGCGTCACGGTATACCCCGCGCCGTCGAAGCTGCCCTTGAACGCGTTGTAGCGGGCAAACGGTGGTGTATAGGGATGATCCGATGTCCATTGTATCTGCTGGCCGATGGACAGCCATTCTGGATACGCCGAGAGGTCTATGTCTGCCGTGAGGCGTACGACTTGATCTGCGTAGTCCGTGCCCGCGTTGACAGCATCGCGGAAGGCTGCCATCTGCGCTGGGGTGGAGATCTCGAGGGCAGCTTCTGTAAGCTCCGTGAACCTGGCATCTATCGTGACCGGGCCTTCAGGCATGAAAAAGCCACCGCGCACTATGGGGGTAGGCTCCTCATCGCCTTCTGCTCTGTAAGTAAGTTCGGAGAGTTCATAACCCGCACTCGGCTCTGTGCTAACGGCAACGAAGCTGCCTGCCGCGGCCAGTACCCTGTCTGGGGTGACCGTGCCGTTTGCTATAGCATCGTCAAGCGTTATGGCATAGCGTTCCACGGCAAGCTCGAAGGCTGCGCTCACGCTCACCAGGGTGGGGGGCTCATCGCCGTCTCCACGCGGAGCTTCAACACGATAGGTATCTTCCTCTCCGTCTACAGCGACAAGCCCTGTGGTGACAAGGCCGTCTATCTCAGCGAGTTCATAGTCCTCTTCCGGTGTGGCCGTTATCGTGAGCAGCTCACCGTCACGGACGATGTCGCCGCTGTTCAGTTCTTCATCTGAGCCCAGAGTGGTGTTACTCCTGACAACGCTGAGCGACCCGTTATCAGGTTGTGTAAAATTTATCGTATGGGCAAAGGTAGCGACGATGCTCTTCGTTTCTTCGAATTCTTCGTCTGAGATGTCAAGCTCATAGGACTCCGCGCCCTGCACCTCCTCTGCATCCCAGGGGACACCGTCAACGTAGAGGACGTCGAGGGCATAGCCTTCTATGGGGATGAAGGTGAGCTTCTCAGCGTCGTCATCGTATTCAAAGTTTCCGCCGTAGCCGCAGGCCACCTCGAAGGGCGGCGTGGGGTCAGGGTCGGGGTCAGTGCTTTCCTCGCCCACTTCTATGCTGTTGCCGGTTATTACCATTAAGGACCGATAGTCGTCATCTTTGTTTCGCTGGGCCGGGATCGATATATTATTATTTCTTGCACCGACAAGTGATACACTCAGTATGTTATCGTACGTCCCATATGGCGTATTCTCCCTCACTTTGAACGTGTAGGTACCGATTTGGGTATCGCTATTTGCAAATAGATTCCCATTGCGCGGATACGTTATAATTATTGTCCTTTCAGACGCAGGCCTGCCATCGGTATGGTATTCAATACGTCCATCAGCAGCCATAGGGTCGCTCGATACCTCACCGCTGAAAGCACCGTCACCCTCAGCGAATTGAAACCCCACTAATGAAAAGTAGGTGGTATTGTATGTTATGGTATATTGAAGATTGTTCGCAGTTCCTGGATTGGAGCTTAGGGCGAGTGTTACTTGGATATTGCTCTCAGGAGCATACGTTACCGCGTTTGCGCTCTTCGGCGGGATAAGGAAGGGGACAAGGAAGGTAAGCGCCATGACAAGCGCAAGGATAATGCAGATGGTTTTTCGCGTTCCCTGTTTAATGAGTTTTTGCATACATGACCTCCGATCACTCTTATGCGTAGCTATCCCCCCCGCGGAACTGTTTCTTTTCTGAGTCCTGCTTAAGCTCTGCCAAACGGCTTCTTCACGCACTTAAAAGCAACGAATCGCAACAACGTCCTTAGACTGCGAAAGCACAGCACTGTGAGTGAAAATACCGGCTCGCTGCAAGAGAGGATTTACTTTTATATAAAAAAATCTGGGGTATCGGCCGACGTGTTGCCAACCGATACCCCAGAAGTACTGCGGTGCTACTGAATCATCAAGTAAGTACCGGAAGCATAGACCGTCCATCCTGGCACAGAAAACGCGCGCGCGCTGCCGGATGTCACTTGTGGGTTATAGCCCTCAGCTATAACGCGACCAGCGTGGGCGTCCGGCATATTGACCGGGATGACGCCGGATACATTCGACATCGTAGCGTCTATATATATTTCCACATTTGCTGCAAGGTAGACGACGTCCGATACCACCAGCGTGCTACCGGTTCCGCCACTGTTAAACGTCAACAGCATCATGTCGGCGAGATAGATACCGTTCCCAGCGCTTGATGCGGTATTGCCGGAAATAGTACCGCCGTTCAGGGCCATCGCGTTACCGCCTGTTGAGGCAGTAATATAGACACCGCCGCCAGAGCCCTGTGTGGCGTTATTGGTTATGGAACCGTTGGTCATAACTGTATATCCTGAAGAGAAGAGGCCGCCGCCTGATACGCTTGCGCTGTTACCGGTAATGCTTCCACCGGTGATATTAAGGGTCGTTCCCTCGTTGTTGTACACACCGCCGCCGTTTTGCGCGGAGTTACCCTGCACAGAACCGTAGGCGCCAATGGTGCCGCCCGTGATATCAACAGTGCCAGCGTCTATGTATATCGCGCCACCGTAGGCTTTGCCGCCTTGTCCTTGTCCAGCAGAAGCGGTGTTATGACCTATCGAGCCGCCGTTTATCGTGGCCGAGCCGCCCATGACCGCGAGTGCACCGCCGTAGGCACCGCTGCCAGCACCGGGCGAGGCAACCACGTTATCTCGTATCGCACCGTTGATGATATGCACCGAGCCACGCGAGGCAATGGCGCCGCCCACGTTCTGCGCGTGGTTGTAGTCAATAAGGCCACTGGGATCGTTGAGCGTGAAGCTGGCACCGGCTACAACATACACCGCGCCGCCACGCTTGGCGTCGTTCCTGTAGAGTTCTCCTGCTGTTACCGTGGCAGAACCGGAGGACACGCTTATCGCACCACCATCGGCGCTCGAGTTATATGCGAGGGTCGCCATATAACCAACGGTAAGGTTTCCGCCTGTCACGTTAATGAGCGAGAACGCGGCGACGACATTGGAATTGTTGCCATCGATGATGACAGCTGAGAGAGGGGCGTTAACGCCTGAGGGTACCGTGAACAACACACCGGTGAAGGTTGCGCTACGGACGAAGTGTGCGCCCCGGTAATCGGTGGTGTTCAAATCCAGTTCATTGCCTGTGAGGACACTGGTGTTGAGCATGTAGATGTTCCCTGGCGTAGCTTTCCATAGATCAAGTACGACTCCGATGGATTTGACCGGGGCATCGCGGCTTGTTCCTGCATTGCCATCGTCGCCGTTCAGGCCGTCTATGAACAGGCCCGTCTCAGACGGTGGGTTGTAGGTACCGTTACCGGGGGTATAGGTCGGCAACTCCAAAGCGGTCGGCTGCCATATGAGTATCGGGTAGGATCCGTTAAGGATCTTTGATCCGTCGTCCTTGGCAAAGGCGCTGCCGAGGACAGCTTCAGTTGTGGGAGATGGGGTAATTTGAGTGCCGCCGTTGAATGCCTCTCGCACCGGTTGATTGAAGGCCTTCAATTGCGCTGTGGTAGCGTCTCCGGTCTGCTGCCAGTAGCCCCAGCCATTCTTGCCGGTGCCGGGTGTATTGAAGTAGACACCGTCCTGCGTTAAATCGTAATCATACAGCACGTTGTTGATGGCAAGCGTGTCGCTGTTGTCCGTAGAGCCGTAGAGCGGGCGGTCATATGCAGGGTCGGTTCCGCTGCCAAACGCAACCGCCGCGTAGCTGTTGCTGAGTAAGGCCTGCGGATCTTCTCCATTCAATATGCCCGCCAGGCCGGCAATGTAGTGCCCGCTGTTGAGGCTGTTGATGGTGGCGACCGTGTAGCTGTTGGTGATATAGCCCTGGCAGTAGCCTACGATGCCGCCGGACCACTCGCGGCTTTGGTTAGCCGTTGCCGTGAGCGTCAGAGCGTTGACGTCGCCGCCGTTGGAATAGTAGCAGTTATCGACGACGATGTTGCCCGAATAGTGGCAGTAGACCGAGCCGACCACGCCACCCACACGAGACTCACCCGTGATATTGGCCTTTGAGGAAGACGCCTGCACATGGAAGGGTGAGACAATGGGCACGGTCGCCAGGTTCTCGATGGCACCGACCACACCACCGACATTTTGTGCGTTGGGCACATTGATGCTGACGTTGGACTGGCAGTTGTATACATCGTTGGTGGTGTAGCCCACAATGCCGCCGACGTATTCTATCGAGACAGCGGTGGGGGGAGAGGCGATTGCCCCATTAACGTTGAGGTTAAGGATAGGGCCGGTGGAGTAACCGAACAACCCATAATATGAGCCGCCGGAGCCTGCCGCTACCGTGAGGCCGGAAATAGTATGGGGCGCTGTGGGGTCGTTGTTCGAGCCGTCAAAAATGCCGTTGAATGCGAGCCCGGAGCTGACTCCGATAGGTGTCCACGCTGAAGCGAGATTGATTTCGGCCGTAAGAAAAAACGTCACACCGACGGAGTTGTATGCGCCGCTGATATAGCTTCTGAGATACTCCAATTCCGTCTGATTTTCTATCGAGTAATGCGTTCCGCTGACCGCTGGGGTGGGGCTCCCGCCGTTCCACAGCTGGGTCATGGTTCCTGTGAGTACATAGGGGTCACCAGCGATGCCCGTATAGAGGGAGCCGCCCTGCACAGCGGGCTCGGTCTCGGTGACCTCTTCGGCTATCTCCTCAGCTGCTGTTTCCGTTTCGGTAGCAGCCTCGGTCTCGGTGGTTTCATCTTCTGTGGTGCTGTCCGTCGTAGTGTCCGTGGCGGTCTCGATACCCACCTCGTCTGTCTCATCGGCAAAGGCGAGGCCGGGGAGCCCCACCGCCTGGGACAGCGCGAGCGTCAAGGCCAAGAGGATGGCCAAGAAGCGGTAGCGAGTTGAATATAGCTTAGTATCGTTCATGGTATTTCTCCTAAGAACTTGTCTCCCCCCACTTACTTGGAGCACTCGTGGGAGCTTTGCATCCCTCCTGCCCAGGTGCTGCAGGCGCGGGATGATACTGCGATAAAGCCCTATCAGGGCGGCGCATGGCTCAAGGGAGCCGGGGGCGCGTGGGCCGGGTGGGCCGGTGGCCCGTGACACAGGCGTGCCGGTGGCCCATGGCTCAGATGAGCCCGTGAGGCAGAGGGCCGCCTGTACCGTGGGGGTGCATGGGCCATATGACGTAAGGGTGCATGGCTCGGGTGCGCCAGAAAACTGCGAACCTTATGCCCGACAGGTACGTGCCGCGGAACTTCCGCCCCACGCAAGTACGCAGGGAGTATGTTAGTCAGAGAGAGAGAGAGAGAGAGAGAGAGAGAGAGAGAGAGAGAGAGAGAGGTTTCAGGGCCGGGACCCCAATCCTCTAAGGCATGCGAGCGCAGTGCTGGGGGCCTCACCTCTAAGGGGAGGCTTGTTGCCTCAATGATGCCAACGCCGGTGGTCAAACCATACCCGTCCTCGTCGTCTTGCCCATACAGCACTGTCCAAACTCTGTCCGAAGTAATAGTCAAGCCCTTGGAGGTTCTGAGAGAAGAGCAGTATACCCATGCTTCTCACTTCAGTTCATCCTCGCTTAGAGATAGTGTAACAGACCAAAGCCGGAGCGCAAGGGGGGAATTTTGAGAAATGTTGAGGGGAGTTTAGACCCGGTTTAGTGTGGGTTAGGTTTATTTTGCCCCTGTTTTGCGCTGGTTTGGAGAGCAGTAAGATACCCACCCCTGAGTTCATCGTGGTCTATAACGGACGGGAGCCCTATCCCGACAAGAAAGTATTGCATCTGTCCGATGCCTTTATCACAAGAGAGAAGTCCCCTGCACTTGAACTTGTGGCCACCGTCTATAATGTAGCTGAGGGACACAACAGAGAGGTACTCTCCAAGAGCCGTGCACTCTCTGATTACTCAGTCTTCGTGTCTATGGTGGAGAACTATCGTAGAGGTGGCGTTTCTCTTGACGAGGCTATAACAAAGACCATACTTGAATGCAAAAGACAGGGTATAATGACAGCATACCTTGAAAGCAGAGGATCGGAGGTGCTCACAATGTTGGTAGCAGAATGGAACTGGGATGATGCGTTAAGGGTTGCGCGTGAGGAGGAACGTGAGATAGGTGAGGAGATCGGTGAGAGGCGTGGTGAGAAGCGCGGTGAGAAGTTGGGAGAAGCGAGGCTTGTCCGCAACATGGCACTCAAAGGTCGCACTGCCGCGCATATCGCCGATGAGACCGGCCTTGCATTAGAGTATGTCGAGAGTATAGTCGCTACGCAGAATTAACGGCACAGTCTATTACAATCCCAGCTGTGCTCGGATGTTGAGCCAGAACAGGCTGAAGGCCTGCCTGAGCGGCGCGGACACCATGAAGACGGCGGCTACGACGAGAAGCGCTGCGGCTACTATGCCGATAATCTGCCAGGATGGAGGAGACGCGCGATAGAGCTTGCTCACGCCCTTGGCGTCTACGAGCTTGAGGCCTACCTTGAGTCGCACGAGAAAGGAACTGGCCATGCCGCTGCGTCCCTTGTCCAGATACTCCACGAGGTTTGAGTGGGTGCCCAGCGCCACGATGAGGTCGGCCTTTTTCTCCCAGGCAAGCAGCAGAGCCAGATCCTCACTCGTAGCCGAGAGCGGCCAGGCCTTTACCGGCAGGCCGAGCGCTTCAAGCCGGGGAGCGGAGGGGCACTCCCCGCTCTCATAGGCATGGGCGATAATCTCGGGCCCGGAGAGCAGGGTCTCATCAGACACCGAATCCATGTCGCCGATGATGATGTCGGGCTTGAATCCGGCCTCGATGATGGCATCAGCGCCACCGTCCACCCCTATCAGCACCGGCTTGACCTCGCGAATATACGGCTTGAGGGCATTGAGGTCGGCCTGATAGTCGTAGCCCCTCACGACGACGAGTACCTGGCGGCCCCGTATGGGGGTCTCTACCTTGGGCACCCAGGGGTCGTAGATGAGCGAAACCGACTCCTTGTCCAGAAACTGCACGGTGTTTTGGACAAAGGCCTCCAACTCGCTGTCCATCGCGCGCTCCGCAGAGGCAAGCAGATGCGTCAAGCGCAGCCTGTCCATGACCGTAGCGTGGGCAATCAGCGTGCTGCCTTTGTAGAGCGAGCCGTCGCCCTCGATACGAAGCTCGTCACCGTCTTCAAGCTGGTCGAAAACCGCCGGACCCGCGTCGTCGTAGAGGAGGATGCCGGCATTAATGAGTATGCCCGGGCCCAGATTGGGATACCGGCCCGTGGTGGATTTGGAGGCATTGACCACGGCCTTGACGCCCCGGGCCACGAGGCTCTCACCCGAGACCCGGTCGATGTCGATATGATCGATGACGGCGATATTCTCCGGGCCCAGCCTGGGCACCAGATACTTGGTCTTCCTGCCTTTGAGCGCGATGCCCGAGATCATCGGCGTGCCTTCTGTGCGTGTTGTGTCCGCGGCGCTTTGGCCTCTTTTTGGTGAGTCTCTTTTGCGCGTGGCTCCTTTTCGTGTGCCTCTTTCAGGAGCTTTTCCGCGTGGGCCAGGGCTTCTGCTTCGCTTGATCCCGAGAGCATACGGGCAATCTCCCGCGTGCGCTGCTCACCGTGCAGGGCCACGATTGAGGTGCGTGTGTCGCTCGCGGAGCTGGTCTTGCTCACCAGGAAGTGATGGTCTGCCAGTACGGCAATCTGGGCCAGATGGGTGATGACGATGACCTGGTGTTGCCGGGCCAGGCCTCTGAGCCGTTCGGCAACGGCATTGGCGGTCTTGCCGCCAATGCCGGCATCTATCTCGTCAAAGACCAGGGTCATCGTGCGCGTACCTGACTGGAGCAGGCCCTTGATGGCCAGCATCACCCGCGAGAGCTCGCCGCCGGAGGCGATCTTTGCGAGAGGGCGGGCGGCAACCTTGGGAGCGGGACGGTAGAGCAGCTCAAAGCTCTGTGAGCCGGTGCTGTTCCAACGGTTGAAGGGCAGATCCTGCACGGAGAACTCCAGACTGGCACCGGCCAGGGCAAGCTCAGCGATACCGGCGTTGACTCCGGCAAGAAAGTGCTCAGCTGCTGACGCCCGTAACGCGGCCAGATCCGCGGCTGCGGCCTCGAGGAGCTCCCGCGCCTTTGCGAGCCGTGCCTCGGCCGCCTCGACCTGTTCCTCGGCATTCTCGGTACTGTGCACCAGCTGCTCAGAGCGCCTGAGCAGCGCAAAAACCTGCTCCATCCCCGGGCCAAAGCGCCTGCTGAGCCCATCCAGCTCGCCAAGCCTGTCGAGTGCCGCCTGCAACTTCTGGGGGTCGTATTCGATATGCGAGGCATAGCGGCCCACATCGTCCGTGGCCTCTTTGAGGTCTATGGAGAGCGTATTGAGCTGATCGAGCGGGCCGTCCAACCCGGCATCCACGCCTCTGAGGGCCTCAAGCTCCTTGACTGCCCGCTCCAATCCTTCCAGCGCACCGCCCTCTCCCCGCAGTATCTCAAGCGCCGTCTCAGCTGCCACGGCAAGCTGCTCGGCGTGTTGCAGGCGAGGTAGCTCGGATTCCAGGGCCTCGTATTCGCCGGGCTCAGGTGCCAGCTTTGCCACCTCACGCAGTACAAACGCGGCCTGCTCCCGCTCGGCGGCAGAACTGGAACTGAGTTCCTGCAGGCTCCTGAGCTCAGCGCCGGCCTTATCCCAGGCCCTGAGGCTATCCCGGTAGGCCTGTAGGGCGCTGGCAAGACTCTCGCCGGCATATTCATCGAGCATACGCAGCTGCTCGGCGGATTTGAGCAGCGACTGATGCTCGTGTTGGCCGTAGAGATCCACGTAAGGCCCGAGCGTCTTGCTCAGCGTGCCCACCGTTACCAGGGCATCGTCCAGATAACAGCGCGAACGGCCATCCGTCCTGATGCGGCGAGCAGCGATATGTTCCTGGAAGGCAGACCGGACCGAGGATGCCTCGTCCTCCCCGTAGGTGAAAACCGCCTCTACGCGTGCCTCGTCGCCCTCGCCTCCCACGATGGCGGCATCTCCCCGCTCGCCAATGAGCAGTTTGAGCGACGAGAGGAGCGCGGTCTTGCCCGCCCCTGTCTCGCCGGAAAGCACCGTAAGCCCCGGCCCGAGTTCCAGCTCGGCGGTGACTATGAGCGCCAGGTTGTTCACGCGCAGCTCAGTGAGCATGGCCGCCTTCGTCCCGTGTATGAGGGTCCTTGCCCGGCAGCGTTTCCGCGGCGGTATCAGCACCGAATAGCGAGTCGGTAGCAGCGCGTTCTGCCCGTGTGTGCGTAAAGCTGGTGCCGGCGAGCGAATAGGCAATGCGGGTGTAGAAATCCGGCGCGTCATACCTGAGCAGAACCATGTCGCGCTCCGCCTTGGTTATGACGACAGACCGTATCTGCCTGCCGCTGCTATCCAGTATCTGGCCGTCGATACACAGCAGGGGATGCTGGTCGTCGTGCTGCCCCGCGCTGAGCCGGATGACGTCGCTGGGGGCGGAAACGAGCGCCGGAGCGTTAAAGCCCAACGCGGAGAGGGGCACGATGCACAGCCCCTGGTTGCCCGGCGTGAGCACCGGCCCGCCCGCCGTGAGCGAATAGGCCGTGGAACCCGTGGCGGTAGCCACGATGACACCGTCGCCACGGGGCGAGGGAAGCGGATGCCCATTGACAGAAATATCCACGAGGATTATCTTGCCTATGTCGCTTCGGCCGAGGACCACCTCATTGAGAGCCGTATAGCTCCTCTCGCTCCCATCGCTGAAACTGACCTCGGCCCTGAGCATCACGCGCGGATCGTCGTGGAGTGTACCGGCCAGAAAGGCTTTGAGGGCCGCGTGCAGCGCCGAGGACGTAGCTCCGGAGAGAAAGCCGAGATGCCCAAAGTTCACGCCGAGCAGAGGAACCTCGGCGGCATAGGCCAGCCGGGCAGCCCGCAGTATGGTTCCGTCGCCGCCCAGGGCACAGACCAGCGAAAGCGAGGCACCACTGCCGACCAGGGAGGGCAGAGAGTGCGAGTCGACACGGAGCAGGTTGGTATCAACCGCTATCGATTCGATGCCCTGGGTGGCCAACCACTCTGAACAGGCAGTCTGTTGCTCGCCTGCGGCGGGCAGTTTTGGGTGAACGCAAAAGGCTATTCGCATGTGAACTCCGGCCATACTTCTTAAGGTCATTGTGAGACAGATAACTCCTCGTGCGCGCGGCGCACGGTTTCTTCTACGTCAATGGTAGCACGTGCGCCCTGCTTTACGGCCCAGATCCAAAACTCAATATTGCCTTTGGGGCCGGGGAAGCGGGAAAAACTCTGCCTCTGCGGCACCAGGCCCGTGTTCTGGTAGGCTTGCAGCACGCTTTCGAGGGCCTGTACATGCAAATCAAAACTGCGCACTACGCCGTGCTTAACCGCCGCTTTAGGCAATTCAAACTGCGGCTTAACCAGGGTGATGGCACTGCCCTGCTCACGCAGCAGCGCGGCAAGCTCAGGCGCCAGGCGTGCCAGAGAGGTAAAGCTGAGATCGGCAACCAGCAGGTCAAAGGGAGCACCGAGTAGCTCGGGCGCCACCCTGGCGATGTGCGTACGCTCGAACAGGGTGACAGAGCTGCATTGCCTGAGCCCCCAGTCAAACTGGCCATAGCCCACATCCACGGCGGTTACGCTCTGCGCGCCGGCCTTGAGCAGGCAGTCGGTAAAGCCGCCGCTCGAAGCACCCACGTCTATGCAGTTTTGGCCGCTGACGGCAAAGGAGAAGTCTTTGAGCGCCCCCTCGAGCTTAAGCCCACCGCGAGAAACATACGGTCTGCCACCGCGGAGCTCAACAGCCACGTCGCTCGCGCACGGGGCTCCCGCCTGCGTTAGCTTCTCGCCGTTGACCCACACCTGGCCGGCCAGGATTATCCGCTCCGCCTGCGCCCTCGTCTCAGCAAGACCGCGGCGTACCAGCAGATCCTGAAGCTGTTCTTTGGGGATACGATGCCTACTCATTGCTTTGCTGCAACGACGCTGGCTACTCATCGAGTTTTTGGACTATGCGCGTGGCAATCTCCTCAGCCGTGAGCCCCAGGTTCGCGAGCAGCGTGTCCTGGCTGCCATGCTCGATGAAGGCATCCGGCAAGCCAAAGGTCAGGACCTTTGGAAAGCGCTGCTGAGAGGCCAGCTCCTCTAACACCGCCGAGCCAAAGCCTCCCTCAAGGCTGCCGTTTTCCAGGGTGGCGATGAGCCTCGTGTGGCAGGCGTCGCGCACAGCCTCCCGGTCGAGTGGCTTGACCCAGAGCATGTCATAGACGCTTGCCTCAAGGCCCTGCCTCGAAAGCAGCCTGGCGCAGTCCAGGGCCACAGGTACCAGGGAGCCAAGGGCAAGCAGCGCGAGGTCCTTGCCGGTGCGGAGCCTGTTGGCTCTTCCCAGGGGGAGGAGGGAGCTATCGGAGGCAGACAGGGGTGCAGCGGCGGCGTCCTCAGCGGTAGCAGGGCTGTCGTCTGCAGCAGCTGCATCGCCGTCTCTACCATAGGGAGTCTCCTCGCAGGGCGTTGCCCCACGGGGATACCGGATGGCAACCGGCCCGTCGCTCACGCTCAGCGCCGTATGCAGGGCCCGCCTCAAATCCCTCGCCGTATACGGCGCGATGACGCGCATATTGGGAATACTGCGCAGGTAGACCAGGTCAAAGGCCCCCTGATGCGTGGCACCGTCCTCCCCTACCAGTCCCGCCCTGTCCACGCAAAAGACCACCGGCAGTTTCTGCAGGGCCACATCCATGGCAATCTGGTCGTAGGCGCGCTGCAAAAACGTGGAATAGATGGCCACCACCGGTTTTTTGCCCCCGAGGGCCAGCCCGGCAGCCTGGGCAACCGCGTGTTCTTCCGCAATGCCCACATCGATGAATCGCTCGGGAAAGCGTTGTTTGAACTCCTGAAGCCCCGTGCCCCTGGTCATCCCCGCGGTGAGGGCTATGATCGCATCATTCTGGCTGGCTTCCTGCACTAGCGCCGCACCCAGAACGTCTGTGTAGCTGGGGGTAGCGCAGGCTCCATTCTCCGGCACTCCGGTTTCGGGGTCAAAACGGCCGATGCCGTGGTACAACTCGGGGTGGGCCTCCGCCGGCGCATAGCCGCGTCCTTTCTGCGTTACCGCGTGTATGAGCACCGGGCCGTCAAACTGCCGGGCAGCCGAGAGTGCCTCCTCAAGACTGCCGATGGCATGTCCGTCTATGGGCCCGATATACTTGATGCCCATGTCCTCAAAAAACATTCCCGGCACTACGAGCTTCTTGACGGAGCCCTTGGCTGCCTCTCCCGCGTTGACCAGGGCACGGCCTACCCGTCCGGTGCGGCCGAGGCCCCCTTCCACCGTGTCCCTCGCGAGGGTGTAGGATCGGCTCATGCGAGCCTTGCCCAGATAGAGGGAGAGCGCGCCCACATTACGGGAGATGCTCATCTCGTTGTCGTTGAGTACGATGGTGAGGTTCCTGCGGTCATGCCCTATCTGGTTGAGCGCCTCAAAGGCCATACCGCCGGACAGACTCGCATCGCCGATGAGGGCAACGATCTCTTCGGAACCCCCGTTGAGATCGCGCGCCACCGCCAATCCGCAGGCGATGGAAAGCGAGTCTGAGGCATGCCCCGCGTCGTGTACATCGTAGAGGGACTCCGCCCTTTTGGGAAAACCGCCCACGCCGCCGTTCTGACGCAGGGTCTCAAGGCGAGCGTTGCGGCCCGTGAGCATCTTGTGAGCGTAGGATTGATGGCCCACGTCAAATACCAGGCGGTCAAAGGAAAAGTCAAAGACCCGGTGCAGTGCGATGATCGTCTCAACCGCACCCAGAGATGAGGCGAGATGCCCGCCGGTGTGTGAGGTTACCGCGACCATCCGCTCACGAATCTGGGCAGCCAAAGCAAGCAACTCGTCCGGACTGAGTGCTCTGAGGTCGTCTGGCCTCTCAATGCTTTGTAACAGGTCTTGGCTCATTCAGAAACGGTGCCGCTGATTGCAGGCTCTGGGTGCTCAACAACAGACTCCCTCTCTTCCGCGGTAAAATCTGTCTGTTCGAGCATTTCCACACATCGGGTGCCGATGGCGAGGGCCTCATCGTACAGATCGAGGCTTTTCTCAAGCGGCACTTCTCTATCGCGTATCTGGAGGACTATCTCTTCCAGCCGCTCTTTTTGCTGTGTGTAGGATTGTGTGTTATGGACTGCCACGTATGCCTCCTTATTGGTTCTGACCTTGCTGCTGGGCCTCAGCCACCTGTGTGCGCGCGGCGCTGCTCTGCATGCTGCTGCCAGCTCCACTGCCACTGCATGCGGTGCCGCCGAGCCTACTGTCGCTCGGTGTGCCGTCGTCCGGTGCGCCGCTGTGCTGAGCACAGCCGCCCCTTGCGATATTGCCCAGCACGCCATTGACAAAGCTGCTGGATCCGTCTTTTCCGCCAAACTCCCGCGCCAGTTCTATGGCCTCGTTGATGGATACGCTTACCGGTACCGTGTTCTCAAACCGCAGCTCATATACCGCGAGGCGCAGGATGCAGCGGTCTACGAGCGGCATCCTGTCCAGGGCCCAGTTATTAGAGGAGCCCTCCAGAAGGCTGTCGACTTCTTGCAGGTGCGCATCCAATCCGCGGATAAGCTCACACGAGTAGCGGGGCGGAATGCCGATTTCTTCGATGAAAGAGCTGCTTTCCAGAAGCTCCGAGAGTGATTGCCCGCGTATCTGGGCCTGGTACAGCAATTGTACTGCCTTGCGGCGGGCAACGCTACGCTCATGATGAACGCCCTTGTTTCTCGTTGCCTCTTTGGTCGTATGCATGGGAGTTTTGGATCAGATCTTGAAGATGATGCCGTCCACCGTGATGTCAACGCGGTCAATATCGATGCAGGCCTGCGTGAGCAGGGCATCGGATATCGCCGCTCGTACCGTGGCAGCAACCTCCTGCAGCTTATAACCGTAGTACAGCTTGAGGTGCACATCCACGATAATCCTACCGTCGTCCTCCAGGATCAACACGCCGCCTCCGCTGGGCCGTTTGGTGAGGATGCCGAGGAGGCCGGAGCCTGCCGGAGCGGCTTTTGAGCCTATCTGGGCCACGCCGTCCACCTGCGCTATGGCCAGGGCGACGATGCTTTCCGCAACACCCGGCGCAATGATCACTTCTTGTTCGTCTGTCGATTTCATAGGTACTTCTCCAGAAAGTCCGTGCGGGCCTCTCCCCTGGCAAAATCCTCAAGGGCAAGCAGCCTCTGGTGAAGGCCCACGGTGGTTTTGATGCCCTCGATGCGCACCTCGGCCAAAGCACGGCGGGCACGGGAGAGAGCCTCCAAACGTGTCGCTCCCCATACTATCAGTTTAGCGACGAGGGAGTCGTACTGAGGGGGCACCGTATAGCCCACATACAGGTGGGAGTCTACGCGCACCCCCGGGCCGCCGGGCCATTCCAGGGCGGTTATCGTGCCGGGCGAAGGCATGAAGCCCTTCTCAAAATCCTCGGCATTGATGCGAAACTCGATAGCATGCCCAAAGGGTGAGAAGGGCGCGCGATCAAGGAAGCTGATGGGCTCACCGGCAGCGATGGCAATCTGCTCCCTGACTATATCGGTAAGGGTTATCTGCTCGGTTACGGGATGCTCCACCTGAATGCGCGTATTCATCTCCATGAAGTAGAAGCCGCCGTCTTCGTCCAGGAGAAACTCCACCGTGCCGGCGTTGACGTATCCCGTTGCCCGTACTGCCGCGAGCGCGGCCTCGCCCATCTGCTCACGCAGCTCGGACGTGAGTGCGGGAGAAGGGGCTTCTTCGAGCAGCTTTTGATGACGGCGCTGGATGGAACAGTCACGCTCGCAGAGATGGACGGCGTTGCCGTGGCTGTCGGCGAGCACCTGTATCTCTATATGACGGGGGCGCGCCACAAGCTTTTCGAGGTAGACATCGCCGTTGCCAAAGGAGGCCAGGGCCTCCGAGCGGGCGGAGTTGAAGGCCGCCTCAAGCTCGGCGGGTGACTGTACCTCGCGCATGCCGCGTCCGCCGCCTCCGGCGCTGGCCTTGATGAGTACCGGGTAGCCCACGAGGTTGGCAAAGCTCACCGCCTCATCCAGGTTGCCTATGGTACCCGTGGAGCCGGGGATGGTTGGAACACCGCAGCCCTGCATGGTCTGGCGGGCCTGGCTCTTATCGCCCATCAACTCGATGACCTCAGGTGCCGGGCCTATCCAGGCAAGTCCGTTGTCGATGACGGTACGGGCAAACTCCGCGTTCTCCGCCAAAAAGCCATAACCGGGATGGATGGCGTCAGCTCCCCGCGAAACAGCCGCCCCAACTACTGCGGCAACGCTCAGGTAGGACTGCGCCGAGGGTGCCGGGCCTATCTTAACCGCCTCATCGGCCTCTCTCACCGCCAGGGTGGCGGCATCTACCTCAGAGTACACCACGAGGCTCTGCACGCCCATCTCTCTCAGGGCACGCACGATACGAAGGGCTATCTCTCCGCGATTGGCTATCAGGACTTTCTGGAACAAGCGGGCCTCCTTCGTGTCGCCTCAGTCTACGGGCGTGAGGTTGCCGGTGGCATTGGTCATGGGCTGGTCGGTGGTGGGTTCCAGGTAAAAGAGCACCGTGTCCCACTCAACGGGCATGGCATTTTCTACGCAGACCTCGCGTATCGTGCCCATCTGGTCGGCGGAAATCTCATTCATGAGCTTCATGGCCTCGACAATACAGAGCACCTGGCCGGTGAGGACCTCGCTGCCCACCTCCACAAAGGGAGGACTCTCCGGCGACGGCGCGGCGTAGTAGGTGCCCACCATGGGAGACTTTATCGCTATCCAATGCAGGGGTCGGTTGCCCACGGGTGCGCTGGCAGCGGTGCCAACGGCATCCGCCGCAGTGCCCGGGCCGCCTGCCTCCCCGCCGGAACCCTGCGTCTGAACCTGGGGCGCTGCCCCGTCGGGCATGCCCGTCGCGCGCACGGTAACCTTGCTGCCTGCCTCCTCCACCGTCACCTCGCCGATGCCGGTTTCCTGCACGGTCTGGATAAGCTCCCTTATCTGTGCAATGTCCACAGTCTCTACCTCCTTGATGGCATTTGATTCTTCTCTCAGCATCCACGGTATCTTCTCGGATGTGCGGTGCTTGGAGAGATAGGTACGGGCCTCGTTAGGGAAGAGCGCCCACATGAGGACGTCCTCTTCGCTGTGGGCCAGGTCTCCGGCTTCCTCGGCCACCTCTTCGTACGTTGTGGTGACCAGGCTTGCGGGAGGCACGTCGCTCGCGAGCGGGGCCAGATCGCCGAGCACCCTGGCAACCACGTCCCTGTTGAGCGGCCCGGGAGCCTTGCCGTAGTAGCCGCCTATATAGTCCTTCATCTCGGTGGAGATGACGCTCCAGCGCTTGCCGGTAAGGACGTTGAATACCGCCTGGGTACCCACTATCTGGCTCATGGGCGTTACGAGCGGCGGATAGCCCACCTCGGCACGCACGCGCGGTATCTCCTCCATGACGTCGGGCAGGCGGTCGGTGGCCTTCTGTATCTCCAGCTGGCTCACGAGGTTGCTCATCATGCCGCCGGGCACCTGATGGTTGTACACCTGCATATGGATGAGCGAGGATATGCCGCGCTTATAGTGGCCGCGCTTGCGGACGCCCTCCCAGTACTCGGAGATTTCAAAGAGCAGATCCAGATCCAGGCCGGTGTCGTAACCGCTTTCCTTTAGGGCGGCAACAATCATCTCAACGGCTGGCTGTGAGTTGCCAAAGGCCAGAGGCGCACTCGCGGTATCGACGATGGCCGCGCCCGCCTCGGCAGCCTTGATATAGTTGGCCGGTGCCATGCCCCCGACGTAATGACAGTGGACGTGAATGGGCAATCCCACTTCTTCTCGGAGCGCCCTGACCATCCGCTCGGTGCGATACGGCGTGAGCATGCCCGCCATATCCTTGATGCAGATGGAATCGGCGCCCAGCTCCTTGAACTTGAGGGAGTATTCGATGTAGCTGTCCAGCGTGTGCACGGGGCTCATGGTGTAGGAGATGGCACCCTCAAGGTGCGCGCCCGTCTCCACAACGGCACGGGAACAGTCCTCCACGTTGCGGATGTCGTTAAGGGCATCAAAGATGCGGAATACGTCGATGCCGTTGCGATGCGAGGCCTTGATGAAATGGTCCACGATATCGCGTGAGTAATGGTGGTAGCCCACGAGGTTCTGGCCTCGTACCAACATGGAGAGCGGGGTGTTGGGGCAGTGCTTCTTGATGGCGCGCAGGCGTTCCCACGGGTTCTCATCCAAAAAACGCAGGCAGGTATCAAAGGTGGCACCGCCCCAGGCCTCAATGGCCCAGTAGCCCACCTCGTCCATCTTGGAGAGGATGGGAAGCATGTCGCCGATATTCATACGGGTGGCCCAGAGACTTTGGTGGGCGTCGCGTATGGTCGTATCCATGATATAGAGAGTTCTCATAACACCTCCCTGGAGGTTTGCAGGTAAAACATTGTAACAACTGGGTCAAGAAACGGAACAAAGTGTAGCAGCGCGGTTACCGCAGGTACTCCGTGAAAAGCGTTGTGATGCGCTTGCTGACGGCTGGTTGACAGCCGGGTACTAGGGCGGTTGAGCTGTGGTCTCCGGTGGTTTTTCTGTGGTTTACACGCGCGTGATATACCGAGCGTCGCGCGTGTCTATCTTCAGCACATCTCCGTTGTTGACAAACATCGGAACCTGCACCACCGCGCCGGTCTCCATCCTCGCCTGTTTGGTACCGCCTTGAACGGTGTCGCCCTTAAAGCCAGGCTCCGTTTCTGCTACCTCCAACTCCACGAACATGGGCGGTTCTACGTCTACGAGTTCATCGCCTGCGTAGTGCAGGGTAACGGCATCGTTTTCCTTGAGCCATCTGGCGGCATCGCCCACGACCTCCGCCTGAAGCGCAATCTGGCTGTAGTCGCCGTTGTCCATGAAATGATACTCCTCCCCATCGTTGTAGAGGTACTGCATCTCCTTGGACTCCATGCGTATCTCCTCAAACTTCTCGCCACTGCGAAAGGTGAGGTCGTTGACCCTGCCGCTACGGATGTCTCGTATCTTGGTGCGTACAAAAGCGCCGCCCTTGCCAGGCTTGACATGTTGAAACTCGATAATCACACTGGGCTTGTCTTTGATTATGAGTGCCATGCCATTTCTGAAGTCTGCCGTTGAGATTGTCACGCTCTGCTCCCTTGCGTCATCTGAGGATGCTTTCCGGTCGAACCAGCTATTATAGCAATTATCGGGCAGGGCAGTGGGTAGTGTGCCCAGGAAGCGCAGGCAACACTCCACCTAGCATTGCCAGCAGACGCCAGCCCTTTGCTCACCCTCCCCAGGGGCCCGGCTTCCGTGTGCTTATCCGGACATGCAACAGGAGGCCGAAAAGCCGACCTCCTGTGTTTTGACAGACCGTCCTGCACGGCATGCAGGGGCACGCCGCAGCGCACAAAGCGTAGTGAGCGCGCTTCTAGGGAGGTGCCGATTAATTGCTTGTATGCCAGATGGCGAGTCAATTTGCCACTGGTCAAGACGGAGATAAGAGGCACTACTGGACGTAATGCCTCTTATCTCCAACGCAGAGCAGGGGCAAATTGGCCGTCAGATGGCGTGCAATGAATAAATCGGTGCCTCCCTAGTGTCCGTGACCGCCTTCTTCGCCGCCGTCATCCTCGCCTACGATGTTGTGTACCGTGCCATCATAGAGAAGCCCGCCGCTCTCTTTGCGGAGGAACATTATCTTGAGAGGCGCGAGACCTTCGATGGATGCCAGGTAGGCGTGAATGAAGGTGAAGAGGATAAACACCCACATCAGGTAGTAGTGAATGATGCGCATGACCATGGGCCCGCCTACGAGCTCGGTGAGTCCGGCAAAGAGGCCGTACTCCTGCGTGGGACCCCACAGGCTGAGACCGGTGATGAACATGATGAGGATGAGGAAGGGAATGGCGAGGTAGCTCAGCTTCTGCAACACACCGTACTTGGCGCTGAGTGGGTGATCCTTCTTCGCAAAGAGGTAGTACTTTATCCACGCGCCAAATTGATGGCGGTTGTCCTTTTGCGGAAAGAAACTCTTGTAGTCGGGCGCTACCTCGCGACTGCCGCCATAGGGCGCGGATTTGACAAAGAAGGCCAGAACCACGCGTACCAGCATGTTGAGGAGCAGCACGAAGCCAAAGAATACGTGTACGCCACGGGCCACACCCATCCAGTTGGGAAACAGCGGAAAATGAATGTAGAAACCGGTGAGTACGAGACACACCATGGCAATAAGGTTGATCCAGTGGGTGAGGACAAAGGGTAGAGGATGTGCCTCACGATAATGTGCGAGATGTGCCATCTTACTTCACCCCCCAGGGGCTCGTGACCGTGGAAAAGGACTTGCCGGTGGCCGGTTCGGTAATATGTACCGCACAGGCCACGCAGGGATCAAAGCTGTGTACCGTTCTCAGCGCGTGGATGGGCTTGTCCAGATCGGCAACCGGTACGCCAATGAGCGCCTCCTCCATGGGACCCCGGACACCACTGGCATCTCGCGGTGAGATATTCCAGGTGCTGGGGATGATAATCTGATACTTGTCTATGGCATCGCCGCTGATCTTTTCGTAGTGATAGAGTGCACCGCGCGGAGCCTCCCACATGCCAGCACCTTCTCCGTCGTAACGCTCAGGCTGGGTAAAGGTTGACTTATCGCTGTCCGGATTGCCCAGAACACCGATGAGCTCGTGCGTCCAGTCAACCAGCAGATTGGCGATATAGAGCGTCTCCACATTGCGCGCCGCCGTGCGGCCCAGCGTTGAGGCCAACACGTCCACCCCCAGAGGAGCGCCCGCCTCGCTGGAGAGGTAGCGGAGCAGATTGTCAAGCTCGGTCTTGATGAAGCTGTTGCCCCGGTTGTAGGCGACAAACAGACGGGCGAGACCGCCGGCCTCGTAGGGCTTGCCGTTGTAGCGAGGGGCCTTGTCCCAGGTATAGCGGCCATCGCGGCTCGCGCCCTCAGGCGGATACTCGGGCTCGGTAATGCCCTGACGCGGATTGACCGGCTCGCCTGCGTCCTTGTAGAAGGCGCGCGAGGTCTCCTCGGTAATGGCCGCCTCGTCCGGCGCCTCAACGGAGCTGCTGTCAAAGCCCCAGACACCGGCCGGCAGATAGCGCTCAACCGGATCCCGGCTCTCCTGGTCAAAGACTCCCCAGGCGATGTAGCGACCCACGCCCTGGCCGTAGTCTGCAACGTCCAGATAATAGGGGGCGATAGCGTAGGTATCGGGGATCATGGTGCTGGCAACCCAGTCGCGGATACGAATGGCGCGGAAGAGGATGTCGTCGAGCTTTTCCTCGGTGGGCACCCAGGTCGTACCGCCGGGGATGGAACTCATAACATGGGGCATCTTGCCACCGACGAGACCGCTTATCTCAGAAGCCACACTCTGCATCTCCAGGGCCTCCAGATAATGCGCGGTGCAGATGAGGTCAAGCTCGGGCGGCAGATTATACGCCTCGTCCTTGGTGTCAAACCAGTTGCCACTGAAGATGGAGAGCTGTCCGTTTGCGGCAAAGGCCTCAAGGCGCTTCTGTACCGCCCCAAAGTCGGAAATGCCGGTGCCGGCATCATAGGCCAGCTTGAGCGTGGCCTCGGGGTCTGCCTCAAGCGCATTGAGCGGATTGACATAATCCAGGGCCGCCAGGTTGTAGAACCAGAGGATATGGGAGTGCAGGAACTGCGCGGCCTCCAGGATGTTGCGGATAATGCGCGCGGTGTTGGGTATTTCGATGCCATAGGCGGCCTCGCCGGCAAAGCAGGCGGCATGTGCATGGCTTACCGGACACACGCCGCAGATGCGCTGCGAGATATACGCGGCATCCGCCGGCTCCCTGCCCTGCAACACGAGCTCCATGCCACGGAAGAGTCCGCCGGTGACCCAGGCGTCGGCAACAACGCCGTTTACCACCTCCATGTCTATGCGAAGGTGGCCCTCGATGCGATTGACCGGATCGATAATCGACTGCCCGCTGATGGTCTTTGTGGACGGGCCCGTCGCGGAGATGTCGGCACTGATGGGTACCGCTTCTGTGGTAGCAGCCTGTTGGGCGGCAGCTGCGCCCGTGCCCGTCTGTTCCGCGTCAGGGGATTGGCCTTCATTCTGCGCATCTGTCTTGGTTTCCTCATCCATTAGTTGCCACCTCCTTCCTCGCTTGTTTCGTCCTCAGAGCTGCCGGTAGAGGCTTCGTTGGATACCTCGTCGAGCTCTTCGAGCAGTTCAACCGCTTCCGCGACTTCCACCGCTTCTGCGACTTCCGCCGCTTCTGCAACTGCCATCGCTTCCGCGATTTCCAGGGCCTCAGCCACTGCTTCGGCTTCTTCTGCCTCGGCCTCGACTTCGATATCCTCAGGAACAGGAACGCCCATTACAGCTGCCGCCGCCTTGGCCGCCTCGGCAGAACCGAGGGCCTGGTCGGGATGATTGCGATCCCAACTGCGTTCGAGCTCAAAGTCCGCGCCTCCCTTGGTGCGCCCGGTCTTCTTCATGCCAAAGCCGTGAATGGCCAGGGCAACCACTACCACGCCGGCCACCGCGAAGGCAAGCAGGGCAGGCTCAAAATTGAGGCCGCCAATGCCGATATTCTTGAGGTGATGGAGGAAGGGCGTATTGAGATCGACCCAGTTGAAGTCCTGCCGGGTAGGATTGGCCGTTGCACAGCCCGCACAGGGAGCGCCGGCCTCAACGCACCACGCTGTTCCCCGGTTCCAGCGCACAATGGGGCAGTTGGACTTGGTCTCGGGGCCCTTGCAGCCTACCGCGTAGAGGCAGTAGCCCCGGGCCTCCTCCTCCGTGCCAAACCGATACACGAACTCACCATTCTCAAAGTGTCCGCGGCGCGGGCAGTTATCATGGATGGTCTGGTTGAATATCAGGGAGGGCATGTTGAACTGATTGAGCGCGGGGAGCGTGCCGAGCAGGAGGTAGTCCACCAACACGGCCACGAGATGCTCGGGATTGGCCGGGCACATCGGTACGTTGACGATGGGCGGAATCTCATACTCGATCCTGCCGGCGGCCTTGGCCTTTTGCAGGTAGAGCTGAATACCGATGGCACCGCCCGGGTTGGGATAGGCGGCCTGCCAGCCACCATCCACCGCACAGCTGCCGGCACAGATGATGGCAACGGCATGCGAGGCGGCATGCTCAACTATGTCAATGCCGCGTTCGCCGGCAATGCGCAGGGCATCTCCATTCCAGCCTTCCATCAGGGCGCCTTCTATGAACAGCAGATAGCCACCGGCCTCGATGGTCTCCTCCTTGGCCGCTTCCAGCGAGTGACCGGCGCCCGCGCTGAGCGTTTCCGCATAGTTAAGCGAGATCAGCTCAAGCACTATGGTGGCGATGTCCGGCGTGTCAACCTGGGCCAGCGATTCCGTACACCCGGTACACGACGCCAACTCCAACCACAGCGCGGGAGCGAGAGCCCCTGAACTTGCTCCGATGACCCGTTCTTCCAGAGCCTCGGCAATTCTTGGCACTGCAGCCTGGGAGAGCCCCAGTGCTGTAGCGACCCCTGCGCAGAGTTTGAGGAAGTCACGTCTGTTGACGCCACGCTTCTCCAACAGCTTGTCAAGGCTGGTTGCGCAGATCTCCTTTGTTGTCATATATACACCTCCTTGTGTGCCCGAAGCAAGGTCGAGCTGACAACATCCAACAAAAACTGATGTGAGGGCAACAAACTGCCCACGGGCGGCTCACACACGTAAAGCTCCATACGATAGTCGAGCGCCGCCTTGAGACGCAGCGTTACCTTCAAGGCAAAAAGCAACGTAACCAGTAAACCATAATCCCGGTTCAGATGCACGCTTTATCGCGATTTTTATGTCTCCGCAGGCCAGCGGCGAATGAAAATAGGCGGGCGGGAGCATTTGTGTTACAGAATCATTTACCAGTATTACGATTGCCGCTGTCCTCCCCTCTCCCCTGTTGCTCATAATTCTATGGAAAAACGCTTGTACAGCTGTGCTACACTGATACCAGCAAAGCAAGGGCTCCGTGGTGCCAACTGCGGCGGCGGCGCCTTCTGCTATGGCAAACCAACAGACAAGGGCAGCGTGCTGCCACAGAGGATTGCGAGGATGACATGAGCGAAACAGTAGATCTTGACAATGCGGTTGCTGAGGTAAACGACTGGGTGTACGAAGAAGTCCATTCCATTGAGGACATCGACACGGCGAGCGACTTTGAGCTTAAGCATACGCCCAACGTGGTGCTTGAGGAGATGAGTTCCGGCCAGCTTCTCAAAGTGAGCATTGGGCTCAAGGGCCTCACGCATCCTCAGACTGAGGAGCATTTTATCGAGTGGATCCGGGTCTTTGACGGCACGGAGCCCGTAGGCGAGCGGCTCTTTGGCCCGGGCGAAGAACCCGTAGCCGTTTTTGAGATCGAGCGCTCGAGCAATCAGGTCGTCGTGCAGGAGCAGTGCAATCTCCACGGCGTCTGGGAGGCCCGGCTCTAGGCCCTGCTACTCCTCAGCTTCCTCCACTTCCTGCTCATCGAGAAAGTCTTCCATCGCCTCGACAGAGGCATCGGCCAGCGTTACCTCTACGCCGTAGGCTTTGGCGATGGCGTCTGCCTGCTGGCGTCTGAGTTCGGCCTTTTCGCAATCGCCGCCCTCCTCCAGAAGATCTGACTCATAGTAGATGGAGCGCACCGCGTACACCGCCAGCACCGGATCAAGATTGCCCAGTTGCAGGAGTTGCACGAGCGACTCCGGCTCCAGCTTGAACATCAGGCGAGGGTCAAGGTCCAGGGCCTCGGCAACCTTGCCTTCGATGTCGTGTATCTCGGTTTCCCGGGTGGGATATTCCTTGGTCAACGAGCGGCGCAGCACCCGTACCAGCTGCAGGATCATCCGCATTATGTAGTCGTTCTCAAACATGGACCCTACATCCCTTCTCTCAAACCTCTGCTACCAAAGCTCTGTGCGGCACTACAGTACTACCCAAGACTACATCCCTTCTATCCGTGTCTGCGTTGCGTCGGTGCCGGGGTTAGGCGGCAGGCCTCGGTGCTCAAAGGCACGGGGGGTTGCCACGCGGCCCTTGGGAGTGCGCTTGATGAGCCCCTGCTGGAGCAGATACGGTTCGTAGACCTCTTCAACGCTGTCGGGATCCTCGCCAAGAGCGCTCGACAGCGTGGAGAGCCCCACGGGCGCACCGGCAAAGGTGAGCGTGAGGATGTCGAGTATCTTGTTGTCCATGGTGTCGAGCCCCAGGGTGTCCACCTCGAAGAAGCTCAATGCCTCGCTCGCAACAGCGGGTGAAACCTGGCCTCCCGCGCGTACCTCGGCGTAATCGCGCACCCGTTTGAGCAGGCGGTTGGCCAGGCGGGGCGTACCACGGCTCCGGCGGGCTATCTCGAGCGCCCCTTCGGAGTCTATGCCTACCCCCAGAAGCGTGGCGGAGCGTTGGACGATCTCCTGCAACTCCTCGGGCAGATAATAATCGAGCCTGAACGCAATGCCAAAGCGGTCGCGCAGGGGCCCGGTCAAAAGTCCGGTGCGCGTCGTGGCTCCCACCAGGGTAAAGGGCGACAGATCGAGCCGGATGGAACGGGCCGCAGGGCCCTTGCCGATGATGATGTCCAGCATGAAGTCTTCCATCGCCGGATACAGCACCTCCTCAACCGCGCGGTTGAGCCGGTGTATCTCATCGATGAACAGGACATCGCCGCGTTCGAGATTGGTGAGGATGGCCGCCAGATCGCCAGCACGTTCTATGGCAGGGCCGCTCGTCACCTTGAAGGAGACACCGAGCTCATTGGCCACAACACCTGCCATCGTGGTCTTGCCCAAGCCGGGAGGGCCCGAGAACAGGAGATGATCGAGCGCCTCTCCGCGCGCTTTGGCCGCCTCTATCAACACAGTGAGATTGTCTTTGACCCGCTCCTGTCCGAGGTATTCCCGCAGATACTGGGGGCGAAGCGAGCGGTCGAGGCCCGCGTCATCCTCCGTAGCGCGCGAAGAGAGGTCGCGGATGATGCTCCCGCCTGCCCCGGCGGAGTCAAGTTCCTGTGGGTCTGCTTCCCAGTTTGCCATATGCTCACCCTAACATTTTAAGCGCCAGGCGGATAATCTCGGAGGCATCGGAGGGCAGCTCGCCGGACTGCGCGGCTCCCGACAGTGCCAGCGCAATCTCCGGGCGAGAAAAGCCCATGGCCTCCAAGGCCAGTGCCGCCTCTGCCTCTGCGCTACCGGCCGGCGCGGGCGGGCCCCCTCCTCCGTCGAGCAGGGCGTCGAGACTGCCCTGCAACTCCAACAGTATGCGCTGCGCCGTCTTCTTTCCAATGCCGGAAACCGCGGTGAGGCGTGCGGCGTCGCTCGTCTGGATAATCTGGGTAAGCTCAGCGGGAGCATAGGCCGAGAGGATGGCCAGCGCGTATTTGGCCCCCACGCCCGAAACCGAGGTGAGGCTCTCAAAGAGCGCGCGCTCCTCAACGGAGGCAAAGCCATAGAGCGCGAGCGTGTCATTCTTGAACAGGAGCAGCGTCTCGGCGCGCACCACGCTTCCCACGCTCCCGAGTGCCAGAAGCGAACCCGTGCTCATGAGGCACTCAAAGCCAAGGCCGCCCACATTGATGATGGCCCGTGAGCCGTCCTTATGCTCCAGAACACCGCTGAGTGATGCTATCATGCCGTCACATCCCAGGAGATAAAGGCCCAGCGGGTATCGCGGAGATAATCCTTGGCCACACCCCTATGCTCGGCCTCCGCCGTGTCCGTTTGTGCCGAGGCGGGTACGCGCAGATCCCGGTACACCCGATGGGCCTGCAGGTGCTCGTACTCTGCGCTCGTGAGCCTCCAGGGGATGAGGTGCTCGTCCAGATACCGCTCAAGACGCTGTTCCTCCTCGGCGCTCACGGGCCCGAGCATCATGAGCGCGGCCTCACGGGCACTCTCGCTGTCAAGATACACGTCGCGCTTGGACGAGCCGATGAGACGCACTTCCGCCACAATGCCCAGAGATGCCAGGGCACCGAGCACGAGGAAGTAGTCACCCATCGCCACCGGTTCATGCCCTATGGCCTGGAACAGCGGCACGTCGAAAAAGGGAAAGGCGGCCACGCCCACGGTGAGGCATACGCGTCTGCGGGCAGCCGTGTTGAGTTTTTGGAGGGAGGCAGCAAGCTCCAGGGTGAGAAATGAGCGGGAAGCCAGGGCCACATCCACACTCCCCGGTTCTATGCCCAGCTCCTGCCAGTCATCGTCCCAGCTGCCGTTGATACAGGTGATCCAATCCTGCACGCCGTCTGCGGCTGCCTCTTGAGCCAGCTGGTCAAGCATGCCCTGAGAAAAATCCACGGCGGTGATGCGATGGCCCTCCAGGGCAAGAGGCAGGGAGAAGGTCCCCGACCCACATCCCACATCCAAAACGGACCAACCCTCCTCTATGCCCGCAAAGGAGAGGAAGCTGCGCTCGTAATCACTCACCTTCTTTGCCCGAAAGCCCGGCGCCCTCTTGTCCCAGAACGCGGACGCGTAGGCAGAGGAACGCCCTTTCTGCACGCGTTTCCACTCGGCGTCCCAGTCAAACTCTGTCAGGGGCAAGGCTGCTTTTTTCATCACGGCTTCCTTCTCTACGGCTGCGCTCAGGCAGGGCGGTATCTGTGGCTCGTGCTGCTTTCTGCCTGAGCCATGAGTATAGTATAGCTGCGCAGGTGCGCGTGGCAGATGGCGGCAGCCAGGGCATCCGCCGCGTGATCCGGCTCAGGAATATGGTCGAGTTGCAGCACGCTGCTCACCATGAACTGCACCTGTTTTTTGGATGCCGCGCCCGTGCCTACCACCGCCTTCTTGATAGCCGCTGGCGCGTATTCATGCACCTTGAGCAGGCGGCGGGCAGCAGCCACCAATGCCACGCCCCGCGCCTGCGCCGTTGCGATGGAGCTACGCGGATTACCTTTGTGATAGATGCTCTCTATGCTCAATTCGGAGGGCGCATACTTGATGATGACCGCCGCGAGCTCATCATAGATACGGGCCAGGCGCAGGGGCAACTCCTCTCCTGCCTTTGTGGAGATGGTGCCATAGGCCAAGGGCCTGAGCCTGCTCCCACTGACGGCAACAACGCCCCAGCCACAGTGGGCAAGGCCCGGGTCGATCCCGATTATGCGAAGGTCTTCGTGCATGTAGTCAGTATAGCAAACGCCTGTTCGCTGGCAAGTTGACGCGTGAGAACGGGTCAGATGCCTGCGGCAGCCCTGAGGGCCGCGAGCTCTTCGTCCGTGAGCGCCCGGCACTCGCCCGGGGGAAGACTGCCGAGCTCAAGCGGGCCGAAGGCCTCGCGATGCAGGCGCAGAACGGGCCGGCCCACGTGGGCGCACATACGCTTTATCTGACGCTTCCTGCCCTCTGTTATGGTGAGGGCAACGCGCGTGCTTACCACGGGCAACTCCCCCGCCGCTGCCCGGATGCGCTCGTTGGTGTTGGGCTTCTTGAGCTGCCTGAGATGCCTGCTGTTGAGGCTTGCGTCCTGGCCGGGATTAAGTATCTCTACCACAGCGGGAGCGGTTCTGCCGTCGGTGAGCACAACTCCCTCACGCAGGCGCTGGGCGTCCTCCTCGGTACACACCCCGTCCAGCTCGGCTATATAGCACTTGGGCACATGATGTCTGGGGTGCAGCAGGCGATGCGCAAGCTCGCCGTCGGTCATGAAGAGCAGCAGGCCTGTGGTGTCATAGTCGAGCCTCCCCACCGGAAACAGCCCGGCGGCATGGCCCTCGGGGAGGAGACTCGCGACACACGGGCGGCCCTGCGGATCGGACATCGTGGTAAGGTAGTATGCGGGCTTGTTGAGCATGAGATATTCAGCGGTATCGGCGAGCGTAATGAGCCGGCCGTCCACCCGCACCTCGTCGGTGTTGGGATCTATCTTGCTGCCCAGATGGTCTGCGACGACCCCGTTGACGGTAACGCGTCCGGCGGTCATGAGATTCTCCGAGCCACGACGAGATGCAACACCGGCACGCGCCAGAAACTTCTGGAGACGCAGGGGGTAGACAGAAGACATCAGCTGCTCGCTCTCACTCAGAAAAAACGCGGCCGCGACAACAGCGCGACTCGAGGTCCTAGGCACCGATTTATTCATTGCCCGCCATCTCACGTCTGATTTGCCCCAGCTCTGCCCGTGAGCACAACGCCATTACCGCAAGTAGTGACGTTGCACTCCCGAACAGACCTGGAACAAATCAGAC
>JAISEO010000043.1 GCA_031264075.1 Coriobacteriales bacterium | reverse complement strand
GCGTCCCACCGGTTTTACCCTGTAGGCACTCTTCTTCTGTGATTGGTGAAGCTGGGACACCAGCCCCGTCCCCGCTGTCCCAGTTGCCCCGTCGCCCCTATCCCAGAAGTGGAAAGCCCTTCGTGGCGCTTACCTGCCCGTGGGCATCCATGACGAGCGCCTGGGCTCCATAGCTCTGCGCCAGCGAGAAGCCCTGCTCCACGCCGAGAATCAGGAGCGCCGTAGCCAGTGCGTCGGCCACCATGCCATCGCGTAGGACTATTGTTGCCGAGATGATGGTGCTGGTGGAGGGAAAGCAGCTTCGGGGGTCGAGGATGTGATGGTAGACTCTGCCGTCGAGCACGAAGGCGCGCTCGTACACACCGCTGGTGATAACGGAGTTGTCAGAGCTTTCCACCACGGCAAAAACGCTCTGGTTGCGCTCTGCGCTGGGGGTCTGGATGCCTACCTGCCAGGGACGACCCTGGGGATGGCTTCCGATGGTCGCGACATTGCCCCCGAAGTTGAGTATGCCGCATCTCGCACCGGACTCGCGGAGGTAATCGGCAACGCGGTCGCAGATATAGCCTTTGGCTATGCCGCCCAGGTCAAGCGTCGTGCCCTGTGCTATGCAGACCTCGTTGCCCTCGATATCAAGCTCGGCAGCCTCCATGCGCGCGCGGGCCTCCTCAAGCGCCGCCTCGGCAGGCACGACGGTCGTGTTTCCTGAGAAGTCCCAGAGTTCCAGGATGCTCCCCACCGCGGCATTGAAGGCTCCGCCGGAGGCCCGGCGCATCTCCTCTGCGCAGCTCAGTATCCTCAGCGTGTCCCCGGCCACCGTAACCGGCCTGCCCTCCGCATGGTTGATGCGCCAGACGTCACTTCCCGGGGCAAAACGGCTCAGCAGTTTTTCATAGGCCTCGCAGCGTGCAAGGGCCTCCCCGAGGACTGACTCAGGCACATCGGCGCTGAGCGCGATGGAGGTGTCAAAGTAAAACCCCTCAATCGAATTGAGCTCCGCCGGGGTGCTCTGTTCACCGGTCGTGTTCAACGCTCTCCCTTCTTCCGTCGTTTGTCAGAGGCCCCTGTCTTTCCCAGGCAGCCACACTTCGTTGCAGTACTTTTTGTCAGGCGTTACGCTCCCGTCTGAGTCGTCTGATATACTGGTTAACGCCAAATATACAAGGAGCCTGCCGCAGGATCCTCAATGGAAATGCTATGAAGAAGGGCACCAGCCCAACAGAAGGCATTTCTATGTCTCTTTGTATGTTTGGCGACATAGGGGTGGTGCCCTTCTTCATGGTATGGCCGGATTGAGAATCTGCAAAACCTGCTGAATTGCATGAACAACTATAACAAAGCTGCACTGAATTGACACCGACGGTACTGCCGCACAGCAGCCGAAGCCGGGCTCTGACCGGCAGACCCGTTTTCTGCTGCTATACTGAGCACAGGTTTGAAAGGCCATAGGATCCTGTTTTGAAAGGAGCATTGCTATGACCAGCTACGCAAAACGAGGTCCCGAGGACCATCTGCTTTCGCCAGATAACTCGGTTTTGACCGTCATCGACTATCAGCCTACACAGATCGATTCGATAAACTCCATGAACACTTCGCTTCTTGTGGATAACGTCGTTGCCGTGATAAACACGGCCAATGTGTACAAGATCCCCATCGTCCTGTCTACGGTCAACGTGCAGACGGGCCGCAATCAGGATACGGTCCCCCGTATACGCAAGGCGGTGGGCGAGTCCGTGCCCTCCTACGACCGCACTGCCATCAACGCGTGGGAAGACAAGGACTACCTGGAGGCCCTCAAGGCAACGGGCCGCAAGAAGATAATCATACTCGCACTGTGGACCGAGGCCTGCCTGACCTTTCCCAGCCTTGACGCCCTGCGCGAAGGCTACGAGGTCTACCCCGTCGTGGATGCCGTGGGGGGCACCACGCACCTGTCGCACAAAACAGCCCTGCGCCGCGTGGAGCAGGCCGGTGCCAACCTCATCTCGATGACGCAGCTCGGCTGCGAGTTGCAGAGAGACTGGAATCGCCTGGATACGGTGCCGCAGTTCGTACAGCTCATGACGGAGACAGGTGCCTTCGCAGACCTGGGCTAGGATTACCGTGAGGAACCTCCAGGCAGTACACCGCACAGCATCCTATGGCCCGCGGCAGGATGATTCTCAGCTGCCGCACAATCCGTTGTACATCCCGCTGCCTGGCGGTTCCCCGCCACCGGCTGAGCATGCTCCGGGCGGCACAGAGTCATGCAGGAGAAAACCATGAACGAGACAATGACCATCTGTAATGCGCGCTTACGCGGGCGTGGCGACCAGCTCTTTGACATCGTGCTGGAAAACGGGCTGATCCAACGCATTGTTGCCGTGGGCAGCCCCCACGAAGGCACCATGATTGACGCAAAAGGGGGGCTTACCACCGAGAGCTTTGTCAACGGGCATCTGCACCTGGACAAGGTCTACACGCTTGCAATGGCCGGACAGGAAGCGCTTGGCGAGTACAACCAGGGCGGCATGGCGGGGGCCATGACTGCCATCGAACGTGCGGCGGACTTCAAGACCGCCTATGACGAGAGCTGGATTCTGCCCAATGTCCGTACGGCGTGCGACCTTGCGGTAAAGTACGGAAACACCCACATCCGGGCCTTTGCAGACGTTGATACCAAGGCTCGGCTCGAGGGAGTGCATGCCCTGCTCAAGGCTCGGAAAGAATACCGTGGAAGGGTTGATATTCAGGTTGTGGCCTTTCCCCAGGACGGCGTGGTTCGTGAGCCGGGAGCCGAGGATCTCATGGTTCAGGCCCTCGAGGCAGGCGCGGACGTGGTAGGCGGAATCCCCTGGATAGAGTTTACCAAGGCCGACGAGCAGGAACACGTCGATGCCATGTGTGCCCTGGCCAGGCGCTACGATAAAAACATCTCCATGCTACTCGATGACGTGGGCGACCCGGAAGAACGCACGCTGGAAATGCTCTGCCTCAAAACCATCGAGCTCGGCTGGCAGGGGAGAACCACGGCGCAGCATTGCAGGGCAATGCTTCTCTATAACGAGAACTATTTTCGCAAGCTGACAGCGCTGCTCAAACAGGCTGGCATAGGCATAGTGGCAGACCCTCAGACCGGGCCTCTGCACGCCCGGGTGCGAGAACTCGCGGCCGCGGGAGTGCCGGTTGCCCTGGGACAGGACGACATCGCGGACGCGTACTATCCCTTTGGCGAGTGTAACATGCTGCAGGTCGCCTTTCTCGCCGCGCATCTGCTGTGGATGATGAGGTCTGAGGACATGGAATTGCTGTACGACATGATTACTGTCAATGCCGCCGAGGTCCTCGGCATCAAAGGCCATCGCCTCGAGCCGGGAGGCACCGCGGATCTGGTGGTGCTCAGTGAGAGCGACGTCTATCACGCCATCTGGTATCATCGAGCGCCCCGCTACGTCATCAAAGACGGCGTTGTCATTGCCACGAACAGCTGACCCCGCAAGGGCCCTGGCGCTGCGTGCTCAGACCGAGAGAGGGTCTGAAGTAACCCTCGCTTCTCCCTTTTTCAAATAAATCGGGATTGCTGCCTTGCTGCTTTCGCAAGTCTGGTATACTGCTTCTTGCCAAACATGCAAAGAGTTTCCCATGGAACTCAAAATATCATAGGCGCCTGGTGCGCCCTTGCCCCTTTGTGGTACCTCTTTGCGTAGCCAGCAAGGCAGCTGAGCCCTTACCGGCTTTGCTGTATCTCGCTGACAAGGGCAGCGGTGGAATGCTACGTGGTTCCACCGGGATTGTTACGTACAACGGAACAGGTTGTTTGAGAACAGGAACAGAGGTGGCACAGAACATGGACACACAGGGAGCAGGAGTAAGGACAGGGACGGGCCCGGGCAACAGGGTGCTCAGGCTGGTACTGGCAGCGGTGCTCGCATTGGGCATACTGGCATCCTCAGTCAGCACACCCCAGCAGGCGTTCGCCGCAGAAAACACGGAGGTTAATTCCGTGCGGGATGGCGTCTATGTAATCACCGTGTATTATCATCATGCAGATACCGGGATTGATGAACCGATCCAGTACGGGTCTTGCTTTTTCATCAATCGCTATGAATTGTTAACAAACTATCATGTAGTAGAGGTCGATCACAGCTGGGACGACTCGCTTGCGGCCTACTTTGATAATCCTGAGTGGCGCAACTCCCTGCTTATCAAGGTTACGTTGATGCGTGACATCACCATTCCCGTGAGCCTTATCAATGGCAGTGCCGAGACGGACTTTGCCATCCTCAAGGTCGATGATGAGGAGCATATGGGCGAGCACGCCATACTCGTTCTGGCCGACAGCGACGCGGTCAAGCAGACCGAACCGGCCTACGCGATAGGCTTTCCGGCCATCAATCGCAACGATATCGGTGTCATGGGGGACAGTCAGGGCATGGTGAGCTTTACCGCCGATGACACCACCGTCGAAGACGGCGCCATAACCCGCATGGCGGCAGCCACTGACGGTACGAAATTCATTCAGCATTCAGCGGTGATTTCTGAGGGCAACTCCGGCGGCCCCCTCGTAGACGAGAAGGGTCAGACCATTGGCGTCAACACCTCGGTTGCCTACGCATTATTCGGGACAGCCCGGGCAAATTATGCCATAGCTTCGAACCAGGTGAAGTCCGCACTGGAAAAATTGAATATCTCGTTCACCTCCTCCGAGGATACGTCCGCTCCCATCATCTTGCCGGGCGACTCGGAAAAAGAAGTCGTGGAGGAAGAAGAGGAAGAGCCTGAGTCTGCCGACAAATACGCCCTGCAGACGGTCATGGCCGAGGCCGAGGCCCTCACCAACCTCGACTCCTATACCGACGAGACGGTCACACCGTTCAACCAGGCCCTGGCAGCGGCCAAGACCTGCAATGACAACGAGGCTGCGACCCAGGAGCAGGTCGATACGGCGGCGAGCAACCTCCGTAACGCCATGAGCGCCCTGGAGCAGAAGCCTCTGCTCTCGACGCCCCTGCTTATCGGCATCATCGTTGCCGCTGTCGTCATCGTTGCCGCGGTAGTTATCATCATCATTGTCACTGGCCGCAGGCGGAAAAGTAAGGCCGTAGCAGCAGGGCCACTCGGCACCAGCAGCGCAGTACCCAGCCCGCTACCCCCACCCAGTGCACCCGCAGCCCCAGCTGCCCCTGCCCCGGCGAGCTACCCGTCACCCTCCCAGTCTGCTCCTCCGCCTCGGCAACAGGCATCCTATCAGCCCCAGGCGAGCTATTCCCCTGCCCCGGCACCCGTGTTTGACGCATCGGGCTCGGCCGATACCACGGTACTCAACCCGGCGGTGGGCGAGACGAGCCTGCTCGGCGGTGCCCAGTCTGCCGCCTCGCTCCTGCGCAAGTCTAACAACGAGAACATCCGCGTCAACAAGCAGGAGTTCGTCATTGGCAAGGAGCGCAGCAAGGTCAACTACTACATACCCGACAACAGCACCATCAGCCGTAAGCATGCCAAGATAACCATGCGCGACGGCCAGTACTACATCACCGACCTCAACACGACCAACTACACCTATATCAACGGCAAGAAGATCCCCACCAACACAGAGACGGCCATCAATACGGGGGATATCATCAAGCTCTCGGACGAAGAGTTCGAGTTCAAGGCATAGGAGGAAGAAGCAGGTTGTGGGCAGGCGATATTTCAGGGGTGGATCGAGATGAACTATCTCAGTGCGTACAGGACAGATGTAGGCATTAAGAAAAAGACCAACCAGGACTCGCTGTATCTGGTTGAGGCAGAGACGGTCAGGGGCCACGTGCTCCTGGCTGTCATCTGCGACGGCATGGGCGGTCTGGCATCGGGCGAACTCGCCAGTGCCGTGCTCTGCCAGGCCTTTGCCACCTGGTTCAAGCAACAGCTGCCCGCGCTCGTTGCCTATGATAGCTCTCCCGAGGCTCTCAAGTCCAGCATGGAAAACCTCCTCCTGGACGCCAATGAGAACCTGCTCGACTACAGCAGCCGCAAGCACCTCAGTCTCGGCACCACCGCCTGCGCGCTCCTCATAATCGGCCCTGTCTACTACGTTATCAATATCGGGGACAGCCGCCTCTACCAGCTCAGCGACGCGCTCTATCAGATAACCACAGACCAGACCGTGGTGCAACGCGAGATAGACATGGGTGTCCTCAGCCCCGAGGCCGCCGAGAAGGATCCGCGGCGCAACGTGCTGTTGCAGTGCATCGGGGCCAGCGCCATCATCGAGCCGGTCTTCTACTCGGGGCTTACCATCCCCGGTTCGGTGTTTCTGCTGTGCTCGGACGGATTCCGGCATGTGGTCTCGCCCCGGGAGCTATGGGAGGCCCTCGGGCCCCAGGTTGTGTATTCAGAAGACCAGATGGAAGCCCAGCTCATCCGCCTGGTTGAGCTTAACAAGTATCGCCGTGAGGAAGACAATATCAGCGCTCTGGCCGTGCGTCTTCCGGCAGAAAGCGCGGCCTAGATGGCTGGCCCTGCACAGAACAACGGCGCTGCCCTGCTGGAAGTGGGCTCTCTTGTCGACGGTACCTACAAGATACTCAACAAGATAGGCCAGGGCGGCATGAGCGTGGTCTGGCTGGCCATGAACGAGCGCGCCAACAAGCAGTGGGCCATCAAAGAGGTGCGCAAGGATGGCGTGGACAACTACGAGATCGTACGGCAGAGTCTTGTGGCCGAGGTGGAATACCTCAAACGCCTCAACCACCCCAACCTGCCCAGCATCATAGACATCATCGAGAGCTACGACTCGCTCCTCATCGTCATGGATTACATCGAGGGCGTCTCGCTCGCACAGATTCTCCGGGAGCGCGGTGCACAGCCCCAGGAACAGGTGGTCAGTTGGGGCAAACAGCTCACCGCCGTGCTCGGCTACCTGCATTCCCGCACACCACCCATCATCTACCGCGACCTCAAACCGGCCAACATCATGCTGGAACCGGACGGCTCGGTCAAGATAATCGACTTTGGCACGGCGCGTGAGTTCAAGGAGGGCCGCGTGGATGACACGGTGTCGCTCGGCACCGAGGGCTACGCGGCACCCGAGCAGTACGGCAGTCATCAGACAGATGCCCGCACCGACGTGTATAACCTGGGTGCCACGATGTACCATCTGGTCACGGGTCATAATCCCAGTGAGCCACCCTATGTGATGCACCCCATCCGTCAGTGGGATCCGAGCCTGTCGTCGGGCCTTGAGGCCATCATCGTCAAATGCACCCGGCGCGACCCTGCCGACCGGTATCAGAGCATGGCCGAGCTGCTCTTTGACCTGGAGCGCTACAAGCAGCTGGACTATGCCTACATCAAGGGTCAGAGCCGCAAGTGGGTGAGCTTCCTTGCCGCGGCGGTGGCCACCGTCGTGTTCACCGTCGCGTCGCTTGGCCTGGCCACCGCCGAGGGCATCACGCGGCAGAACAGTTACGACGCCTTTGTCACGCGGGCCGAGCAGGACTACGGCAGCTCACTCGACGCGGCGCTGGACAACTATATACAGGCCACCAAGCTGGATCCCTCCAGGGGCGAGGCCTACGAAAGCCTCATCACGCTCATAGGCCGCGACGGCGTCATGGACGACGAGGAGAGCGTTGACCTGCGTACGCTCCTCGGCGACACGACGGGCCGGGGCACCAACCGTGAACTCCTGGCCAGCGAGAACCCCGTGGCCTCCGGCGAGGTGGAATACGGCGCCGGCATCCTCTACTACTTCATCTACAACGGCTACGGCGACAAGAATGCCGCGGCCAATTACCTGGAGAATGCGGCCGCGTCCGCAACGCTGCTGCCAAGCCAACAGGAAATCTCCCGGCTTCTGGCGCAGATAAGCCGCAACTACGATCGCATAATCAACGGGAGCGGCGGCGGCATGGGCTCCCTCATCCCCAACGAGGACTTTACGGTCAACGACTATTGGCAGAGTTTGCTGGACATGAGCGAAGGCGACCTCCAGGCCCTCACCGGCAACAGCCGGATAGTCATAGAGGTGTACCGCGATGTCGTGTATCAGATAGCACAGCACAGCGATGTCTTCATCAAGGGCGGCATAAGTCTGGCGCAGATTACCACGCTCCTCGATAACGCGGAACGTGGCTTGGACAGCGTAAGCCCCAGCGACGGTGAGGATCGCGCTCTGGTGGAGGAGACGCTGGAGAACCTGGACATCGCACGACAACGTGCCCGGACCACCGCCGAGAACAGTAATTATTCTGGAAACCCCAGTACCGGCGGCAGTGGAGGTGGCACATGACCCTCGAGCAGATGCAGCAGCAGCTCGCGCTGCTCAACGGTGCCTTCTACCTGTGCGTGTTTCTGGCGGTCGTGTGCTTTGTGGCGACCCTCCTCATGTTCTGGCGCTTCAATATCCTTGAGGTATTCCGGGAACGCACGGGCATTGCCGCGCGCCGGGCAGCCGCCGCCTTCAACGAGGCCAATGCCACTACCACCGGCCCGCTTGCGCCGGGAAGCGGCGTGCTGACGACTTTTGGCACGCGCACCGCGGCCGGCGCCCCTAAGACCAGGGGCCGCGGCTCCGGGCTGCTTCAGGGTAAGAAGGCGAGGCAGGCCCGGGGTACAAGCGCTCCGCTTACGCGTGAGGGCTCGGACAACACGGCCGTACTGCCCAGCGAACGCGCCAAGGCTGCCAACCCCGAGGCGTTCACCGGCACCGTCAGAGCCCCGGACATCGGGTTTGAAGTCGAGATGCCGGGCTGCGTGGCCGAGATGCAGGCGGCGGCACTTGCCTCAGACACCGGCAGCTACGGCAGTACGGCAACAACAGGCGAGGTCGTGGGCGCGCAGGCACATCAACCGATGCAGGCCGGCGGCGCAGACTTTGTCATAACCAGGGAGGTCATGGTCATTCACACCCGGGAGGGTTTGTATGACTAGGAAGACGATGGCTACTCATCGTTTTCCTGGATCAGATAGTAAGGGAAGGCAAGTAAGGGAAAGCATCCTATGAGCGAGGACCTTGTGAGATTCTCACTCCGTAGGAAAGAGGCCTTGAGAAAGGGGAAAACAATGAAGGACTCACAGCACAGCAGGACAAGGGCATACGTGGGCACACATGCGCGCGTTGCCACCAAAGTCGAAGAACCAAGAGGGGAGGAACCCAAAGGCGTGGCCCGTCGTATGATTGCCTGCCTCTGCTCGCTCATGCTCGTGGTAGCGCTGATACCGGCCACCGCGCTGACGCAGGCGTTTGCGGCAGAGGGCGATGTTACGATTGCGGTGGCGAACGGGCAAAGTGTGAGTGGTCATGAACTCTCTCCATCAAGCAAGCAGCCGATAAACCTGAACGATATCTTTGTAGCACAGGTAGAGGGTGATGGCGGTCCGACTGACTTGACGGATCTCGACGCGGATGATGGAGCTTTTACCTTTACCATTACTACATCGCTGACTTCTGGTGATGAGAATCTCATTAAGATCGAGGGAGGCGTGCTCAAGCTCCTGGGTAAACCTGCTGGGGACTACAGCAGCGGCCTCGCCATTTCAGTAACGTGGAACGGTACGGGTGATTATTCCGATAAAACAGGCATAATCTTTTCTAGCGGCATTACGGTTGCCAGCGGCGACTTTGGTTCGGATAAGGAATACACCATAACGGGATTCACTGCGGCGACGCCCCTTACCTTGGGCGGCGTTGAAAATCCAACGGGGCAGGTTACCTTAAGCACCAATTCGGCACCGGTTCCAACGGTGACAAACTATATCGGTGAGACAGTAACGACGTTTACGGATACCGCTGCCTACGCGGTTTCGTTTGAGGCAGTAGATGCCAGCAACAGCGCACTTGAGATTACGGGGGGCACAACACTGCAAGTTAAAAGCACGAGTCAGACCTATATTGGTACAGCGGCCAGCTTCCAGGTGAAGGCAAGCTATACCGGGGCTCTGTTGAGTAACGCAACCCTTGGCTCCAGCCTGACTGAGGGAGCCGTAGCGTATGTTCTGGTAGCCCTCGCGCCCGGTTTGACCAATAGCACCGTTGATAGCATAGTCACGCTCGGCAACGTGGGGACTGCTAATGCGAGTGTCGACCATGTGGCACAAGGCAACGATGGAGTGTGGTACGTCGATAGCAGCAAGAGCTTTACCGTTCCGCTGGAGATAAAGGATGCCCTGTTGTACTCGACGTTCAGCAAGATTGAACTCAAGGTTGATGGCACGACGGTCGAAACAGTTGAGGGCACCGCACTCAATACCCTCAACAGCAACCATGGGGACTCTATTGCGATAGAACTTGACAAAGATGCCCTGGACGACATCGGTACGAACGGTCCTTATGAAATCAAGGCCACGGTCACTACCTCTGAAGGCGCATTCACCACCACGGCGCTTACCAAGCTCCAGATCGTCGATAGCACGTACAATAGCGGAGACAACGTGCCTAAGATTACGGCGAATTACAACGACGGTACTCCTGCCGCTGGCAGCAATCGCTACTACACTGCGGGGCCTTCGCTCGCTTTGACGGTTACCAGCAATACCCTGAAGGTGCCCATTGCATCGGGTAGCGTAGACTACAAGCTGAACGCTGTTGGCCAAACAGAGATTACTCCCGCCACCAATAGCGGCCTCAACCTGAGCTACAGTGCAACATCACTGTCGAGCAACGGCTACTACGATTTCTCCGACAGTTTCGACGATGCTCTGACAGACATCTGGGGACAGAAGATAAGTATTACGCTGGCGCAGGGCCTCCCTGAGACGATTATCGTGGACAACACATACCCCACTGCGAGTATGACTGGCGTTACCGTAACTACAAGCAGCGTCAATACTGGCAATATTAAGCCGAGCCTTCTGTATAAACTATTCCAGAATACTGATGCCACCATCACGCTGACCGGTGAGACAGCGGGCTATTCCGGCATCAAGTCTGTCAAGTATCGCGTTATCGCAAAAGGCGATCTCGATCTGGATTCATCAAGCACCCCATCGATAACAGTGGGTGACGTGGAGTGGGATAATTCTACTGTTGCCATCTCAATTGGCAACAGCAACGATCTGAAGTTCACTTCTGTCCAGGGCGAGGAGGTCAGTAGACGTTTTGACTCGATAACCCGCACTCTTGAAGATGAGTTCGTACTCTACCTCCTGGTCGAAGCCAACAACGGTCTTAAGACCGCCATTGCTTCGGACGGCACCATCCTCGACAACCAGCCACCTGCTTCCAGCGACTGGAAGCTCCCTGTGCCTGCTGCCTATAACGCCGGTGTACCCGTCTATAAGAGCCAGACCAATACCTTCTCGATAGATGTCTCCGACCCCAATACCTCGACAAACAATCCTACTGAGGCGCTCGGCTCCGGTCTCAGGAATGCCTCGCTTACCAACGATATAACTCCCAACAATCCCTTCACGTCCCTGCCCACCCTTCTCGCAGATCGCGGTGCCGCTCCGGCTGCCGGCCTGAGTTCCACTACGATTGCTGGCTACAACCTGAATGACCAAAGTTTTAGCGTCTCGCTGTCCGCAGACTATAACGACATCCAGCTCAAGCTGCTTGCGGAGGACTTTGCCGGCAACCAAACCGCTCCGGGTGCTCTGGTTACCGGTGGCTCCATATCAGCAGACAGCAAAACAGGCATCACGAGCTTCAATGTGGACACCTCCGCGCCCACTATCGTAATCACTGGTTTTGACCAGACGGCACGCAATACAAACCACTATGCGCCTGGTCTCAAGGTGAGCTTTACGGTTACCGATGCCAATATTAACACTGCTCTCAAGGCAGGCGAAAACGGCGGCGGCATTGAGATACTACCCGTGACAAGCGCTGGCTACAAGACAGACATTGCCGATATCGCCACGGTGACGTCTGTGCAGGGTACATCTGATCCCGACGGCAAGACCCTTTACACCTATACCTTGACCTTCCCCAGCACTGCTGCTGATGCCGACGGCCTCTATGATTTCCAGATCAAGGCAACCGACCTCGTCGGCAATACCTCTACTTCCAGCTTCACGGGTGATTTCATTATCGATGGCACGGAACCTGTGGTCACCACCACCCTGCCTTTGCCGGTCTACAACAGCAGTACCACAGGCAACGACGGCACGCGTTATTACGGCGCGGCTTTTGAGGCTGAGGTTACCATAGTTGACGATAACTTTGACCCTACCGTAACCGGGTACGAGCCGACGATTGCAGGCACGGCTCCTTTAGGAACGGCTTTTGGTACGTGGACTCAGGCAAGCCCTACGAGGTGGACCAACACCATCACCATCCCCGCCAGCGATGGAAACAACTATCAATTTACTGTTACGGCCACAGACCTGGCTGATCTTTCTAACACCCAAGCCAACCAGAACGCCCTGGATCCTGCTGGCGCCAACAGTGGTACGTTTGTCATAGACACCACGAGGCCTGCCTACTATCAGGTGCACGGGTATACATATGCGGGTGACG
>JAISEO010000065.1 GCA_031264075.1 Coriobacteriales bacterium | reverse complement strand
GTGGTAGCTTCGATGCCCGTGCTGTCTGTGTCCTCTGCAAAGGCGAGGCCCGGTAAGGCCACAGCCTGCGAGAACGCAAGCGCGAGAGCCAGAAGCACCGCTAAGAAGCGGTAACGGCTTGATTGTTTAGTTCGATCGTGCATGAGATCTCCTCTCATAGAATTCCCCTCGCCGCAGGACTGCATTGAGGGTCGTGCATCTCACCTTTACCGTAGTGTCGGTGAGAGTCGTGCGTCTCACCTGTGAAGCTGCGCCGGTGAGAGTAGTACCTGGGGGGGGGGGGGGGGGTGTAGTGGCCCATCACGGTGGCCCGTGGCACAGATGTGCCGGTGGGGCATGGCTCAGATGAGCCAGTGAGGCAGAGGGCCTGTACCGTGGGGGTGCATGGGCCGTATGTCGTGGGGGTGCATGGCTCGGGTGAGCCAGAACACTGCGGGCCTTATGCCCGACAGGTGCGTGCCATGGAACTTTCGCCCCACGCAAGTACGCAGGGAGTATGTTAGTCAGAGAGAGAGAGAGAGAGAGAGAGAGAGAGAGAGAGAGAGAGAGAGAGAGAGAGAGAGAGAGGTTTCAGGGCCGGGACCCCAATCCTGCAGGGCACACGGGCGCGGTGCTGGGGGCCTCACCTCTAAGGGGAGGCTTGTTGCCTCAATGATGCCAGTGCCGGTGGTCAAACCATACCCATCCTTGCTGTCTTGCCCATAAAGCAGTGTCCGAAGTAATAGTCAAGCCCTTGGAGGTTCTGAGATAAGAGCAATATACCCATGCTTCTCGTTTCAGTTCATCCTCACTTATAGATAGTGTAGCAGACCAAACCCGTTGCGCAAAGGAGAATTTTGAGAAAGTTTGGAGGCCGGGAAGTCTTCCGGTTCGGATTTGCGGAAGCGAAACATTCGGATTTGCGGAAACGCGCTGGTCAGCGGTGCGTCTAACTGGTATGATCAGCAGCCCGCTGGCTCAAGCCTGTTGTCTTGACGGGCCAGACAATCAGCCTTCCTCTTCGGGCGCATCCCCCTTGAGAGAACTGCTCGCCTCCTCAAACAGCTCCTCGTGCATTATCCGGACCTCCTCCACCGTCTCGCGAAGTGAGATGGGCTCTCTGGCCTGCGCCTCGCGTTCTGCTCGGTCGGCGGCCTTGAGAGCAGCGTCCTCTTCCGGGCTCACCGTCTTGATTCGGAACCTGAAGTAGTAGAAAAGGAGGCCGATGAAAGCTGCGAGAAGAAGCCTCACCCAGAGGATGTCAACGAGGATGAGGGAGAGTACCATCATCGAAGAAGCGAGCGCGCAGATCATGATCTTCGTTTTGCGCGTCATACAGCGGTGCCGCATATAGCTGTCGAGGTAGTTCTGATAGAGTTTGGTTGCCTGAAACCAGCGGTCGAAACGCTTGGAACCCCGGGCGAAGAAGAACGCGGCCAGCAGGAGAAACGGCGTTGTAGGGAGTACCGGCAGCAGCGCACCGAGCGCTCCCAGGCCCACAAACACAAAGCCCAGGCTTATACAGAGTATCTTGAGAGGATTCATAGCTCGCCTTCTGTTGTACCACTTGCACTGCTGTAGCCATTATGACAGATTGCGAGACAGACGAAAGCTCTGCTCCGGCCTACAGGCCTCCGAGAGGAGGGCAGCGGCCTGTCTCTCCTGTTTCCGCGGTCTTTACCGGCTCCCGGTTTCAACGCTGCCCATCTGCGTAATAGTTGATGAGGCAGCCGCTGGCGAGGATCTGGCGCTCGGTGGTGGTGAGACCTGTGCAGTGCAGGGTGAGCGGTGTTATCGTGCCCCCACTGATTATCTGCGCGGCAAACTCCTCCCGGCCCTGGAGGATGCCCGCGCGAATACCGGGAATGTAGACAAAGTCTCCGTGCTCGTAATCAAAGGGCGTGCTGTCTGCGAGGGTGAAGGGCAGCAGGCCCCAGTTGATACAGTTGGAGCGGTAGCGCTTGGTGGCATACTCACAGGCGATATTGGCCGCGCCGCCCAGCACCTTCTGACAGGAGGCTGCCTGCTCACGGGCCGAACCGTCGCCGGGCTTGGTAGCAAAGAGGGCAGAACCGAGCTGGGTGCGGGCCGCATCTGCACCGAGCTTCTCAAGCAGACAGGCCAGGTCCTCGGTGGGATTGCCCTCGACAAGCTGCTCTGCCTTGGCCCTTATATGCCTGGCACGCTCGACGTAGTCTGGCACCCGACGCGAGAGGGTGAACTCGGCCAGTGCCAGCGGATTGGAACGATACGACGAGGTCTCACCGGAGGGAATAAGCTCATCGGTGGTGGTGACCGCATCGTGGATGACCGCCGCCAGCTCCAGCAGGAGGTCGTCTCCCAGTGCGGGCATAGGTGGCCAGTCAACGATACCCGGACCAAAGCGCAGCTCGTAGTCCGGCTCGGCGTGGCCAAAGCCCCTGTAGCAGCGCTTGTCAAAGACCGTGCCCTCGTAAGTCTCCACCCACCGGGGCAGCTTGCGGCGAGCGATGGCCTCCCAGTCCAGTTCGGTCGCAGCCGTGAGGCGCCCCTGGTTGAGCGCGGTGGCCGCAATGGAACGCGCATCCATCAAGGCTACACCCGCCACCTGTCCAAGCCCGGGCTTGGCACCCTCCCTGTTGGCAAAGTTGCGCGTGGCATGGCGAATGGAGAGCGCACCCTTGGCCGGGGTGTCTCCGGCGCCAAAGCACGGCCCACAGAACGCGGGTTTGAGAATGGCCCCTGCCTGCATGAGTGTGGCTGCTGTGCCATCGCGGGTGAGGGAGAGGTTGATGGTCTCAGAGGCCGGAAACACCGACAGGTTAAAATAGCCGTTTCCCACACTGCCGCCCTGCAGGATGCGGGCCGCCTCGGCGAGGTTCTCGTACAGCCCGCCCGCGCAACCGACGATGATGCCCTGGTCGCAGAGTATGCTGCCGTCTGTGCCCACGTGCCGGAGCAGGTCAAGCGCTACCGACCCGTCCAACTCGGCATTGGCCTCCTCCTCTACCTTCTTGAGAATCTCTCGGGGACTGGCCTGTAACTCGGCGATGGCATAGGCCTTGGAAGGGTGAAAGGGCAGGGCGATCATCGGCTCCACGGCATCGAGGCGCAGCTCCACCAGGGCGTCATAACAGCTTCCGTCCCTGGCTTGCAGGAACTCAAAATCCTCCGGGCGCCCCACCATGTCGTAGTAGGCGGCCACGCTTATGTCGGCTGGCCAGATGGAGGAGAGACAACCGGTCTCGGTGGTCATGACGTCAATGCCGGCGCGGTAATCCATGCTCAGGTCCGCTACACCGGGGCCGGCAAACTCCAGTATCCTGTTTTTGGCACGGCCCTCCCTGAAGGTCTCTCTCACCAGCGCGAGCGCCACATCGTGAGGCCCCACGCCTGGCCGGGGAGTCCCCGTGAGCCATACCAGCACGACCTCCGGCCTAGAGAGATCATAGCTGTTGGAGAGCAGCTGTTTTACCAGCTCTCCCCCGCCCTCGCCAAAGCCCATGCAGCCAAAGCTGCCGTAGCGGGTGTGTGAGTCGCTGCCGAGGATCATCCGACCTACACCCACCATGCGCTCTCTCGCATACTGGTGGATAACGGCCACGTTGGCAGGCACGTAACTGCCTCCGTATCTGTGCGCCGCGCTGAGGCCAAAGACATGGTCGTCCTCGTTGATGGTGCCGCCCACCGCGCAGAGCGAGTTGTGGCAGTTGGTGAGGGCGTAGTGCAGCGGAAAGCGCGTGAGGCCGCTGGCCCGGGCCGTTTGGATAATGCCCACATAGGTGATGTCGTGTGAGATGAGCGCGTCAAAGCCGAGGTGGAACTGGGCGTCCTGGCTGCTCTGGGCGCCGGTGGCCTTTTGGTGTGCCTGCAAGATGCGATAGGCCATGGTCGTGTTGCGGCCAGCCTCAAGCGCACCCGAAGGGTCAGAGGCCTCGATACGAATCGGCTTGCCGTTTTTCAGTTCTACCGCCTGGGGCGTATACCTGACGCTCATAGCTGTGTTCCTTTCTCTTTCGACAGCACTGCCAGCACCTCTACATGATAACTCTGCGGGAACATATCAAAGGGCGTGGCAGAAACCAGGTGATAGCCGCCCTGGGTTAAAAGGCCGATGTCACGAGCCAGGGTTGCCGGATTGCAGGACACGTACACCAGATGGGACGCACCACAGCCCCGCAGGGCTTCTACTGCCTCAGGTCTAAGCCCGCTGCGGGGCGGGTCTACCACCGCGAGCTCCAGCGGCGCCAGCTCGGGCAGCTCCCGTGCCACGTCACCCCCGATGACCTCGGCATCAAGCCCGGACTCGTCAAGGTTGCGCCGGAGATCGCGAAGGGAAGAGCCCGTGCTTTCGATGGCGGTTACACGCTTGAAGCGTCGCGCGAGCGGCAGGGTAAAGGTGCCCACGCCGCTGTAGAGATCGGCCACATGCGCCGAAGCGGCAAGGCTCAGCGTGTCCAGCAGTGCCTCCAGCTGAAAAATCATCGCCTCAGCGACGGGGCTGTTGGTCTGGAAGAAGGAGGGCGCGCTCACCTTGTAGCGGTTGCCCGCCAGCTCGTCGAGCCAGTATCCCGCACCGCTGAGTACCTCGACCTGTTTAGCCTTGCGCTCGGCGGGCTTGCCCGCGACGATGACGCGCACGAGACTGGTGCACTCCACGTTCTCCTTGAGGGTCCTGGTCACAAGGCCACGTTTGATGCCCGAGGGCAGCATGAACAGCGCCAGTTCCACGGCCCGTGTGGTGCGCGAGCTCCGCACCGCAACGCGACTGAGGTAGTGCTCAGCGCCTTTCAGGCTGTAATTGAGCGCGCCCGCGAGCTGTCTCGGCAGTCCGCTGAGCGGCTCTGGCAGCAGAAGGCACGCATCGATGCGCGTGAGTTCGTGGCTCGACTTTCTACGGAAGCCCAGATTGAGCTTTTTGTTCAGCGAAAAGGCACACAGCTCTATCTTGTTGCGATACTGCCAGTGCTGAGGCGAGGGCACACACTCCCCTACCAACGCTTCGCTGCCTTCCAGCTTGGCGATACGCTCCAGCGCATCTACCACAAACTGCCGCTTCCACCGCAGCTGCTCCTCGTATTTCAGCACCTGCCATGGGCAACCGCCGCATACGCCTGCATAGGGGCACGCGGCTGCTACACGTAGAAGAGAAGGCTCCAGCAGTGCAGAGCTCTCACACAGGTCATAACTTGCATGGCTTTGAATCGTACGCGGCTCAATACTGTCACCCACGACAGCACCGTCTACAAACACCGTCTTACCGTCCTGCGTGTGCGCAATGCCAGCCCCCTCATAGGCCATGGATGTTATGTTGAGTGTTTCCGTCATGGGTCCAATCTGTGGGCTTTGGCTCACGTGTAGGTATTTGACCGCTCAGATAGGATACAATGGTATCCGTGCCCTCTTAGCTCAGGGGATAGAGCGTCTGCCTCCGGAGCAGAAGGCCACAGGTTCGAATCCTGCAGAGGGCACCACTTCGTCGCAGTCCACTACGCTAAAGCTCCGTTTCAGCCAAAAGCGCTGAAACTGCGCGCGCTCCGTGGCTGCTCCTCTTCCCCACAACGCTCACTCGCTTACGCTCCCTCAAGCGTTGCGGGGGCCCCGGGTTACCATCAATTAAGTCGGATTCCCAGTTCTCGGAGTTGGCGTGGCTCTACTGGGGTGGGGGCGCCGGTGAGGGGGTCGGCTCCGCTTGAGGTCTTGGGAAAGGCGATGACATCGCGGATGGACTCGAAGCCACCGAGCAACATGATGAGCCGGTCAAGGCCCAGGGCGATGCCGCCGTGCGGAGGGGCGCCAAAGGCCAGGGCATCCAGGAGAAAACCGAATTGTTCGTTGGCCTCCTCCTCGGTAAAACCCATAGCCTTGAGCACGCGCAGTTGCAGCTCACGGGAGTGGATACGCAGGGTGCCGCCTCCCACTTCGTGCCCGTCCATGATGAGGTCATACGAATAGGAGCCGCAGGCGGCCGGATCGGTCTCCAGCTTGTGTATGTCCTCGTCCTTCACCCGCGTAAAGGGGTGGTGGTTGGCCACAAAGCGCCTGGCCTCCTCGTCGTACTTGAACAGGGGAAAGTCCACGACCCAGCACAGGCGATGACCGGTCCGCTCGATGCCCAGCACGTCGGCCAGAGCGAGGCGCACGGCGCTGAGCGAGGCGGACACCACGTCAAAGCTGTCGGCACCAAAGACCACGAGATCGCCCGGTTTTACCTTCAGAGCCGCCGTGATGGCCTCAAGCACATCGTTGCCGAGGAACTTGATGATGGGACTTTTTGCCTCGCCGTCTGAGCCGAAGGCAATCCAGGCCATGCCCTTGGCACCGTGGCTCAGGGCCACCTCTCCCAGCTTGTCTATCTCGCCGCGGGAGAGGCTGCCCGCATTCTTGGCATTGATGGCCTTGACGACGCCGCCGTCTGCTACCGCTCCGGAAAACACCTTGAAGCCACAGCCGACCACGAGTTCGGATATGTCCTGTAGTTCCAGCCCAAAGCGAATGTCCGGGTGGTCGTTGCCAAAGCGGCCCATGGCCTCCGCATAACACATGCGGGGCAGGGGAAAGCTCACCACGCTCTGCACACCGGTCTCCACCGGCACGGAGGCTTCAGGCTCCTGGAGCGAACTGTCGGGGGCGGTTGCTGCCTGGGGTTCACGCAATTCTGCCTCGTGCGCATCTGCCGGGCAGGCGGCGTCCGTGGCTCCCGCGGTGGCAACACCGGCTGCTTCCAGCACTTCTCTCATGACCGCTTCCATGAGGCAGAGTACGTCATGCTCGGATACAAAGCTCATTTCCAGGTCGAGCTGCGTAAACTCCGGCTGACGGTCGGCGCGCAGGTCCTCATCCCTGAAGCAACGGGCAATCTGATAGTAACGCTCCACACCGCCCACCATCAGAAGCTGCTTATAGAGCTGCGGGCTTTGGGGAAGCGCATAGAACCTGCCCTGATTGACGCGGGAGGGCACGAGATAGTCGCGGGCACCCTCGGGGGTAGAGCGGCCCAGGATGGGAGTCTCCACCTCCAGAAAGCCCCGTTTGTTCAAGGCGGCGTGCAGGACGGCGGCCACATCGGAGCGCAGACGCAGGGCGCTCAGCACCTCTGGGCGTCGAATGTCGAGATAGCGCCAGTGCAGGCGCGTGAGTTCGTCCGTCTCTATGCCGTCCGCGATGGCAAAAGGCGGAGTCTCGGAGCTGTTGAGCACCTCCACCTCGCGCACCATGAGCTCGATCTCACCGGTGGCCATGTCGGGGTTGGCGGTACCTTCCGGGCGTTTGCGTACGTATCCCGAGACACGGAGCACCCACTCCGGGCGCATCCGCTCCCCCGCTGCAAAGACCTCTGGCAGGCACACATCCGGGTCAAATACTATCTGCGTAATGCCGGTGCGGTCGCGCAGGTCAACAAAGATCAAGCCACCGTGGTCGCGGCGATGACCCACCCAGCCACAGAGCACCACGTCCCTTGTGGCGTCCGCATCCCGAGCGCGTAATTGTCCGCAGGTCCTGGTGTGCATACTGTATCTGTTGAGGTAATCGGTCATGCTGCTTCCTTCTTCTGATTATCTTTCTGTTAAGAGCTGCAGAAGCTCGTCAAGGGTCAATTCCTGTTGCGTGCCGTCGGTCATATTCCTCAGGGTGTAGCTGCCCTTTGCTCTCTCGTCGGGTCCAAGCAGCACCACAAAGCCAACGTCCGCCTTATCGGCCACCTTGAACTGCGATTTGAGCGACCGCGCCTGGTGATCCAGCTCCACACTCACTCCGGCCTCGCGGAGCTTCTGGGCAAGCTCAAAGGCCTGAGAGCGCGCTTCCTCATCAACGGCTGCCACAAACACCTGGGCCGCGGGAGGCAATGCCGCCGCTGTTCCCAATGCCTCCAACACCATCACGATGCGTTCCAGCCCTACGGCAAAACCGAGGCTGGGAGTGGGTTTGGCGCCGTATTCCTGGAGCAGCCTGTCGTAGCGCCCACCGCCGCCAATGGCATTCTGGGCACCCAGCCCAAGATCCACCTGCACCTCAAACACGGTACGGGTGTAGTAGTCAAAGCCGCGCACGAGGCGGGGATCCTCCTCGTAGGCAAGGCCGGAACTGTCCAAAAGCTGTTTGACCTGGGCATACTGCGAGGCACACTCCTCACAGAGGTACTCGGTTATCCTGGGTGCCGCACTGAGCGCCGCCTGGCAGGCCTCGCTCTTGCAGTCAAAGGCACGCAGGGGATTGCCGGTGGCCCTGCGCTGGCACTCCGGACAGAACTCAGACTCGCGCGCGAGAATGTAGTCCTGTACCGCACGGCGATAGGCAGGGCGGCAGGCCTCGTCTCCCATGGAGTTTATTTTGAGGGTCATGTGCGAGCGGGGAATGCCGAGGGCTTCAAAATAATGGAGCAGCATGAGGATTACCTCAGCATCGGCCGAAGGCTCTGTGGCCCCGATACACTCCGCGCCAATCTGGCGGAACTCCCGGTAGCGGCCTTTCTGCTGACGCTCATGCCGAAACATCGAGCCGGCGTACCACAGCTTTGCCTGAAAGGCACCCGGCGGAACCAGATTGTGTTGCACCACGGCACGGGCGATACCGGCGGTGTTCTCCGGCCTCAGTGCCAGGCCTTCAAGGGCCGATCGGTCATCGGGGCTCACGCCGGCAATCGAGTTCATCGGATACACACAATATATCTCCTTGCCCACGACGTCGGTGGCCTCGCCGATGCCTCGGGTGAATACCTCCGTCTTCTCAAACATGGGGGTTTCCATGTAGCGGTAGCCGTAACAGCCAAAGACGCGAAACGCCGCGCGAACAAGCAGCTGCTGTTTGTGGGCGGCATCGGGCAACAGGTCGTTGACTCCCGCAGGATTTTTAAGGGTCATGGGCCTTCCTTTTTTGAGGGCTTGACAGCGTGAACTCCGGCAGATCAGTCTCCATGGGATCGTATCTGCGGCCGCTTGCCGTCGAGCAACTCCTTGATGGTAACAGAAGAGAAGTAATCGCGGAGTATGTTTGATCCGCCCGCCCATGTCGAATGAAACACACAGGCCTTGTCGCGCGGACACCAACCGTCCTGAGACATACAGATCGACAGACTGATAGGGCCCTGCATCGTCTCAATGAGCTCCGTGAGGGTAAACTCGTTGGGATCTATGGCCAGCTTCATGCCCCCATGAGACCCCCTCAGCGTCGTAATGACTCCACTCCTGGTAAGGTCGTGCTGAATGCTCCGAGCAAAGGAATACGGCACGTCCTGCAACTCGGCAGCCGCACGCACACTCAGAGGCTTCCCCTCGTTTTGCAGCAATGCTGCTACGAGGCGGATTGCGTAATCGGTTCTTCTACTTATTTCCATCGTATCCCATCTATCGGTGTGTCCTGGTGCGGTGTGGCACGAAAAGGCCTTTGGTGCTGAGCCCAGCCGGAGCGCCCGTGCTGAGGCGACGTGACCGTGCTCAGATCCCGGTCTCGTTCTGTGTGCTGTTACTGCTCTCCTCCAGATCAAGGACGATTTGCTGTGGTATGACGTCGGTCTGCAACAGTTGCGTTTCCAGATTGGCTGCGAACAGAGCAACGAGATAATCCTCGACCATATGGTAGGTAGGAGAGTCCTGTGCGAGAAACCGCATGAATTGTGTGAGAACGACCTCAAGGCTGACCATCTGGTGCCGCTGCTTCTTAAGGGACTCGCTATAGGCTTCTTCAACCGCCTGCCTGCAGCTGACCGCAATCTCGTAGCGGCTCATTCCCTCGCTCAGACAGGCAAGGCTTGCCTTGTCCAGGTCGTGGAAGGAGGGATGCTCCTTTGAGAAGGAGCTGAGCACCCGCTGGCGCTCGTCCAGGGTGGGAGCGTCCACGGCAATCTCGCTCGGTATGCCGAGGAGGGCCTCGAGCTGCTCGCTCAAAATGAGGGGATGCTCGGGGGATGCCAGGGCAGAGGTGGCAATGACAAACACGCCGCCCCGGGCAAACAGCGCTCCCAGGTAGCCGATTATCTCATGCTGCAGAGAACGCGGGCAGGTGTGGACGCCGGAAGGCACGCCAGGGGGCCTGCCAATGTTGGGGTTCATGCCAGGCGGCTTGGGATACTCCTCGGTATGCCTGAATCCATACGGTCCCTGTCCATTACTGATAGCCTGCTCTTCATTCCAGAAAAGCTCCTGGAGAATGTCGATATTCTGAATGACCAGGGTGCAGGGGTTGGGCAGGTCGGTGATGCGCGGTGGCCCAAAAAACGGGCGCTTGACGGGCGCGGCGAGTTTGATGGTGCCGTCGCCGAACTCATTGACATCCACGATCATCGTGACGACCGGCCACCCTATCTCATTGGCCGTGGACTGCGCAAAGATACCACAGTCCTCACGGGAAGAACCCACAAACAGGAAGTTCTGCGTCAGCACCGGCCCGGACACACCGTGGAAGGACTCTGCCTGCCTGAGAAAGTTTCGCAGCTCGGTGTCGTTCGGATCAATGATGCCAAAGGCCCGCATCCGCTCCTTCGCCTGCTCAAAACCTGCCAGGTCGGCATAGCGTAACTCGGGATGTATATCCTCAAGGCCGAATTCCTCGCCCTGAACGTCAGGGACCTGCAGCTCTCTCGAACCGTCTGCGGAAGTGCCGGTCACCTCGGCCAGACTGGTCTGGAAGGAATCCGCCAGATCTTCCAGAAGGGAGTGAGGGATGTTGTTGAGATCGATTTTTCTCACCATGGCGTTCTCGATGCCGCCAAAGCGCTCAACCAGAGCATCCACGTCGATGCCGGCGTCACGGATTTCGTCGGCAAGAGCGAGGGCCATGTCCTCCATCTCTTCCCTGTCGAGCCCGAGTTGCCCCATGGCCATCTCCTGTAGCTCTGCGAGTGCCACACGGGTCTGTTCGTCGGAATTATAGGGAACCAGATCATTGAAAATCGTTTCGGCGGCGGCACGGTCGCCGTGCTTGCAGGCCAGCACCCAGGCCTTGCGCAGTCCGCTCAGCGTCTGTTCGTTGATGCCATCCGTGTTATCCTGCGAGGCCTCGAAGGCAGCGCAGTACAGATGAATCGCCAGACGCGAATTGCCGTCCTGTTCGGCCAGAGCGGCAGAGTCAAGCAGGTAGCTGACACGGTTAGGGTCACATGATTCGGGTTGTCTGTTAAGGTCGCTGTATTCCATGCTCACATCTCTTTGTTGCCTGTTCGTGTCTCGTTATAGCGCTTCCCTGTGAGGCGCGTTTCTGTGCGGGTTTTTGCCTCTGTCTCATGGTACCCTATTTCCCGTGGATAATGGTACCGTAAACCAGGTTCATGCCACCAGAATGTATACGATGTTACCACTGTGTGAGCAAATGCACGCGGCACAGTTGCATTTTGATCAGAACCCGGCTGCCCTCACACACTCCTTCCCTACGCCACCGTTGATTTATAGGCCGGACGGATGATGCGCTTGCCAGAAACTATCTCCTCAAAACGGTGTGCCGCCCAGCCTGCCATGCGGCTGCTCGCAAAGAGCGGGGTGAAGAGTTCGTCGGGGATGCCCAGCATCGAGTACACAAAGCCGGAATACATGTCCACGTTGGCGCAGAGGGTCTTCGTATCCCCTTTGACCTGGGCAAAAACCTCGGGCGTCAGACGCTCAATGAGTTCCAGCAGCGCCAGTTCCGCTTCATATTCCGTGCCGCGCTCACGGTCGGTGGCACGGGCGAGGCGCACGGCGTTTGCCTTGCAGATTTGTGCACGGGGGTCGCTCAGGGTATAGACGGCGTGGCCCATGCCGTAGATGAGGCCCGTCCTGTCAAAGGCCTCTTTTCTCACAATCCTTGCAAGATAGTCTCTGACCTCCCCCTCGTCGGCCCAGTTTTTCACGTGCTTCTGTATGTCGAGCTGCATGGCCCGTACCTGATGGTTGGCACCCCCGTGACGGAGGCCCTTGAGAGAACCGATGGCAGCCGCATAGGTAGAATAGGCGTCGGTGTCGGCAGAAGTCAGGGTGCGCGCCACAAACGTGGAGTTGTTCCCCCCGCCGTGCTCGGCGTGCAGACATAGCATGATGTCCAGCATCCGCGCCTCATCGGGGCTGAACGCGCGATCCGGCCTGAGCATGGAGAGGATGGACTCTGAGGTGGACTGGCCGGGTATGAACCGATGCATGATCATTGAGCCACCCCGGAAGCGCGCCTGCATGGCGTAGTATCCCAGCACCGTAATCCTCGGGAGACGGCTGAGCAGGGAGAGCGCCGTGCCTATCTCGTGCTCGGGGCTGCGGTCTTCGGCCTGCTCGTCTGCGGCATAGAGCAGCAGGACCGAACGCGCCAGGATGTTCATCAGATCCGGCGAGGTATCCTTCATGATGAGCGAGGCGGTAAAGCCGTCCGGCAGCTCTCGCTCGGCATCGATATGGGCAACCAGCGTGGCCAGTTCTTCTGACGTGGGAAGCTTTCCCATCAAAAG
>JAISEO010000088.1 GCA_031264075.1 Coriobacteriales bacterium | reverse complement strand
CATCTTCTTCTGGTGCTTGTCGGCAGTAATAGTGCTCTTGCTGGTATCTATGATCTGGGGCGCTATCTGTCCAAGCTGCTGGCCAGTGCTCGTGCTATTGCGATTCAAAATCCTGAATTCATCTGCCATCCTGCATCCCTTCTGTACCTCTCCTTTAACTTATGAGTACGCCAACGACAGCTATGCTTACGACGGTAAGCAGGAGACCCAGCCCGCCCAGTAGCAACACCGATCCCACACAGCCACTCTTCTTTGTCTGGTGGCTGCTTGCCCCTGACGAAGCCTGCGAAACGGGAGGGGCCTGGGCGGGTGCGGGTGCCTGCACACCGACCACGGTATCGAGAGCGGGCTCGTTGCGTTGTATCCAGGCCAGCTTCTCCTCTGCGCGTGCCACATCGTCTGCGAGCGTGCCCAGGGTATCCTTCACATCGTTGCTAGTGCGCAGAAGCAGCGGAGCGCTGCCATTTTCCGGCGTGACTCCCGCACGGCTTTGGAGGGAGGTCAGCCTTCTTTTGAGCTTGTCTGCACGCTGCTCGAATTCTTCCCAGTTCTCGCTCTGCTGCCTTTGCTCACGTACGGCAGTGCTATAGTCCGCCTGACCGCTCTTCTTCGCGGTGTCCAATGCCTGCTCATATTCATCCTGTGCTGTGAAGCGTCCCTTGAGAGCCTCGAGATACTCCTCATAGGCGCGCGATCCGACCATCACTGCCCCTCCCTTGATTCTGATGCGTTGCCTGAATCGCTCGAATCGGCAGGCAGAGCATAGGGAATAACCTCAACGAGCCCGCCGGAGCCATTACGGTCATAGACCCCGATACGCGGACGACCATCGATGCGTTGCACGCGCGCGCCTACCAGAGACTTGAGATCCTCAAGGCCCGCCATGACCGTGATGTACACCGAGAGCGCCGTACGCTTCATGCCCATGTCGGTTTCGGCTGCACGCAGATTATGCCACCAGCCGATGAAGAACAGGTCATTGATGGCACCGCGCGAGGCGAGATCCTGTAGCACCGAGCGTCCGCTGTAGCGCGGTGCCGCGAAGCCTTCGCCCTCGGTGAACTCCTCGTCCAAACCAACGATACGTTGCAGGCCCAGAGCGATTATCAGCTGCGCTTGGGTGCTGGCACTGGCCTGCCCTGGATCTGCGAGGCTCAGGCGGGTTCGCACGGGGCCCAATAACCAGCTTCGGGCCTCACTTCTGGGGATGAACTCATATTCGATGCGCTCCTTTTGCAAGCGCGAGACGAGGGTGGCGCTGGAGCCTTTGGGCTCCTCCCCTTCTCCGGAGAGTACGATGACCTTGACCTTCCGCTCCCTCAGCCAAGTCGCAGCGGTGCGTAGCATGGAACCAAGCACAGCGGGAACCACCGGCATGTTCTCGTCGTCCGGGCCGATGAGTGCCACACCCTGATCGGCGTTGCGGGACAGTCGCAGACGATAGGGAGCGTCAGTTGCAAGGATCCTGCCATCCCGCTCTTCTGTAGCGATGGTGATGCTTTGCCCCAGCCAGAACTCCAGGGCATCATCCTCACCATCTTGCCGCACATGGTCAGCAAGACGGTGCCCAGGAAACTGCGCAAAGGCCTTACCGTTGAAGATGAGTGGCGGCTTATCGTGGCCCTTCTGCCACAGCTGTGCCTGAACTCCGGCAAAGACTTCAGGGTCAACATAGGCCGAAAGCCCTCGCTCATTGCTATTCTCCGGGTCGCCGCCGGTGTTCTGGTTGAGGATTATCTCGCCTCTGAAGTTCAGTTCTGCGGCAGCCTTGTTGCCCATGGACAGGATGGCCTGGCTTTCGGCAGCGGTATTCTTCAGGCTGAGGCGCACCGGAAACTGGGCGAAGATACCGTCTTTGCGTGCTCCCATGGCCGTGATGCCGGAAACCGTCTGCGAGGCCAGGATCAGATGCACGCCGTAGGTGCGACCCTGTTTGGCGATATTTTCCAGCAGGTTGACGGCAGTATCAGTATTATCGCGCTCGCCATCAAAAATACGATGGAACTCGTCGATGACCAGCAGGATACGGGGCAGAGGGCGGCCGGTTGCCTCGCGATAGGCCTTGAGCGAGCTGACACCCAGCTGGCCATCCGGCGACTCGACATTCTTGAAGGCCGAGGAACGGCGCTCGAGCTCCCTGTCCACATAGTTGAGTACCGCCAGACCAAAGCCCTGATTTGATTCAAGGCAGAGGATCCGGGCATGCGGCAGCCAGTTCTCTCCCCTGCTGTTTGTGTCAAAGCGCTTGAACTCCACTCCCTGCTTAAAGTCGAGCAGCAGCAACTCCAACTCATCGGGCCCATAGGCACAACAGAGCGAGTAGACTATGTCCATGAGCAGATTCGATTTGCCCTGTCCCACCGCTCCGCCAATGAGGGCACTGGCGTTGGGAGGCGACTCGCTCCTGAACTCAAAGCTGAGCATCTCGCTGCGTCCCCTGCGGCCGATGGAGGCGCGGAGCGCGTCGGTGGAGAGATGCTGCCAGGGCTCCCTGATGTCTGCGGCAATAAGCTCCTCGAGCGGGATGACAGGCAACTCCGGGTTGCTGGACACCTGCTGGCGTGCGGCAATGAGTTCGTGGACGCGCGCGTCGGTAAAATCCGGGGAAGGCGCTACCTGGATAGCCGTGTCATAGCCCGTGATGAGGATCGTCCCACGCTCACAATGAATCTGCTGGTGGATGGTACGCAGCTCCTCGGGCAGCACATCGCGCGCGGCCTCGACTCCGGCAAGTTCCTGGACAATGAGCTGCACGCCGGATGCCGAGCCCATTTGGGACAGCCGTTTGAGCAAACTGTGCAGCTGCGCGTCAAGAGCGTACGGGTAATCCAGGACTACCACAATATTGAGCACGCCGTCGGCCAGGGGATCGTCTGCCCAAAGCTCGGACAGGCTTGCAGCTCCGGAGACGGACACCTTTTCCGCGCAGAGTGAGGCCGAGCGCAAAAGGCCTTCCAAAGTGGAGCGAAAGCCAGCAGCCTGGGTCTCTGGAATGGGGAAGCATTCGGGACGCATCTGCCTGAGCGGGCTCAGTTGAGCAAAAGTCGCCGTGAGCCTGGGGTCGAAGACATGGATGCTGAGATTACGCTCCGGCACACTGGCCACTATGCGCAACACCACTTCCAGGGCTATCTGGGCCGCAGATCGCGCGTCGCCGCTGAGGTACAGGCCCCTGTCGGCATTGAAGGGCACCAGGGCCGGCCACGACTCCGAATCGGCTAAGGTTGTGCCGTTGGTTGCAGCGGTAAGACCATCAACCGCGCCAGTACCGGCAGGATCATGGATGCCAGCGATGCCATCCTGCGCAACATGGGTGCCAGAAAGCCTGGCCTCGCCAACAGCAACGAAATCTACGAGTTGGGGTTGGGCGGCAAGCTGCGTTGCCATCTCCGTCCAATTGCGGGAGGCAGCACGCGGAGCCAATTGCTCGCAAAGTGAGCGTAGGGCTTCGTACTCATGCCTGCTTCGCGAAGAGAATTCCTCGTGCACCCTTTTCTCGGCGGCAGCCTGCCGGACTTGCAGTTGCGCGCGAGCCTGATTAACCTCCGTATCGAGGCGTTCTGCATCAGCAGCCTTGATGGGAGGCATCTGTTCGGTAAGGGCATTGAGCCTGGCGCTCAGATCGGAGAGAGTGCCGGAAAGGGAATCGCGGGCCGCAGCTATCCTCTCACGCAGTACCTGCGTGTCAAGTGCCGGTGAAGCTTGGTTTTGACCTGCCGGTCTGGTTAGGCCCTGGGGGTGGGTCCACGGCGTTTGTTTGATTGGGTGCCCCCCCCCCCCCCCCCATTTCGGCAGTATGCGGAGGCTGTTGGGCAGACGACGCTATGTCAACAGAAGAGCGCCCGTGGTCGCCCTCAGGAATTACCAGCTTTCTCAATATATCCCTCCGTACTAGCCCAACGTGCCCAGTGCTCAGATAGGATAACACATTTCCCTCTCCGCATCAGCTCGAAATAAACTTCCGCCCTATGCTGAAGGCGTCGCCCATTACTTCGCCGGGTGCCCGGTAGGCCCTCATGCCCGAATCAAAGCCGAGTATTTTGGCCTCGCCCCAGCGGGGATTGCCTTCCTCATCAATGAGTGTCTCGTCTATCTTGACGTCTCTGACCTCACCGATGAACAGCGTGTGCTGCCCGAGGTCAAGGCTTTGTACCACCTCACACTCCATGTTGTACGGGAACTCGGCGATATACGGCGCGTCCACAAACTCGCCGTGCACCGGCGTGAGCCCGGTTGCCTCGAGTTTGCGGATGGTGCGCCCGCTCACCATGCCAAAGAAGTCCGCCTCGGCAGCGTATGCGACAGAAGGTAGATTGACCGTAAAGGCCCCGGTGCGCTTGAGCGCCTCAAAGGTATAGCGCGAGGGCCTCACGGCAATACTCACGCTTTCCGGGCCGGAGGAGGCAATGCCGCCCCAGGCAAGGGTTGCCACGTTAGGCTCACCGCGTTGGTCGTAGGTACCCACTACGAGCACCGGATTGGGAAATAACAGTCCGAGCCTGCCTGCACTCTGCTTCATCGTAGCCTCCGTTCCGGAGAGCCTGCTGCTCCCCTGCCCTGGTCTTGGAAAGCGGTGACTCATCATCGCTCCCCTGGTTTACCGTATTCCTACTGTATCCGCTCTATGAAAAAGTCGGCCATTTGCGTGAGCAGCCTGGTGTATTCGTTGTCCTCCAGCGTAGCGGCAACATCTGTCTTGGCCGAAATGACCAGCTTGGTTGCATAATCGCGCGCGAACTCCAGTGAGCCGGCGGCCTGCATGATCTCTACGGCTGAGGCCAGCTGGCGCGGCTCGGTGGTATGCGAGGCGAGCAGGCTGACAAGCTCATCCTTTTGCGGAGCGTGCTGGAGCGCGTGCACGGCAATGAGCGTACGCTTGCCCTCGGTGATGTCCGAGCGATAATCCTTGCCCAGCAGTTCTCTGTTGCCGGTGAGATTGAGCAGGTCGTCCTGGATTTGGAACGCCAGGCCAGCGGCCATGCCAAACTCTCTCAGCGCCGCAATCTGCTCTTCGCTGCCGCCGCCGATGATGGCACCTACGGCCAGCGGGGTGCCCCCAGAGTAGTAGGCGGTCTTGCGCTTTGCCATCTGCAGGTAGTCCTCAATGCTCAGGTCAAACCGGCCATCGCGCGCCCAGCCTATGTCGAGAGCCTGGCCCTCGATGGTGCGGGTCGTCATCTTGACCAGCTCCTCAAGAACTCGCAAACGCAGGGCCTCGGGCAGACGCTTGTCGGCGAGCACGCTGCCGGTCACCTGCGAAAGCGCGAGATCGCCGGCATTGATGGCAAGGCCCTCCCCCTCGGAGATATGCAGACAGGCCTCGCCCCTGCGCATGGCAGACTCATCGGCAATGTCGTCATGGATGAGCGCCGCAGTGTGAAAATGCTCGATGGCAGCGGCGGCGGCAGACACCAGCTGCGTATTGCCACCTACCGCCCCTGAGGCCAGCTCGCAGATGAGCGGACGATGCCGCTTGCCCCCGTTGGCGCTGTACTTTGCCAGCGGCTCATACAGATAGCGGTTGATGTCGTCGTAGGTGTCGGGCTTGAAGTAAGTGGCGATGAGTGCATCAATGCGCTCGGAGTTCTCTTCCAGATAGGATTTGAAATTCATGTCTCTACCGCAGGTTGTAGAACGAGCCGCGTCCCAGATACCTGCCTGAGTCGCCCAGCTCTTCCTCGATGCGGATGAGCTGGTTGTATTTTGCCACGCGGTCTGAGCGGGCCGGAGCGCCGGTCTTGATCTGGCCCGCGTTGGTGGCCACGGCCAGGTCGGCTATCGTCGTGTCTTCCGTCTCGCCCGAGCGATGGCTGATGACACAGGTATAGCCGGCTTCTTTGGCGCGCTCAATAGTGTCGAGCGTCTCGGTGAGCGTGCCTATCTGATTGAGCTTGATGAGGATGGCATTGGCCACCTTGCGCTCTATGCCCTGCTCAAGCAGCTTTTTGTTGGTGACGAATATATCGTCTCCCACGAGCTGGATTGTCCGGCCCAGCTTCTTCGTGAGCAGCTCCCATCCCGCCCAGTCATCCTCGGCCAGGCCGTCCTCCAGAGAGATGATGGGGTACTTCTCCGTAAGCTCCACCCAGTACTCGACCATGGCATCGCTGGTGAGTTCTCGCCCTTCGCCTTTGAGCACATAGCGCTCGCGCCGGGCATCATAAAACTCGGTAGCCGCGGGATCCAGGGCAAAGAGTATCTGATCGCCTGGCGTGTAGCCTGCGCGATTGACCGCCTCAAAAAGCAGTTGCAGAGGCTCTTCGTTGCTCTGGAGATCGGGAGCAAAACCGCCTTCGTCTCCCACACCCGCTGCGAGCCCGCGCTCGGTAAGGATCTTCTTGAGCGTGTGATAGATCTCCGAACACCACCTGAGGCCCTCGGCAAAACTCTGGGCCCCCACGGGCAGTATCATGAACTCCTGAAAGTCCACGTTGTTGCTGGCATGGGCACCGCCGTTGAGCACGTTCATCATGGGCGTGGGCAGTACGTGCGCGTTGACCCCGCCTATATACGAGTAGAAGGTGAGCTCACACGACTCAGAGGCCGCTCGGGCCACCGCGAGCGAAGCGCCAAGAATGGCGTTGGCCCCGAGCTTGCCCTTGTTCTCCGTGCCGTCCACCTCAAGGAGTTCGGCGTCTATGCTGCGCTGGTCGGAGGCATCAAGACCAATAAGCGCATCGGCTATCTCCTCATTCACATGGTCTACCGCCGTGGCCACGCCCCGGCCCAGATAGCGGGGATTATCAGCGTCGCGCAGCTCAACCGCCTCCAACGCGCCCGTCGAGGCACCCGAGGGCACGGCAGCCCGCCCAAAGGAGCCGTCGTCCAATACGACCTCAACCTCTACCGTTGGGTTGCCACGACTGTCAAGGACCTCTCGTCCATAGACATCTTCGATAATGCTCATCACCGCTCCTCACTCTTGGGACTATTCTGGGACCTGCTCCGGGGACTTCCGCACATTATACTACGGGAAAGTTGCCGAGTAAGAGTGGGGAGTTTCCCAAAATCCCCCAACATGCGCTATGATAAACCTGAAATGAATGAGGCCACAAACGATACGCAGGACCACGAGACCCAACTGGACTTTGGCGCCGGCGCGATGACGCCCCTGCCCTCGCGCTGTCTGCGTGTTGCCAGGGAGCCTACGGATTGCGACATCTGTGCCCAGGCCTGCCCGGTCTCTGCCATCACGCCCAAAGCCCTGGTACGGGCGTCGGATGTGCCAGCGGCAGCGGTCGAGACAACGCGGGACGCAACGGTCAGCGCGGGGAGCGAACCCGATGCGGGAGCAGATGCCGGTGCGAGCAGCGGAGCAGAAAAACCCAAGCTCAGCGCCAAGGAGCTGCTTGAAACAAAGCTGGGGGTCACGGTAGGCGAATCCTGTATCCACTGCGGCATCTGTACTGCGGTCTGCCCGCTTGAGGCCCTCACCGCGACCAAACGCCATCCCAAGAGCCTTGAGAAGCAACTCAAGGACAAGGTGGCTGAGGCAGATGGAATCGCGCTTGGCTGTGCCCGCTCGCTGTACGGTGTTCCGTCACGCCTTGCCGCGCAGGCCCTCAGCCTCCCGTGTCTGGCGGATCTCTCCTGCGAAGAATGGTTCCGGGCAGCCGCACAGGCGCGTGACGCCATCCTCCCCGACCCTGATGAGGAGAGTTTGGAGTCCGGCATCCTGAAGGTGTATCTTCCGCCGCTCATCTGCGAGGACTGTCCGGTCAATATCTGTGGGGACGCTGAGAACAGCTACCTCGCGGCCATTGACGAGGCCGAGGCCTGGGGTGCGGACAACATCGAACTGGTGAGCGAGCCAGAACAGCTGCGCAACACTCCCGCGGGCACCCTCATGTCCGCGCTCGGCGATGTGGCTTCCGATGACCGGCGCGAATTGGTGACGCAGCTGGCAGACGGATTCAAACGGAGCTGGAAAAGTGCCGGGGGCAGCCTCACTCGAGAGAAGAACCGGGCCGAACTCTTGGCGCAGAGGCGCAAGCAGACCAGGAAGGCAAAGCCGCCTGACCATAACGCGCCCCGCCCGTTTGGCAAAAAAAGTCAGCGTCGTGGGCTCCTGCGGTCTGCCTTGGAGCAGGATGAGACCTTGGCAGACAGGGTGGAGCTGCTCTCTGCCGCCACTGAGGCAGCGGTTTGTACCGGCTGCGGCACCTGTGTCTCTGCCTGTCCTCTCAATGCGCGGCGTCTTATCAGCAGTACGTCCGTCCTGTACTTTGGCAAGCTCCCAGAAGCAGAACGCCCGCAGGGCAAACAGGCTGCCATTACCGACCAGCTGTGCTGCCTCGGCTGTAGCGCCTGTGTGCAGCTGTGTCCCACCGGCGCCTGCACCCTGAGTTGGCTTTCCGGCAGGGACTTCCTCGCGCTCAGACAGAGCTGAGTCCACAAAGTTGCATCGCCAACATCCCCTGTGGTATCATGGTTGAAGGCAGCGCCCGCCGTGTGGCTTGCTAGGCCGACGGGTACGCCAAAACTTTGTGAAGCGAAAGCCTCATGGCTTTCGCTTCTTGCTGTCCTGGCGCATCCAGCGCCAGACTCTGCCCCCTAAATCCCAAGCCACTGCTGCCGCCGAAAATATCGACGCGAGCGCACCAAAGATCATGAGAGCTTCCAAAGGTAATCACCTCCTTCCCGGGCCAAAAGACCCAAGGGAGGCGTACCCGTCTGGCAGACGCTGCCCCAACTCATTATATTACACAACTAACAGAGACTGGATGCTCACTCAGAGCGTAGAGTTATGACGTAACTCGCCTGCGGAATTGTCTCGCCTTTTGGTGAAGTCATCCCGGGTATGGTATAGTCTACTGATTGACGGATCGGGACATACAGGAGGCAGCAGTGGCGTTATTAGAGGAGCTTTCGCAGGCAGTACAGGCTGGCAATAGAAAGGCTGTTGCCGCGCTGACCCAACAGGCGCTTGACGAGGGCATGGATCCCAAGACAATCCTCAACGAAGGCCTCATCGATGCCATGACCATCATAGGCGACAAGTTCAGCCGAAACGAGGTCTTTGTTCCCGAGATGCTCGTGGCCGCACGGGCGATGACCGCGGGTACCACCGTGCTCAAGCCTTCGCTTGTCGAGGAGGGCAGTGAGCCTCTGGGCTATGCCGTTATCGGCACCGTGCAGGGCGACATGCACGACATTGGCAAGAACCTCGTGCGCATGATGATAGAGGGCAAGGGCATAGAGATTACCGACCTGGGCGTGGACGTCAAGCCCGAGGCCTTTGTCGAGTATCTTCAGGAACACCCCGAGTGCCAGCTGCTCTGCCTCTCGGCCCTGCTCACCACGACGCTGCCCATGGTTCCCGAGGCTATCGCTGCCGTCAACAAGGCTGGCCTGCGCGATCAGGTCAAGATCATGGTTGGCGGTGCCCCGGTAACGCAGAAGTTCGCCGACGAGATTGGTGCCGACGGCTATACCCCCGACGCCGGCTCTGCCGCCATCATGGCAGCCGAGCTCGTCACCGCCTGAGCGGCAAGCGCCAGAGTATCGAGGCTCCCCCTCAGAACAGACAGCAGCTCGTAAACGTGATGGTGTTTTCTCCGTTGTTGTAGCTGATGCCGCTGTCTTCGCATACCTGATTTACGAGGAGTCCGCTCGCTTCCATGGAGACGATCTGCTTATCGGGGAGAGCACAGGGAGCGTCGGGATAGGTGCAGGATGCACAGCGCTTGCAGGCGCCGGCGCCAAGGGCAAGCAGAGGCCGCTCTGTTTCTGCGCCCAGCCTGTCGGTCAGTTCCATGAAGTGCTCCGCATGGAGAGCGCTGGTTTCCATGACGGTCTCAAAGTCAAAGGGGTCTTCCAGCTCCCCTATGGTCTGCACCAGGATGCCTTCCGTAAAGGCCCTGGCCCTGACGCTGAGCTCTTCCAGCGCGGGCACTGCCGGAGGGCAGCTCCAACTCTGCCCATAGCCCTCTGGGCAGAGTTCGGGCGTGCACATATCCCGTACGTCCTGCCGGAAGCTGAGGGCGCCGACGTCAAGAGGCCCTACGACGGCAAAGCCGCTCTGTTTGGCGAGTGTGCCTGCCCTCTCAGTGTTCATGCGCCGTTCCGTTGAAGTTGGCCTTGGCAACGCTGATCATCAACTTGATGCGGTTGAGCTGGTTGACCTCGCTCGCACCCGGGTCGTAGTCCACCGCCACGATGTTGCTCTCCGGATACCGCCGGCGCAACTCCTTGATAACCCCCTTGCCCGTGACATGGTTGGGCAGGCAGGCAAAGGGCTGGGTGCAAACGATATTGGGCACGCCGGTCTTGATGAGCTCGACCATCTCGGCGGTGAGCAGCCAGCCCTCCCCCATGCTGTTGCAGAGGCTGAGTATCTCGCTGGCATAGCTGGCCAGCTCGTAAATATCCGCCGGAGGATGAAAGCGTTTTGATTGGGCGAGGGCCCGGGTGAGGGGTCTTCGCCAGGCGCTCAGCAGGGCGAGCGATGCCCGGGTGCCCAACTCGCTCTTAAGCGGCTTGGTGAGTTGGCGATGCTGCCAGATGCCGCCACTGATACCGAAGAGGAAGAACTCCGTGAGGCCCGGCACCACGCACTCACAGCCCTCATTCTCGATGGTCTCGACGATGCCGTTGTTTGCCGTGGGATGGAACTTGACGAGGATCTCCCCGACGACGCCCACGCGCGGCTTGCTCCCGTCGCCGGTGAGCTCAAGCTCGTCAAAGTCGCGTATCATCTGCCTCACCGTGCGCTTGAATATGCAGCGGTTGACCTTGGTGCCAATCTGCTCCTTGCAGCGCTCCATCCAGTGCCGGTAGAGCTTCTGGGCCGAGCCGGGCACTGCCTCATAGGGCCGCGTACGATACAGGCACTGCATGAGAAGGTCGCCGTACAGGAACACATAGACCGCGCGGCGCAAGAGACTCATCGGCACCGTAAAGCCGGGGTGTGTCTCGCCGAGACCCTTGTGAAAGCTCAACCCGATGACCGGAATCTGAGGCGCGCCATATTCTCTGAGAGCCTTGCGGATAAGCCCGATGTAGTTGGTGGCCCTGCAGCCGCCGCCCGTCTGGGTGATGATGACGGCAGTCCTGTCCAGGTCATAGCGTCCCGAGGTGACGGCCTCCATAATCTGCCCGGTAGTGAGGATGGAGGGATAGCAGATATCGTTGTTGGTGTATTTGAGGCCGGCCTCCACCGCTCCCTGGTCAACGCTGGGCAGAAGTTCGAGATTGTAGCCGCCGTAGTGGAACAGCACGCCGAGCAGCTCAAAGTGGATGGGTGCCATCTGCGGTGCCAGAATGGTGTAGCCCTCGGCCTTCATGTTCTCGGTATACTGAGGTCGTTCGATGGCGGTGGAGAGAGCCTGTGTCGCGGCTGCGGCTGCGATCGTGCTTGACGCGGATGCCTCCTCCTGCTTGTCTCTGAGGGCGGCAAGCAGGCTTCGGATACGGATACGCGCTGCTCCCAGATTGGAGATCTCGTCAATCTTGAGCACGGTATAGACCTTGCCGGCCGGCTCCAGTATCTCCTGTACCTGGTCGGTGGTGAGTGCGTCGAGGCCGCAGCCGAAGCTGTTGAGTTGGATGAGGTCGAGGTCGCTCCTGGTGGTGACATACTTGGCCGCCGCGTAGAGCCTGCTGTGGAACATCCACTGGTCAACGACCCGGAGCGGGCGCTCCGGTTTGAGCAGGTGCGACACGCTGTCCTCGGTGAGCACTGCCTGACCATACGAGGCCAGAAGCTCCGGTATGGCGTGGTTGATCTCCGGATCGAGGTGATAGGGCCGGCCAGCCAACACGATGCCGTGCTGATGGGTCTCCTCGAGCCAGCTGAGGACCCGCTCACCCTCATCGCGCAGCTCCTGCTTGAAGCGTTCGTCCTCGGCCCAGGCCGCATCAACGGCGGCAACAAGCTCCGCGAGCGTGGGCGGCGTACCCTTTGCGTGGGGATGCGCGGCCCACCAGGTATCCAGCTCCTGCCTCAGGCGCCTGGGGAGGAGTTCCTTGCTGTCATAGGGCAGAAACGGGTTGAGAAAGACGGGCTCGGCCGTGCCCTGCTCAAGCTCGTCCACGTTGAGTTTGATGACCTCGGGATAACTCACCACGACGGGGCAGTTGAAGTGGTTGGGAGCGCCTTCGTCCTCCTTGCGCTCATGGCGGATACAGGGCATGAAGATGATATCGATACCAGAATCCTGCGCCTTCTCCAGGAGGTTCATGATGTGGCCGTGTGCCAGCTTGGCCGGATAGCACACACTCTCCGAAGGCATGGATTCCAGCCCGCGCTCGTAGGTGCTGCTGTCAGACTCGTCACTCAGGACCGTCGCAAAGCCCAGCTCCCTGAAGAGCGTGAACCAGAAGGGGTAGTTCTCATACATATTCAGCACGCGCGGCAGGCCTACGGTGGGCCGCGTGGCCTCCTCGGCGCTCAGGGAAAGATAGGGGTTGTGCTCTGTTCCCTCAAACAGGCGGCGGTACTTCCAGGCAAAGAGGTTGGGGAGGTCGGCCACGAGAGGCTTGATGCCGGCCCCCTTCTCACACCGATTGCCGGTGATGAAGCGACGTGTTTTGCCGGTGTGCTCGTCGGTGCCAAAGCTGCTGATGGTGAGCAGGCAGCTGTTTGAACAGGCCTTGCAGTGCGTCGTGCGGTGGCTCACCTTGAGGCCGGCGATGTCGGCGGCGCTGAGCAGCGTGCTCGTGCCCGTGCCATCCTGAGCGGCTGCAAAGCGGTCTTTGGCAAGCAGCGAGGCACCGTAGGCCCCCATCAGGCCGGCAATGTCCGGACGCACGGCCTCGCAGCCACTCATCAGCTCAAAGGAACGCAGCACCGCGTCGTTGAGAAAGGTGCCGCCCTGGACGATGACCTTGTTGCCCACGTCTCTGGGGTCGCGAATCTTGATGACTTTGAAGAGCGCGTTTTTGATGACCGAATACGAAAGCCCAGCGGAGATGTCGCCTATGGTCGCGCCTTCTTTCTGGGCCTGCTTGACACGCGAGTTCATGAACACCGTGCAGCGGCTGCCGAGGTCCACGGGGCTTGTTGCGCCCAGTGCTGCCCGGGCAAACTCCCTCACGTCCATCTGCATGCTGTGGGCAAAGGTCTCGATGAAGGAGCCGCAGCCACTGGAACAGGCCTCGTTGAGCATGATATGGTCGATGACGCCGTCGCGGATGCGCAGGCACTTCATGTCCTGGCCGCCAATGTCGAGGATGAACTCGACGTCGGGCAGGAGGGCCTGCGCGCCTCGGAGGTGCGCGATGGTCTCTATCTCTCCGCTGTCCGCCTGCAGGGCTTCGAGGAGCAGCGCCTCGCCATAGCCGGTCACGGTGGTATGGCCGATGCTGATGAGGGGCTCGCCCGTTGCCTCATCCACAGGGATGGCCGCGAATATCTCAAGGAGGGAGCGCCGGGCGGTTTCCAACACCTCTCCCTTATTGCTTGTGTAATACTCGGCGAGCAGCTCGCCCTCCTCGCCGGTAAGCACCGCCTTGAAGGTGGTGGAGCCCGCGTCAATGCCGAGGAAGGCCGTGCCTAGGTAGCTGGCTATATCGCCCCGGGGCACGGAGGACTGCGTGTGTCGCTTCTGGAAACTCTCATAGTCCGCCTCGCTCGCGAACAGCGGATTGAGGCGATGCACCTCGGAGCCCTGCGTGGTACCGAGTGCGCCGAGACGGGTGAGGATCTCCTGGAGGGTGAAGGTAGGGGCGGTTAGCGAGGTGCCCGCCTCCCGCGCCACGGCGAGTGCCGCACCCTGAGCTACGAAGAGATGGGCGTTCTCGGGCTTCTGTACCTGCTCGGGCGCGAGCTTGAGGCTCAGCTCAAAACGCTTCTGCAGCTCAGGCAGGTACTGGAGCGGGCCGCCGAGGAATGCGACGTTGCCCCGGATAGGACGACCGCAGGCGAGCCCGCCGATGGTCTGCGTTACCACGCTCTGAAAGATGGAGGCGGCTATGTCCTCGCGGCGCGCGCCCTCGTTGAGCAGGGGTTGTACATCGGTCTTGGCAAACACGCCGCAGCGGCTCGCGATAGGATAGATAATCTCGGCATCCGCCGCCAGGGCGTTGAGGCCGAGCGCGTCGGTGTTGAGCAGCACCGCCATCTGGTCTATGAAGGAGCCGGTGCCGCCCGCGCAGGTGCCGTTCATGCGCTGCTCGATGCCGTGGTCAAAATAGATTATCTTGGCATCCTCACCGCCGAGCTCAATGGCCACGTCCGTCGCAGGGATACACAGCTCCACCGCCGTCTTGGAGGCGATGACCTCCTGGATAAAGGGAAGCTCGAGCCACTGTGCCAGGAGCAGGCCGCCCGAGCCGGTAATGGCCACGATAAACTCCTGCTCACCAAAGCGCGCGGCGGCGGCGGTAAGCATCTCGGTGATAGTGGCGCGTATGTCGGTATGGTGGCGCTGGTAGTCGGAATAGAGCAGCCTGCGCTCCGCGTCCAGGACCGCACACTTTACGGTGGTCGAGCCAACATCTATACCCAACAAGCTGGGAGTACTCACTCTGGTTACATTCCTTTTAACGTACTGCCCGGCAGGCTGGAGCATACGGCGCCACGGCGCGTACTGTGCAGAGACACCGCACACGCGTACACGCCATCCGGCCTGCAGATTCACATGATGAGAGTAAGTATATCGTTTCGCAGGGCGAGCGACAGATTATGCTACCGTGCTGGCAAGTGTGCCTGGAATTACCAGCATTTCTTCGCGTAGCCTTTGCAGGAACTCCCTGTCCATGAGCAGGTACTCCTGGGTTATCGTTGCGGCCGCCCTGTAGAACTCTGTGTCAGCCGCTCCCAAGACTGCCTGCACAAAGTCTAATACCCACTTCAGAAGGTGCTCATTGAGCAAGGTGTCCTGCTGCTCAACGGCATCCAGAGCAGCTGCAGCGTCGCCTTGCAGAGAAGCATCGGCCGCACGCTGGCAGAGGTGTGCCATACATTCCAGCTCGATTCCCAAATGATCCTCCGGCTCTACAGATGACGCGGTGCGGCTGTAGCCAACAGAGCGATAGAAGTGCAGCACCGCCTCCCATTCGTCCTGCATCATCAAGCCAAGGGAACTGCGGTGGACAGACTCATAGGGGTCGGCACCCCTGTTGGGATCAACACCGCGACAGAGCACCGCGTAATCCGCCGCCAGCAGTTTGAGCACATTGCCCGGCGCGCCCTGCACGTAGCGTTCCATGGTGCGATAGGCACTGTCCAACTGCAGGTGCTCCGGCACCCCAAGAAGGGCAGCTGCGCTGAGTCCCTGCCAGAACTCCTCGTCAATCTCTTCCATCCAAAGCCGCGCAAGCAGACGGTAGGCACCCGAGCGGGCCGTCATTGCCTCTCGCCATTCTTTTGTTGCAGCAGAGTCCATGGCTCCTCGCTCTCGATCGCTTTTGTCCAAAATGGGCAGGATGGCAGGCTGTCGGTTTTGACCGGCAGCCTGCCACGCAAAAACCTACAGCCCCTGGGTCAAAGTCAGCGGAACATCTGCGGAAAGCATGCCTACCGCGGGCTCAAGATAGGCCACAGAAGGCCCGGTTCCCTGGCTTTCCATCAAGTGAAGCTCTCTGCTTGAGCCTGGCTCGGCAAGATACCTGGCACTGTCACTGTCGGGGTCGTCCAAATCGCCATAGAAGCGGGCCTGCGCAATGCAGTGCTTGACACAGCTTGGCAGCTTGCCCTCGTCGAGAAGCTGTGTACAGAGTGTGCACTTGACCGGCAGATTGCTTATCGGATCCATGGTTCTGGCAGCATAAGGACAGGCTGTGACACAGGCACCGCAGCCAATGCAGGCTTCTGCATCGAGGGGCACCAGACCTGTCTCCGCATCGCGCCAGATTGCTCCCACCGGACAGACCGGCACACAGGCTGGATTCATGCAATGCATGCAACCGTGTGGCAGATAGTACTGCCTGACCGTGTCTGGATACTGGCCCACTGGGCCCACTGTCTCCACGTTGTTCCAAGACACTCCTACGGGTACGTCGTTTTCCATTTTGCAGGCAACAACACAGGACATGCAGCCCACGCAACGCTGCAGATCAATTAAAAGGCTCAGGCGTGCCATCAGTCCACCTCCGTTTCAGCGTCGGGTATCCACGTTACCGCGACATCAGGGTCAAGCCCCTTTGGCGGGCCGTCGGGCGACTTGTAGACATTGACAAAAAAGCCGCGCAGAATAGGCGTGCCAATCAAGGCATCGTAGCCCGTGGATCTGTCGTTATCAACAATTACACTCAGGTTTGACTCCATGACACCGCTGAGCTTGGGATCCGTGCCTTCTTCAACTTCGGGGAACCACCAGTCGTGTTCGGTACAGACAACATCCGGTGCAACGGTTTCGGTGACTTTGGCCTTGAGCTTGATTTTGCCCCTGTTGGTCTCAACCACCGTCCAGTCGCCTTCGGCAATGCCCAGCCCGGCAGCACTCAGCGGGTTGATCTCAATCATTGGCTCTGGCCAGATTTCGCGGATGAAGGGCAACTGCCGGTATTCGGTATGGAAATAGCCTGCCACTCGACGGGTTACGCAGAGGAATGGATACTTTTCCACCAGTTCGCTATTGGCCAGATTGTACAGGGGCTGTTCGCGATAACGCGGCAGAGGGTCTTCCCCTTGCTGTTGTTTGGCACGAATAAAGAGTTCGGCTTTGCCTGCGGGCAAGAGGAACTTGCTCTCCTTGTAGGAATAAGGCTTTTGCGGTGCCAGATGCAACCACTCTTCCTTGAACTCGTTCCATGTGGTCTCCATGGGCTCGAGGCGCCAGTCGATCCACTCTTCTTCTGAAGACCAGGGAATTATTTCATCCCAGTAGTCCGGGTCGGTCTTGGCCAGTACGCGGGCCAGGCCCATACAGCCCATTTCATCTGAACGCGCTTCGCCCAGTGGTTCAACTGCTTTGATCCTGGATTGCAGCCCCCAGAGGAAGTGCATATCCGCCAGCCGGCTCATCTCTGTCCAGATTGCCACGGGCATCACCAGATCGGCCATTTGTGCCGTGGCAGTCATGTAGTGATCCCACACCACAATAAAGCCGACCTTTTCCAAGGCGCTGAGCGTTTGGGCGGTTTCTGCAGTATTGTGGAGAGGATTTGCGCCCACTACCCACAGGAACTGGCAGTCTTCCTCGCCCTTGGCAACAGCCTCGATGTAGAAGTTGGCACCGCCGCCGCCCCAGGGGCAGGCAGAGTATTCCGCACCTTTGGCCTGGACTTCTGCTGGCAGCAGGTCGGCACGATACATGTCGTGAGAATTGTAGTCGTCGCCCAGTTCAGAGGGAAAGGAGCCCTTGCGGTAGTTGAGTGGTGCCCACATGGCCATGCCGCCTGGCACATCCAGACTGCCCACGAGCGGAATCATCATCAGGGCCGCCTGAATTGCGTCAGCCGAGTTGACACCCCACTGGTCAAAGGAGACACCCCATTGCAAGGCCAGCGGGCCTTCGGTGGCAATGATGCGCGCGACTTCTTCGATGTCCTCTTTTTTTAACGCTGTGATCTCGGCCACTTTGTCGGTTGGGTACTCATTGACGCGCTTTACCAGGTCATCCCAGGCAGTGTGACAACTGACCGGACCTTCCTTGGGCAAATCCACCGTAAAGCTGCCGCTCATCGCCGGTTTGATTTCCGGGGAATCTGCCAAGACCGCCGAATTGGAGGCCGCATCCCAAAATACCACCAGCTCGGGGGGCAAAATGGCCGTAGGCGGACCATGGAACTCTTCGGCCTCGGTTCCGTTGAGGTCATGCTCGGTGAGCATGGTACCGGTGTCGTCACGCACCAGACCGGGGAGATTAGACCACTGCTCGACGAATTCATGATCGTAGAGATCCTCGTTGATGATGACATGCAAAAAGCCCATGGCCAATGCGCCGTCCGTCGCTGGACGAATGGACAGCCACTTTTCGGCCTTGGCAGCTACGTTGGTAAAGACAGGATCAATGCAGATAAGCTTGGATCCCTTGTTGATAGCGCGAAGCGGTGCTGAGCCAGACATGCCATCGGCGTGTGAATTGGTGATGTTGTTGCCCCAGAAAAGTACCACGCCGGGGTTAACATCGCCCTTGAAGCCAAAGTAATCGGCAACGGGCAGGCGATAGCCAAACATCTTGGTGCTCACCTGGATGCGCGGTAGATAGCACAGTGGCGGCATGCCAAAGCTGCTGTTGCGCAAGCCCATGGCATTGATGAAGATACCGTTCCAGTCTTGTTGATGGCGACCGGTGCCAGAACTCATGGCGCGCTGCGTGGGTTCGCTGGCGTAATACGCCTCTGCAATCATCTCATAGGCCTCGTCCCAGGAAACGCGCTCCCACTTGCCCTCGCCTCGTTCGCCAATACGCTTCATGGGGTAGCGCAGACGACGCGGATTATACTGGTGTTGAATGGTTGACAGGCCTTTGACACACAGCGTGCCATGGTTGGTTGGCGAGTCCTCATAGCCTTCAACTTTGGTTACTCGCCCATTGCGAGTATGAATCAGGGTGCCACAGGTGCCGTGGCACATGCGACATTGCGATTTGATGACTGCCTCCGTGTCTACCGCCTCAGAGGCGTTGTTGCCGCCAGGTGCGGTGTCAACGTTTGAGCAGCCATACGCGCCGGTCGTTGCTGCCAGCCCGGCCAGCGCACCTGCCGTGAGCAGGAAGCGCCGCCTGCTAAGCTCAAGACGGCGCGCGCCTTCAGTGCTTACTGCTTGAATAGCCATAAGCCCTTCCTTCCTCTCTCATTGACTCTGCCTGCGGGAGGTCGAAGTACCTTGTTCATCTGGACGCTCCTTTCTCTGTCATCCTTGCCAAATATCGCATGCCCCGGCCTTTGGCGCCTCCTAGACTGCCGGTCATCCTTGGTGATATGCTACTACCATTCACTGATTCAGTCAATAGGTATTCCACTTTTTCTCGAAATGTAGGATAATGGGCCTTGAAGGATTGGAAGGAAGTCCAGCGTCGTGCTGTCTCTGCCTGTTGGAGAGGCGTTTTCATCGGATGGTACGCAACCTGAAGGAGTACTGTTGTTTGGGATACCCCTGTTTGACCTGATGGTAATTCTCTATCTCTTTTTAGGTGGTGCCTCAGCTGGCGCATTGTGCATCATGTCGGCCTGGAGCATTGTGTTTCACCGCAGAGAGAAGCAGCATAGTGAGCGGCTCAACAGCGCATTCAAATCCCTGATGGCACGTTGTTACGTCATCTGCGCTCTCCTGCTGGTATTCTCGATACTCTGCCTCATCTGGGATCTGGGTTCTCCGGAGCGCGTACTATTACTGTTTCTGCGTCCTCACTTTACGGTGCTGACATTTGGTGCCTATGCCCTGCTGCTTGAATTGCTCATCGTGTTTCTGCTGGCCGCTGCCAATCTTTTCAGCCTGTCATTTATCGGCGGCAGGGTGCGTAAGCTACTCGAATACCTCTGTTGCGTCGTTTCCTTTGCGATAATGCTCTACACCGGTGTATTCCTGGCAACCAATGCCGCGGTACCGTTCTGGAATACCTGGGCGCTGCTTGTGCTCTTCCTCTTCTCCTCGCTTTCGGCAGGGGTTTCGATAGTCTTGCTCATCGACTACTTCATCAAAGACCAGACGTTGCTCCTCCGGGCTGCCCGCCCGCTCCAAAAGCTGCATGTTGTTGTCCTGCTTCTGGAACTGCTGTCGCTTGCGGCGTTTTTGACTGTCGTTTTCCTCGACCCCGCCTCCCAGAAATCCCTTGCCCTACTACTCAGCCCGAGCATGCTTTCCGTTGTTGTTGTCGGCGTTGTTGGCATGGGCATACTCGCACCCTTCTTCCTCGAGTCATACAACCTCAGAGTAAAGCCCTTTCGGACTATTCCCGTTTCTGATGCGATTTGCCTATTGGGAGGGTTTTGCCTGCGTTACGTTATAATCCAGTGTGGTATCCATTGAATGGGTACACTCCTTATGCAGTCGCAACGATACGGCTCTCTCTGGTGCTGGATCTTGCACAAGAAAAACAGAACGTGAACGGGTGACACTGTGCAACACTCAGCAAATAATGAACCGATATTCACGGTAGACGATACCTCTGACCTGCCTATCTGGGTGCAATTGAGAAACCGCATGGCGTATCTGATACGCGTGGGCTTCTTCAAGCCGGGCGAGCAGATTCCCAGTGTGAGAAGCCTGTCAACCAGTGCCCGGATCAACTACACGACGGTGACCAAAGCCTATAAGAACCTCGAGCAAAACGATCTCATCGTCTCAATCAGGGGTCGGGGCATGTATGTCCAGAAAGGCATCGCTCCCCATCAAGAGGGTGCCGACACCGCTATTGACATCGCTCTTGAGGACTGTATCAAGCAATACCGTGCCGTCGGCATGACGTTTGAGGATATTCGTGCCCGCATTAACCACATCACAGAACAGCTGGAGACGGAGACGCGGAGCGCCGCGGAAGAGAAGATGGAGTATTACGATGCATGAGAAAAGGAAGTGTCGCGATGAGTGAGCGAGAAGAAAAACGGAAGCGGCAGGATCTGCCCGGGGCCCGACGGGTCGAGAAGAAGGAGCACGCACGAATAGAGACCTACAATTCTCCCAAAACAAAGCACACCAATGAAAACGCGAGCATCGTATTCTCCGGCCTCGTCTTCATCCTGTTCTTCGCCCTCGTCGTTGCCATCAGCTTTCTCGGGTTTGGAGTCATCAACATCTGGACCCTGTCCCTGGCGCTCATCGTCGCGGTCCTGATGCTGTTTACCGTGCATATCGCTTCCCAATGGGAAAAGGTCGTCATCCTCCGCTTTGGAAGGTACAGTAGAACGGTCGGGCCGGGCTTCTATTGCACCATTCCCTTCATCGAGCACATCGCGCTCAAGGCGGACCAACGGGTCATGCTCACCGGCTTTGGTGCGGAGGAAACCTTGACGGCCGATCTGGTTCCGGTGAACGTGGACGCGGCAATCTTCTGGGTCGTATGGGACGCGGAGAAGGCCTGCATCGAAGTGGAGGATTACTACGATTCCGTCGCGCTCGCCGCACAGACCGCGCTCCGTGATGCCATAGGGCGCAAAAGCATCGCGGAGGTCGTCATGCAAAGGGTTCAGCTCGATCAGGAGCTCCGAACAGCGGTTGAAGAAAAGACGACGTCCTGGGGGATTTCCATCCTGTATGTTGAGATCCGCGATATCGTTATCCCGAAGGATCTACAGAAGGACATGGCGGCCGAGGCCAAGGCAGAACGGGAGAAAGACGCCCGAATAGTGCTGGCCGAGGTGGAAAGCGACATTGCCTCCATGCTCCTGGAAGCGACGAAGATCTATCGCGAGGACGAGATGGCCTACCGGCTGCGCTCGATGCACCTCTTGAGCGAAGGAGTCAAGGAGTCGAAGGGCACCATCGTCATACCCAGCGCCTACGCCGAAGGGTTTGCCGAGGAGCTGGTCAAAGCAAGCCGGGAACCCCGGCCATCGTAGCAGGCTGGGTCAGACGCTCTTCGCAGAGGCCTTGACATCGTGCCAGGCAGCGGCTACCATGTACTAAACATGTTTAGTACAGAGAGAGGCACCCTATGAGTACAGCCACAATACACAAATGGGGCAATGGCCACGGCGTGCTCATTCCCAAGCGGTATCTTGAACAGCTGGGTTTACACAAAGGCGACAAGCTGGACATCAGCCTGAGAGACGGTAAGCTGGAGCTACAGCCTTCAAAAAGCTATCGTGTTGAGGATTTGCTCAAGGGTTACACCGGCCCCAAGCCCAGCGAATACGACTGGGGAGAGCCGATGGGTAGGGAACTCTGGTGATATTCGACCAGGGCGATATTGTCGAGTTTGATTTCAGCCCGGCTGAAGGGCACGAGCCAAAAGGCCGACGTCCAGCACTGGTGGTGAGCAACGCCCACTTCAATGTAGGCACGTCCATGACGCTGGTTTGCCCCATAACCACGATAGACAATGGCTTTCCGCTGCACTTTCGGCTTCCCGAGAACCTGCACACCTACGGCTTTGTGGTTGTAGAGCAGGTGCGGGCCTTTGATCTGCAAACCAGACGCGCCACACGGATAGAAGCCCTGAACGATGCCGCGCTGACCGCAGCAATCGCTGAGTGTATACGGTCGTTTGTGTAAGGTCGCCCTCGACCAGTTGCTACCAGCTGTGCTGTTCTCACCTCTGTGCTCTGTCGTGTTGCAGGCCATAAGCGCTATAATCCATGGGAGAGTCTCAGCTGACCTAAGGAACTCAGCTGAATAGTGAGTGAAAGGTATCTGTATGGAACGATCAGGCAAGGACTTCAGGCGCAATCTCGCGCTTTTCATTACGGCTGCAACGGCGACCTTTGGATTCATCGCCTTGCTACAGGTCTTGCCGATGCCCTGGTTCGTCATCGCGCTCGTTGCCATGCACGGCGGCATAGTGCTCTTCATCGTCAGCAAACGACGCTTCAAAAAGACGGGGTTTGAGGTGTCGAGGTTCTATACCGCGCAGTATCTCATGCTGTTGCCGTATGTGCTCATCATGCTGTATGCCTTTGCCACAAGGGCCGGCATCGTGCCTGCGTTTGCTGAGGTCAAGGTGGTGGTGACCCTTGTCTACACCGTCCTCTGCGCGGTTTTTACCACCGTCAACTGCCTCCGCATGAAGAAGGAGCTCGAGAGGCAGTACATCATCATCACAGAAAACGATGCCAAGGCAGGCAGGCTGGTCGTGTCCTCGTAGCTCCTGTCCTATAGTCTTCACTGACTCCGACAAACCTTCTCCGACAGGCTGGCTGGCACCCAGTTAATAGCTCCAGAAGTATAAAGCCGCAGGCCTGCATGAACCGGTACATTCAGGTCTATTGAAACCGCAGGGCAGATCTTGGCAGCAGCAGCCTGCCTTTCAGCACCGTGGCAATGCCTTCCAGCGCTTCCCAACGCCTGCCAATCCGAATGGCTTCACCGTCTACAGATAGCACCCTTACGGAAGGCCGGCCTGGCATGATATGCTAGTGCTTGTCAATACAATGGCATGATAGCAGCGCATATGCTGATAGAGCCTCAGAGGTTGGGAGGAAGATATGCGAAGATGCCAGACTCGTACTACTCGGTCTTTTCTGTTCGCTCCGCACAAGTCCCTTTCTGGTCAAACACCTTTCTTGGATACCGGGACTGCATTGTATCAAGCTGAGGGTTCTCGGGGGGAATCCAGTACCAGCAGGAGAGTTCCCGGCGTGTTTTTTGGCGCCAGTGAGCGCCCACCCTGGTATGGCGATGAGCTGTCTCATGGCTCCCGCCCGGCGTGCTGCCCTTCTCGGGCCTTCCGTCTCGTAGCACGTACGGCCTTGCTGCTGCTGCTTGCTGCACTCCTCTGGGTCTGCTCCCTCGTCCTGCCTCTGCCGGTAGCCTATGGCGCAGACGAGCCTCAGGTGACGAGTTATCCCATCACCGTCGTCGTCACAGACGCTTCGGGTACTGTTCCCGTTACGGGAGACGGCAGTGCTTCCCTTGGCGTCGTGGCACTCGTGGTTCTCCTCTCCGGCGCGACACTTACAGGAATCGGACTCTTTGCAAGGCGTGTCAGGCTTTCCCGCGTATCAGAAGGTCCCGGAGGCCCGTCGATGCGCCGTGCGGCAGGTTTACACGCTTCGAGCTCGCGGCCTCTGCCGCAGGCTTCAGCTTCGCGCTCCTTGCTGTATCGGGAGGGAGGCCGAGCCTTCCTGCTCACCCTTGCCCTGCTCACGTGTTCCTTCCTGGTGGCCCTGCCCGCGCAGGCTGCCATCACCCTCACCGTAAACCGCGCTGTTTCGGGCTCGGCCACTACCGTCCTCAATCACGACACCGCCGCCCAGACACCAAACCGCTACATAAGCCTCGGGGCATCCCTCAAAGAGTCTCCTCCCAGGGGCATGGTCCTCACGCTCCAGTCAAAGCCCCTCTCCGTCGTAACTACCACGGTGTTTGATGTCAAGACGGCCTCGGACATCGTAGCATCGGGCAGCTATCCCCTGGACCTGGTCGTCTCGGTGAGTGCCCTGACACCGGCAGGTACCTACCACCTCACGCTTGAGATTACCACCATAGACAAGCGCACCACTGTCTCCGTCTCGGGCATCACCGCTGCTTCGCGACCCTACGACGGTACCACGGATATCTCCCCTACCGGCACCCCTTCGCTCAAAGGCAGAGCGGCAGGCGATGACCTCGTGCTCAACAGCCCGAGCTTTGTGTTGGACGGCAAGGACGCAGGCAGCCACGCGGTGGAGGTTACGGGCAGCCTCGGCGGCGCCGATGCCTTCAAATATCAGCTGGCCCCCAGGGTCGTGGACACAACGGGTGCCCCGCTGAGCGTCATGGTAACGCCCCGGCCGCTGAGCTTTACCGGTTCGCTCACGCTTGCCAGGATCTATGACGGCACCACGGCAGCCTCGCTTGCCGCTATCACGGTGACCGATCCCAGCTCGTTCTCCGGCCTGGTGGCAGGGGAAGGCTTTACGCTGTCTACCAGCGGTATCACGGCCGTGAGCCCCTTTCCCTCTCCTGACGCTGGCAGCTATGCGCTGAGCTATACCGGTGCACCCACCTTGACGGCCCCTCTGGGAGCTGCCCTGGCCAGTAACTACACGCTGAGCACGCCGGTGCTCACCGGCACTATCACCGATCTGGCAATCAAACTGCAGGTGACCACCACAGAGGCTTCCCAGACGGTGGAACTGAACAAATTCTTCTCCAACGACTGCCTCGTCAGCTGGGGTGACGGCACACCAACAGAGACCAAAGAGCCTGGCATCACCGTGTATACCTATGCAACACCGGGCAGCTATACCATCCGGCTGTCACCGACCGGCCCCCCTTCGGAGTATGCGCTCTGGACCTTTGACCCAGCCAATTACCTTCCCTTCGTCCGCGCCACCGGCACAACGGCAAGCAGCGTGATCATCTCCTCTATGCCACCGATGCACTACTTCCTCTCAGATGCCACCACCGCACCGGACTACTTCTTCGCCTACTTCAATTACGGGGGTGCCATCGCCTCGCTGCCCGCGGGATCCTTTGATACTTCTCAGATCACGACGGCAGGCGACAGGTTCTTCTCGCAATTCGCAGAATACTCCGCCCTCACCTCGCTGCCCGCGGGATCCTTCAACACCTCACGCATCACGACCGCAGGAGAGCGTTTCTTTTCGAGCTTCGTCTCCACGGCCAAGATCACCTCGCTGCCAGAAGGCTCCTTTGATACTTCTGCTCTTACCACGGCAGGGGAGGACTTCTTCCGAACCTTCAACTACATCGGCAAGCTTACTTCGCTGCCCGCTGGTTCCTTTAACCTCTCCTCTCTCACCACTGCCCCAAACGACTTCTTCTACTATTTCAACTCCAATGGTGCCCTCACCTCACTGCCGGAGGGCTCCTTTGACACCTCGCACATCACCACTGCGGGCGACTTCTTTTTCTTCGGTTTCAACTATGAAGGCAGCCTCACCTCACTGCCTGCGGGCTCCTTTATCACCTCACAGCTCACCAAGGTGGGCAGCTACTGCTTTAACGTTTTTAACTCGTCGGGCAGGCTCGCCTCACTGCCAGCGGGATCCTTCGATACCTCGCATATCACCACTGCGGGCGATAAGTTCTTTGGGTCTTTCAACAATGATGGTGCCCTCACCTATCTGCCTGCAAGCTTTCTGTGGCCCAGTCTTGTTTTCTCAGATACTTCAGAAAGTTTTGCCAATGCCTTTAACTCATCATCCGTGACACTTGCCGGCCCCACCACGGCACAGAGTATCATCAATGGTTGTCCTACTCCCAGCTATCCCAGCAACTGCTTCTCCTCCAACCAGCCGGGCTACGCGAGCCTGGATGCCAACTGGAAGGCCTGATGCCCCTGCCCCTGAGTCTCAGCTGATGCCCGGGAATGCTCTCCTGATGCCTGGGATTGTGTCAGGAGGCCTTGCGAGAACCTGCACCCGACAGAGCTCAGCGTACCACCACCAAAAAGAGGGACGGCAGCTTGCCGTCCCTCTTTGTAGTATACGGTTCTCGCGCTTCTATCCTGCGATATACGCTGCTGCCTGTTTCGCGGCATTGGGGCCAAAGACCATGGTGTCGCAGACACCATTGCCACCCAGGCGATTGCCGCCATGCAGTCCACCGGTGGTCTCTCCGGCGGCGTAGAGTCCGTCGATGGGCTTTCCGTTTGCGTCCAGCGCGCGGCTGAGCTCATCAACGCGTATCCCGCCCATGCAGTAGTGAATGCCAGGGGCTATCTTGCAGGCATAGAAGGGGCCGTTGCCAAAAGCGATGAGGCCCTTGGTGCGCCCAAAGGGATCGGCTGCGCCTTCGGTGGTGACCGCGTTATACGTTGCTACCGCGTCTTGCAGGGCGGCGGCGTCAACGCCTATCTTGTCAGCCAACTCTGCCAGCGTGGGAGCCTGAACGCTCAGGCCACGTTCGCTATAGCTCACCGCGTCGAGGTTCTTGTCATACACCTGCTGGTCGTAGACCACAAAGGCGTACTTGCCCGGCTGCTCAAGCTCGGCTTCCGAGACGGCGTCACGCGTCCCCATCTCATCAAAGAAGCGCCTGCCCTCGGAATTGATGAGGATGGCTCCGCCTCCCCTGATTCCCTCCGCGATAAGCGCACCGGTCTCCTGCTCGACGGTGGGGTGGGTCTGTATCTGATCCATCAGGATAAGCTCGGCACCCGCCTTCTGCGCCATCATCATGCCGTCCCCGGTGGTATACGGGATGTTGGTGGTAACAAAGTCCGCTACCTCCGGCCGATACTCGCGAAGCATCTCCTTGTTGGAGCCAAAGCCCCCGGCGGTAATGATAACGGCTCCGGCCTGGTAGACCTTTTCCGTGCCGTCCTTCGCCTTTGCCTTGACGCCCGTTACCGCGCCGCTGTCGTTTTTAACCAGCTCGGTCGCAGGGGTCTCCGTGAGGATTTCCAGGCCGCTCTGCTCGACCGCAGCCCTGAGGCCGGGGATAAGCGTCTTGCCAATGGCGCTGCCGTCGGTGGGACGATGGCAGCGTTTGACACTGGCGCCGCCCATCTGCGTAATGTTATCGAGCGTGATGGCCACGCTGTCAAGCCAGTCAATGGCAGCCGCCGAACTGTCGCACATGTAGTCTATCAGGGCATGCTCTCCGAGTTCATGTCCACCTTTGAAGGTGTCCTCCGCAAACAGGGTGTTGGTGTCATCGATACCATCCCGTTTCTGGAACCTGGTCTCTGAGGCGTTCATGCCCGAGGAGGAGAAGTTCGTGTTGCCGCCGCTGGAGATGCCCTTCTCAAGAATCAGCACCTTTTCGACGCCTTCCTGGCTGGCCGCAAGCGCTGCCGCCAGGCCGGCCCCACCCGCACCGACGATGACGATGTCGTAGCTGGCTGCCTCCTCGGAAGTACCGCTGCCATCACTCCCTGAGCCTTCGGTCTTGGAGTCGCACCCGGCCAGAAAGGCAAGCGCTCCCGTGCTGAGAGCCGCTGCCGCACCACATGCTGCACCAATCTTGATAAAGCCTCGCCTGTCGAGGCTCCATTCCTCCTGTACTGATTCGTCCCGCACTACTCTTTCCTGATTTGACATGGGAAACACCACCTTTCGCGCGAACCCGCCTTCTCTGCTCGGGGTACGCGACTTCTCAATAGAACGGCCACCCAATCCGGGTATCTGGCCGTCCCCCTTACTCCAATGCCGCGCAGAGGCAGCCAGGTCTTGCAGGGCCTACAGACAAGCAAAACCTTCGCGTTCAGCATATTCCCCGAAAGCATCGTTACGCAAGCACGGCCCTGCTGGCAGGCAGCGCAGGCAGCGTAACCGGTATGCTCCCTGCTCAACTTTTCCGCAGGCGGTAGTATATTGGGGCTGACACAAAAGCCCTGCCAAAAGCGCTATACTTTTCTCCAGGGCTTTGGCAGGACGCTGGCGGAACAGGATCGGCGGAGTCAAGGCTGCTGGAATCGGGATGGCGAAGCGAGTTGGGTTCGCAGGACTGGGAGCACTGGAGCTGCCGGGCGCATCTGGGAGAAAGGGTAAGTGGCATGGACTACAGCGATTATCTGGGCAAGGACATCCCCAAACTGGGATTTGGACTCATGCGTCTGCCGCGCGTCGATGGTATGGGCAGTCCGGTAGATAAGGCGGTACTCAAGGAGATGGTAGACCTCTTCATGGACGCGGGTTTTACCTACTTTGACACGGCCTACGGCTATGAGGATTCTGAGGTCTCTATCAAAGAAGCACTGGTAGACCGGTATCCGCGCGCGAGCTACCAGCTGGCCACCAAGCTCCCCGCCTGGCGTTCAAACACCCGTGAGGGCGCAGAGGCCCTGTTCTATGAGTCGCTGGAGCGCACGGGTGCGGGATATTTCGACTACTACCTCCTCCATAACATCGGTGCCGCACGCCGGGCCGTGTTTGACGAGTTTGATACCTGGAGCTTTCTGGCCGAGCGTAAGGCGGAGGGGCTCATCAGGCACCTGGGGTTCTCGCTGCATGACACCGCCACGGTACTGGACGAGGTGCTTACCGAGCATCCGGAGATGGAGTTTGTACAGCTCCAGATCAATTATGCCGATTGGGAGAGCCCGAGCGTGCAGTCGCGGCTGTGCTATGAGACGGCGCAGAGGCACAACAAACCCATTATCCTCATGGAGCCTGTCAAGGGTGGCAACCTCGTGAGCCTGCCTCCGGCGGCCGCAGCCGAGCTCACCGCCGTAAACCCCGCACCCTCCATCGCATCCTGGGCACTCCGTTACGCCGGTTCTCTCGATGGCATCATCACGGTGCTCTCCGGCATGAGCAACCTCGAACAGATGCGTGACAACATCGCCACCTTTACGGACTTCAAGCCTCTCACCAGCGAGGAACGCACTGCGATACACCGCACCGTTATCGAGATAGAGAAGGTACCCACCGTGCCCTGCACCTCCTGCGGCTACTGCCTTGATGAGTGCTCGGAACACGTCGCCATCCCCGGCATTTTCGAGACCATGAACGACCTGACGCTGTATGGCAACAAGGGTGGGGCCGCCTTTGGCTACTTCTGGCAGACCAAGGGCCACAACCGTGGACGCGCCTCGGACTGCATACAATGCGGAAGCTGCGAGGCCGTGTGTCCTCAGGAGATAGCCATCATCGACGAGCTGGAGCGCGCCGTGGGCATATTCGAGAAAGAAGGCTAGACGCCACAACCAAACGGCGCGACACATCATATTCCCCCGGATGGTGGCCGCACCCTGCCGCGCACACACCGGCCGGTTTGCCAGCGTCATCTCAGCTTGTGTGTTACCCCTGTTCTCTCTCAGGTACGGGTGACCTTACTGGGATCTATCGTCATGGTCTGGAAGCGGTCCTGCATGAACGTGTCGTCATAGTGGGCGTCGCAGAACTCCTCCAGGGCATTGCTGGCCGGTTCTCCCGCTTTGCGCTTGTACCAGCTATCGTAGGCTCCCAGCGTGAGAACGCCATTGGCAATCATCAAAACAGCGCAGACCGTCGTAAGCGAGTAGCGCCAGTTCCAGGGAATGAGATTGACGAACTTGAGGATGTAAGGCAGCATGAATTTGATCCATATGCAGCCGAGCACGCCCCAGAAGAACATATAGATGCCATTGGTGCGACCGTCTATGGAAAGAAAGGTGCCGGTGTAGTCCCAGGCGGTGATACCGAAGGCAAATTGCAGAAACCAGCTCACGACATATTCAAAGCCGCCGCCGATGAGCGCGCTGAGAAAAAAGATCACGATGAGAGGCTTTTTGTAGAGACGGTTGAGCGCAATGGTCATCAGCACGGCACCAAAACCGTAGATAGGCGAGAAGGGTCCATAGAGGAGCCCCGCTCGGTCCTCATACCCGCCCACGACCACGGCGTAGTAGATGGTCTCGAGAACGACGCCGATAATACTGCAGATGACGAATATCCAGAAGATGTTGAAGAAGTCGAGCTTGATATAGCCCTTGCCGCTGGAATCCCGTCCAAGGGTTCCGTCCTCCGCTTCTTCGCGCGTCTCCATATCCCTGAGTTTGCGCTGGACCTTACGCTCCTGCAAGAGCACCGGGTCGATGTACACGGCAATGGCGATGAGGATGGCAAGGCGAACCAGGTAGGAGAGTATCGCGGGGCTGGCACCGTCGAGCATAAACTCGCACACGATGGCCAGAATCGTCGCAACAATCAGGAGCTCCGCTATCCGCTGTGCGTTGCGTCGTCTGTTCCGCAGGAGATTGACACCGAGCACACAGCCCAGCACCGCGCTGACAAGGAGGATAAGGATGAGGACAACCGCAATGACGAAGGTGGCTATTCCCAGATCACTCGTGACCTGCTCATGTTCCATTACCATGGTGATGATAAGGAGTACGAGGACGGGCACGGCCAGAATCGTGGCGAGAATCAGCAGAATCGCGAGTATCTTGAGTATGAGCGGAGTTTTCTTATGCACCTGAGTTTCGTCAGATCCGGGTGTGGGCGCATTTTCCGCTGAGAGAGCGGTGGCAACAGAAGGGGCTTGCTCCGCCGGGGGAGCTGGCTTGGCTGGGAGCGTATCTTCGCCTTCTGGTTTGTTGTTGCTCATGCTTCTTCCTTATTCCTGCGTTTTTCTCAAAACGGGTAGTGGCGGGTTCCTGGTTGCCACAGCTATTCTAACCCATCAGGCGGCCCTACTTAGGAGAACTTCAGCGTACACAGAACAACAAAGCAGACAACCATCAGTATCGAGAGCACGTTCATCAGGGCGGTGGGCAGCTTTTTCAGATACTTTTCGCAGACGGGATAGATTATCCAGACATAGAGCATGGCCAGGATGCTGAGAAAGATATCGTTGACCAGCCAGGCCTGACTGAAGATGTTGAGGGGCAGGTCTGAGTTATCCCACAGGGGATACTCACCCATGCTGTCAGGTTGGTTAAGCAGGAGGCCCATGGCAAGCTCCATGAGCATGCAGAGCACAATCGTCATGAGGAAGAACAGCAGAGCGGCACCTAGCAGGGTCTTTCGCCTGTTGATGAGTGCCTGTTTGAGTGGTACCAGAAGCAGCGACGCTATCGCCGTGCCCACCCCGTACACCAGGAAGGGATACATCGGATCGTCCCACACCAGGGAATCCGCGTCGACAATGCCAAAGAGGCTCATAAAACTGCAATACACAATCTCCAGCCAATGCCCTATCACACTGAAGGCACAGAAGTACACGGCGAGGTTGCGCCAGAAGACCCAGGTGTCGGGCCGGTACCCAGACAGCTCATCGTTTTTAGACAGAAATGACATATGCCTCGCTCCTGCGCCTTTCTCTGTACTGGCCTGTTCGTTCTCAGTATTGTACTACTCCGCTTTGGGCAGCTACACCTCTCAGCGGCATTTCAATACCCTTCTCAAAGATTTTCAAAATTGGGTCTTGCTTTATATGCTACTGTTAAAGTATCATATAACATCATAGCAGGGCTACCCGCGGGGAGAAAAGGAGAGTATAATGCTTAGCAAGGGATGTTGGCCTTACCGCCACCGCAGTCGTTCACACCATAAGGAGGGGTGATCGTTATGGAATTGCTCACAGACCCGATCTTTCTGGCACGCTTTCAGTTTGCCGCTACGGTAATCTTTCACTTTGTATTTGTTCCACTCTCCATTGGCATTGGCTTGATGATGGCTCTTAACGAGACGCGCTATTATCGCACCCGAGACCCAAAGGATGCCGGTGCTACCGGCCTCTGGGTCAAGATATTCGCGGCGTGTTTTATCGTTGGCGTTGCAACGGGCATTACCATGGAGTTCAGTTTTGGCACCAACTGGGCCGATTATGCGCGTTTTGTGGGAGACATCTTTGGAGCCCCTCTCGCGGCCGAGGCCCTGTTTGCCTTCTTCCTTGAATCGGTATTCCTCGGAATCCTCATCTTTGGCCGCAACAGGGTCTCCCCCCGGTTCTATATGGTCTCTGCCTGGCTGGTCTGGTTTGGGTCCTGCCTGTCCGCGCTGTGGATCCTCATCGCCAACTCCTGGATGCAGACCCCCGCAGGCGGCGAGCTGAGTGCGGACGGCTCCCGGGCAGTTATCACCGACTTCTTTGCGGCGGCCTTTAATCCCTCGCTGGCCTCGCGGTATTTCCACACCGTGTTCTCGGTGCTGGCCGTTGGCGCGTTTATCGCCATGGCAATCTCGGCCTGGTATATGTATAAGAAGCGCCACCCCGAGTTTGCCCTCCGAACGATGCGCACCGGGTCTGTCGTCGGCATCGTTGCGATGTGCCTCCTATTGGTGTCGGCACACGCCTCGGCAGTCGTCGTGTCTGAGGAACAGCCTACAAAGTTCGCCCTGATGGAGGGCATGTACGACTCGGAGGTGCCGCCGCTCTACCTTGCCGGCTGGGTGGACGAGGCAACACAGGAAGTCTTTGGCCTCGGGATTCCCGGCGGGAGCAGCTTCCTTGCAACGGGAACCTGGGACACCGAGTTTGAGGGGCTCAACGAGTTGGCCCAAACGCAAGAGTTTGACGGTATGGTAGTAGAGGAGGCACCGGCCAACCTCGTGTTTCAGAGTTATCACATCATGGTGCTCCTGTTTGGCGTCATCATGATTGTTTTGATCCTCGCACTCGTGTTCAGCTTCCGCGGAGGAACAATCACCTCCAAAAAGTGGCTCCAGCGCCTCTTGATCATCTCGCCCGTCTTTCCGATGCTGGCCATTCAGGCGGGATGGCTCACCGCAGAATACGGACGCCAGCCCTGGGTCGTCTATCCCTCTACCACGGGGCCTGAGGGGCTTACCCTGCTCACCGCCAACGGTGTTTCGCAGGCTGTATCCGCGCCGGAAATCCTTATCACCCTGCTGCTCTTTACCGTGGTGTACACGCTTATCTTCATCGCGCTCATACGGGTGGTGTTCAAGTTCATCAGGCAGGGCCCGGTGCTCGATGCCGCGGGAGTGGGAGCTGCCGCTCTATCCGGCGGAGATGCTGATGATGACGATGAGAGCATCATTGAGAAAATCTCGGTGTTTACCGTGGCCGAGCGCGACGAATCCGGTTCTTCCGCAGAGCGTTCGCAAACAGGCTCCAAGCCGATACAGGAAGGTGAGTAATCATGGATGCAACGGTTTTTCAGGTTCTTTGGTTCTGGCTCATCGCGCTGTTGATTGGTGGGTATTTCGTGCTCGACGGCTTTGATCTGGGCGTCGGGGTACTCTATCCGTTTCTCGCAAAGAATGAGAAGGAGAAGGCCATCCTTCGCCGGAGCGTCGGCCCCGTGTGGGACGGCAACGAGGTGTGGCTGCTCACCGCCGGTGGCGCGCTCTTCGCGGCCTTTCCGCCCGCCTATGCCACCACGTTCTCCGGGTTCTATCTGGCTATAATGCTGGTGCTCTTCGGCCTCATAGTGCGGGCGGTCTCTCTGGAGTTCCGTGCCCACGACGGTGCGTGGCGCAAGCTATGGGATGCCTGCTTTGTCGTAGGGTCCTTCCTGCCGGCGCTGCTGTTTGGCGTTGCCGCCGGTAATGTCTTGCAGGGTATCCCGATGCATGCCAACGGCGATTATGCCGGTATCCCCCTGCTCGGCCTCCTTTCACCCTTTACCCTGCTCTGCGGGGTGCTCGGACTCCTGCTGTTTCTCACGCTCGGCGCCCGGTGGGTTGCGCTCAAAGCACCCGAGCACTCAGCCCTCCAGTCGCGCGCCACAGCCCTGGCCATGCCGCTGCAGCTCGTCGCGCTCGTCGTGTTTGTCGTGGCCAGCATCGTGCTGTTTGCCGTTGTGCAACCAGAACTCGCAGACTCCACCGCAGTGCTGCGCATCGTCTTTGCGGTGCTCTTCGTCGCCGGACTGCTGATGTCTCTTGCCCTGCGCAAAAAGAGTGACCTCCTGGCGTTTGTCAGCCAGGCTGCCTCCGTGTTCTTTCTCGTGGCACTCTGGGCCGCCTCGCTCTTTCCCTCGCTGGTCGTTGCCACAAAAGCCGGCGCGGAGGGCGTGGGAGAATCGATCACCATCATGAATGGGTCATCGTCTGAGTTCTCCCTGATGTGCATGACGATTATCGCCTGTATCGGCGTGCCCCTCGTGCTTATCTATCACGTCATCATATATCGGTCGTTCAGGGGCAGGATTTCGGACAAGGATCTGGCATCGTATTAGCTCAAGCGATGAACAGCTCCCCCTTGGCTCAGAGTGCAGAGGCCGCCTGTGGCGGCCTCTGTGGCTTATGGTATCGTAAGATCTCCTGTAAAACCGAACAGAACGACCCGAGCAGAAAAACGAAACCGTGCCGTGATTGACCGATCGCTCTTTGGCTTGCCGGGGATCAGAAGGATCCTTCTGCTGCTTGCGGGATTAGCCGTCCTCGCAGGTTCAGCCACCTTTGGGCTGGCCTGGTCGCTTTCGAGCGCTCTGACTCATCTGTGGCAGGGGGCTGCCCTCTCCGATCAATGCGTGTGGATAGGCCTTTTCCTGCTGTGCTTTGTGGGTGTTCAGGGCATTGCCTGGCTCCAGGATCTGCTTCTGGACAACTATGCCCATGAGCGGGCGGACGAGCTCAGGCACAAGCTGGTAACAGCCGTGTTCACGCGAGGCCCCGAGTTGGTGCAGGCAAGCGGCACCGGCACGACCACCACCCTGCTTCTAGAGGGAGTCGCGCAGGTAGAGGCCTATCTCCGTCTCATACTCCCCAAGATCTGCCGCCTCCTTATCATTCCACTCCTCCTGGTTGTACCCATCTTCCTGCTTGACTGGGTGTCGGGGGTGGTCGTGGTTATCGTGTTCCCATTCATCGTGTTCTACATGGTACTGTTGGGCCGCGTGGCAGGAGAGAAGGCCGCCCGGCAGCACCGGAAATATCAGGTGCTGTCCAATCACTTCATCGACTCGCTGCGTGGCATCGACACGCTCAAACTCTTTGGTGCCAGCAGGCGGCATGGAAAGAATATCTACGCGGTGAGCGAGCAGTTCCGCAGGGCCACGCTTAAGACGCTCCGGATAGCAACGTTGTCGGGGGGTGTGCTTGACCTCTTCGTAACGCTGTCGGTAGCGGCGGTGGCCATTTTACTGGGACTGAGACTGCTGGACGGGTCGCTCACCCTCTTTCCCGCCCTGACCATCCTGATTCTGGCGCCGGAATACTTTAAGCCGCTCCGTGAGTTTGCCGCAGATTTTCATGCCTCCCTCGACGGAAGAAACGCGCTGGCCTCAATACAGACCATGCTACGAGGTGCCAGGCCGGACGCGGCTGATGTGAGCCCTCCTTCCCTCCCGCTCTGGAATAACCGTGCCCGACTCGCGGCAAGCGGCCTGGGCTTTACCTACGACGCTGAGCACGAAGCCTTCGAGGCACTCAGCGCCGTCTCGTTTGAGGTGAGCGGCTTTACCAAAGTCGGGATCATAGGTGCGAGCGGAGCCGGCAAGAGCAGCCTGATACAGCTGCTGGCTGGCTTTTCTGTGCCCGACGCGGGCACGATCCACGTAAACGACACGCCAGCCCCTTCTCTCAAGCGCGCGGATTGGCATAGCCAGATTGCCTTTCTGCCCCAGAATCCCTCTCTCTTTCATGCCACGCTCCGCGAGAATCTCGCCTTTTACCATCCACAGGCAAGCGATGAGGAGATTGCAGAGGCCGTGGCCGTGGTGGGACTGCAGGATTTGATTGCAGAACTGCCCGAGGGCCTTGATACCCAGATAGGAGAAGGCGCCCGTGCGCTCAGCGGCGGTCAGGCCCAGCGCGTGGCCCTGGCCCGGGTATGCCTCGATACCAGAATACGGGTGCTGCTTTTTGATGAGCCCACCGCGCACCTCGATATAGAGACAGAACTCGAGTTGAAAGCCCGGATGCTCTCGCTCATGCAGGACAGGTTGGTATTCTTTGCCACCCATCGCCTTCATTGGATGCAAAGCATGGACCTCATCTGGGTGCTGGACGGCGGCAAAATTGTTGAGAGCGGCACGCTTGAGGAACTCCGTGCGCGAGGCGGATACTGTAGCTCACTCATACGGCAGCTGGAGGGGGTTGAAGCATGAGCGCTCCTTCGGCCCACGACAAAAGTCCACGCGCAAAGGCAGGCTCAAGAGCGGGTAGACGAGGCGACCGCTGGATACGGCCCTTCTTCAAGCAGTATCGCGGCGCACTCATCCTCGCCCTCCTTCTCGGTGTTGCGACCTACGTGTTTGCCAGTGCGCTCATGTTCAGCTCGGGCTACCTCATCAGCCGGGCCGCCGAGGCGCCGGGCAACATCGTTGCCATCTTCGTGCCGGTGGCCCTGGTCAGGATCTTTGGCGTAGGCAAACCCATCCTGCAGTACGCAGAACGCCTGGTGAGCCATAACTGGATCCTCCGCATGACTTCAAGCCTGCGTCTCAAGCTCTATAACGCGCTTGAGAGGGACGCTATCTTCTTTAAGCAGCGCTTCAGAACCGGCGATATTCTGGGCCTGCTTGCAGAGGACATCGGGCACATCCAGAACCTCTACCTGCGCAGCATCTTTCCCCTCATCAGAGCCTGGGTGCTTACCGTACTTATAGTTGTGTGCCTGGGCTTCTTCTCGCTCTGGTTTGCGCTGGCCATGCTGCTCATGCTGAGCGTTATCGTGCTGCTGGTGCCCTTGGTGTCGGCGCTCAGACAGGGGGCCTGCGAGGCACGCCGCAAGACCATGAAAAACCAGCTGTACGAGCAGCTCACCGATAATGTCCTCGGCGTTTCCGATTGGATAATCTCAGGCCGCAGCGACGAGTACACACAGACCTACCGTGCCTCGGAGGAGGCCCTGCGCGGTGTTGAGGCAAAGCTCCATCGCGCGTCCCGCAACCGAGACCTTCTGCTCCAGGTCCTGTACGCGCTCGTGGTGGTGGCGCTTCTCGCGTGGGCCGCATTCCAGTTTGGCGGATCCTACGGCGGAGCGGCTGACTGGATTGCGGCCTTTGTGCTGGGATTCTTTCCGCTCATCGAGGTGTTTGCCCCCCTCCCCAAGGCCGCCGTCGAGATGAACTCCTACCGCGATTCCGCAGACCGCCTGGGCAGACTGCCACACGAGGATGAAACAGCTGCCGATACGGGGGAGCGGGCGCGGGCTGTCTCAGAGAACCCTTCCGAGGAGAGGCCTCTAAGCGCCCCCGATGACACCCCGCGGCAAGACGCCGCAGAGCATATTTCCGCAACGCCACGGGCTCCGCTCACGCTTGCTATTAAGGGGCTCGCCTATCGGTACTCCGCCGCGTCTCGCTCCGTGCTGCACGACATTGACCTCACCCTCGCGCCGGGCGAGAAGCTCGCGATACTCGGTCGCAGCGGCGCGGGTAAAAGCACGCTTGCCGCCCTCATTCGCGGCGACCTCGTCCCCACCAGGGGTTCCGTAGAACTGGGCGGCGTTGCCACCTGCGCACTGGGAGACAGGATCACCGAGTATGTGGGCGTGGTCCAGCAGCAGTCCTATCTCTTCAACGCGACGCTCGCCGAAAACCTCCGCATAGGAAACCAGCGAGCATCCGACGAGGAGCTGTGGGAGGTTCTCGAAAGCGTCGGCCTCGGCGAGCTTGGCAGGCGTCTGCCCTCGGGGCTCGACACGCTCGTGGATGAGGCGGGCCTCAGGTTCTCAGGTGGTGAACAGCATCGCATCGCGCTGGCCCGGGTGCTGCTCAGCGACGTGCCCCTCGTCATCCTCGACGAGCCAGGCGTGGGCCTGGACCCGGTGTCCGAGCAGCTTTTGCTCGACACCCTGTTCAAGACCTTGCGAGACAAGACCCTCATCATGATTACGCATCACCTGCAAGGGGTCTCCCTGATGGACCGGGTCATCTTCATCGAAGACGGCAGCCTCTGTCTCAGCGGCTCCCCGGGAGAGTTGGCACAGAGCAACGCCTACTATCAAAAGCTGCTGGCCTTTGACACGGGTAGCGCTCGGTAGAGCCATCCTCTTTGCGCTGTCGCTTTCACGCAATGCCGTCCGCCAGCCCTGAAGTGAACAGACGGCTTTACAGAAACAGACTCTCTGGTCAGAGATGTATCTCTATGGCTGCAACAAGGGCCTTTGCATGTTCAATCTGTGTTTCTGCTTCAATCCTGGTGGCGATATACATATCGTCGTAGTCGCTCCTGCTGCGGATTTCAAAAGCAGATTTGATGTAATCGGAAAACACCTTGGGATACCTACCGGTCTTGATGTAGAGCTTTTGAAACTCGGCGATTATCCCCGAGTGTTTCTTTGAATCAAAACCTTCGAGTGCCAGCTGCGCTCTCAGTGCATCGAATATGGCATAGTATGAGCGGTTGATGCTGTCTTTCAGGTACCCTTCTTCAAGAAGACGCTCAGAGACCTCGATGAGCTCCCGCGCTCGTTCAATTCGGTAGTGAGCAAGTGCTTTCTCCCTGTTTTCAGACATAGGCGCTCACTCCGTCACATACAACCTCGCGATAAAACGGCAACGCTTCCTTCCAGTCTTGAAACAGGCGATAATCCTGAAGATGCAGTGAAGAGACAACGTCATAGGCAAGATCGATATCGGTGCTCAGGCTGGAAAACGCTGACTGTAGACTTTTGAGTTCCATCTGACTCCTATCGACGAGAATCATTATGTCAACATCAGACTCGTCGTTAAAGTCGCCACGCGCATACGACCCGAAAAGAACCACATCTTTCAGGTTGTCTCCAAACTCCTGTTCAGAATATTTGGTAACGCAAGTCATGATTTCACTTAGCTGTCTGTCGTCGCACACGGCGCACCTCCTTTGTATGTGTCGCAGAAAGATTATACACCGTCTGGCTCACTACGTTCCTGCACGCAGCTTCAAGGCTCTCCCTTACTGCCTTGCGGCGCAGGCCAATTCTTCCCAGAGGTTTCTGTTCGGGGCAAAGTAAGTCGAGTGAACAGCTGGCTCGATGGTGGCTCTGAGCAAGTGCTATACTATCTCTTGAGAGGAGCAGTTCATGCAAGACAGATACTACCTCAGCAGAGAAGAGAATGTATTCCTTGCCAGGAAGCGGGGAGTCGAGAGCATCTACAGTGGTATGCGCATGGAAAACCGCAATGTCACCTTTCCTCAGACACAGACTATTGTTGACGGCGTCAATGTTGCCGGTGTGGAGCTTGACGATATCCAGGCGATACTCAACCTGCGCGATGCGTGGAACTACCTGCTCGCGCATCTTGACGGCCAATTGACTCTTGAGTATCTCTGCAAACTGCAGGAACGTGTGGCCTATCGCGAGGCGCTTGCCTGGGGAAACCTCAGAGACGGAACGATTGGAATCAGCGTCGTTGCTTACGTGCCCCCCGTTCCTGTTGCCACAACGGTTGAACGCGAACTTTCCGAACTCCTGGCAACCCCGCTCTCAAGCACAGAGACTTCCCTCAACCTCTTTGCCTGGATAACGCGAACGCAGCTTTTCTGGGACGGCAATAAACGTACAGCCCTGTTGGCCGCAAACAAGATTCTCATAGAGTCCGGAGCAGGAATCCTGCTGGTATCCGACCGGGTACTGCTTGACTTCAACACCCTGCTGAGCGATTACTACGAAACGGGAAACCCCACTGGACTCAAGGAGTTCTTGTATAGTTCCTGCATACTGGGCATGGATACCGAAGAAAACCAATAGCCCTTTCAGGTTGAGATTTGTTTGCACTCTGAGATGCTGCTTATTGCAGCTCAATCACTGCACGACAGTCCTGCACATGGCTAACGCTGCCGTTCATCAGAGCAGCTCCCCGTAGGAGCGACGCGCGCCCGGCATTACAACGCCCCCTGCTCGTGCGACGGGGGGCGTTGGTTTGGGGAGCCCGGATGTACGAGCTCTTTACGACGCCTGCCTCGGCTTCTGTATCGAGCGATACTTCCGGTACCTGCGATAGAAGGTCGTCCGGCTCATATCGCAGGCATCGAGGAGTTCCTCCAACGCGATCCTCCCCTTCTCCCACCTCCGCACGTAACGCCAGAAGTCAGGCGGGAGCTCCATCTCGGGGCGCCCAAAGCGTACGCCGCGCAGCTTTGCCGCCTCTATGCCCTCGGCCTGCCGCTTACCTATGCTCTCGCGCTCATTCTGTGCCACAAAGGAGAGTATCTGCAACACCAGATCGGCTATGAGGGTGCCGAGCAGGTCTCTGTCGCGGCGGGTGTCGAGCAGGGGCATGTCGATGACGAATATGTCTATGCCAATCTCCTTGGTGAGGACGCGCCACTGCTCCTGCACCTCCGTGTAGTCCCTCCCGAGCCGGTCTATGCTCTGGATGCAGAGCTGGTCGCCAGACCTGAGTATCTCGACGAGAGCGATGTATGAGGGACGCTCGAAGTCCTTGCCGCTCTGCTTATCCACAAAGACGTTCTCCAGCTCGACGCCTGCCCTCTGCATCGCCAGCATCTGGCGGTCCTCGTTCTGCTCGGTGCTCGATACACGCACATAGCCGTACAGAGCCATCTCTGGTCTCCTTTCGTCCGGTTGCTTTGTCTGGGGGGATACTCACCCCCTTACCCAGGGGCGATTCCGGCGAAATGCCATGGTTTTGAGGCCCCACAGAAAGAAAACCCTCGACCCCTACGGATCGGGAGCTTTCTTTTCTCAAATTATAGGGAGGGAGACCGTGGATGATGGTCGAGTGCTTATGAATCCTGCTGCTCTATGCCCTTGGCCGGGCGGCCGAAGGGGGGCAGAACACGGGTTCTGCCCCCCTTCGGTCTGTAGTAGCTTTTTGTGTTTTCTTTCTCGCCTTTAACTCTTGGAGCCCGACTGAAGGAGGTCCAGTAGCTCTTTTGGCAGCGCCCCCTCACCCCCAAGCACATACCCTTGTCCTATCTCTGAGGCATGAGGTCTGATGATACGCTCCAGTCCCGCGTAGCCTCCCTCACGCACACTGCCATCATCTATGAGAAGAAGCACACTCCCGATGTGTCCGGCAAAGGCCCCGCCTGCCAGAGCATCAGGGTAGTTAAAGCCCGTGGCACAGATGATGTTGTTAAGGGTAAGTGCACCTCCAGAGAATTGCAGTGACTTCTCTATGATGTCCACACTTGTCTCATAGCGGTTATCACCCATCCAGCGTTCTATGGTTAGTCCTGAGGATATGAGCTGTTCTTCAACAATGCCCGGTACGGCAGCCGTGCCTCCGGTGATGATTACCTTCTTGAAGCCTCCTGAATTGATAGCAGCTATCGTGTCTGCGTCAAGACCACTTTCCGGTCTGGTATCGGGGGTAGAGAGGAAGATGGGGTAGTGCATGACGTTGGCATAGGGAGAGACAGAGAGGGCGTCTGCGAAGTTGAAGCCGTTGGCTATGATGGCGGTGTCTCCCCAGCCTCCTGTGCTCTCGCTTCCCTCTCGATAGATGTCGAGTGCTGTAGCGAAGCGGTTTTCTCCTGCTATACGTTCTACGTTAGCTGTTCCTCCGAGGAGTTCGGCAAGGGAGCCTTCCACTTCCTCAGACACCACGGCATCTCCTCCTATGATATAGGCCTTCTTCGCGTTAAGACCTGTTATGGTGGCACGTGCCTGGTCGGTTAGCCTGTCTTTGTCGGTGAGCACCACCGGGGCATCGTAGATGCCTGCTAGGCTTGAGGCGGCTAATGCATCGGGGAAGTCATGGCCGTAGGCCACCACAACGTAGTCGGAGCCGGTGTCCTTCCAGCCTGTCTCGACTATCGCCTGCATGGTGTCGAAGCGGGTGCCGCTGTCTCCCTTGTTGCCGTCGAGGCGGGGCCAGGAGGTGTCTGTCGGGGCTTTTATGGTGAGCGCTATGTCGTAAAAGCCCGTCGCTGCATCCTGATAATGCACACGAAGCACATAGCTTCCCGGCACCAGGCTATCCAGGAAACCCGAAGTGACGGTCACGACAGTGTTTGAAGCAGTGCGTTGTATCGCACCTCGGGCCGCATTGGCATCGATGCGCCAGAAGCCGTTGCCCTCCTCACGTACGGCGCCTTCTGTAAACTCTCCGATATAGGTATAGAGGAAGTTATCCATGACCTCGGGCACACCCAGAAGGACACCGTAATCGTCATAGGAATCTGCCTGCGTTGCCGCATGGATGTCCGCGACAAGATCCACTCCGCTGCCCTTGACATAGGTGGCATCGCCGGTACGGGGATACCTTATCTCCGGAAGACCACCCTGGAGCTTCTTGCTTGCCGCCAAGGTCTGGTCAAAATACACACTGGCCGTAATCTCGCCCTGCCAACGAGGGATGTAGAAATACTCCAGATACAGTATGGTATTGGAAGTAAGCGTGATCGAGTCAGGCAGGGCAGTGAGATCGACGGTCATGGTCACCGTTGTGCCCACCTGTGTGCAGCTGAGCGGGATGGCGGTCGTGTCCCAGCCGTTGTCCTCGGAGAGAACAGCATAGAGATAGTTCGTGTTGCCCTTAAAGCCTTCATAATTCGTGCTGTAGTCCCCTATTGTCGCGGGATAGCCCGCCAGCACAAAGCGCACCTGGGACACACCGCTCAGCGTGCCGCCTCTCTGATTGAAAGCGACGTAGGTCTTTCCCCAAGCACCGCCTGAACCGATACCCCAGAGGCCCGGGCCGCTGAAGGTACCCTCAGGCGCAGACGGCCAGGCAGGCAACGTGGCCGCGACAACTGTGGTCTGGATGCCGTCTGCGGTGAGCGTCACGGACAGGGTTCTGGCGCTGTAATCAGTTGAGGACAAATTTCCGCTGAAGTACACAGAGTACTCGATGTACTGCTCTCCATTCCAACTGAAATCCGTGCCAGTACCTGTTGCCAGGACGGCACCTCCCCCTCCTGACTCCGTGACCTCATAGGCAATCTGAGGGTTCTTTTGCCGGAAATCGGGTTGTGGCTGCGCAAAGCGTATCGTGACCTGAGCGCGAAACGATGCAGGGTGCGTACGCTCTATCTCGCCGAACTCGACAGTGGGCACGATGAGAGCCTCAGAAGGAACGACCGTCCCAGCCTGCTCTTGCACATCTGTCTCTTCCCCGGCAAACGCCGGGGCAACCGGCACCAAGCCTATGAGTGCCAGTGTCAGTAGAACAGATAGCAGTTTCCTTGTCTTGCCCATTATCTTGCTTTTCATATACCTCTCCTTTGCCAATATCGCGCTTAAACTGCTGGTAGATGGCGTCCCAAAACCTATAGGTTTTGGCACACCGTTTTTAGGCTGTTTTTGAGCGGGAGTTGATGAGGCCAAAAATTGTGGAAATTTCTCAAAACAATCCATCTACAAGCTGTTATACTGTGAAATAGTCCTGCAACGGACAGACAGGGGTCTTCCGTTTTCAAGGGTGATTTTACGTGTGCCAAAACCTATAGGTTTTGGCACACTCGTATTCTCCCGCAAACAGGGCATCTACCTCGGGTTCTCTGCAAGTCAGGACTCGCAGTATCTCCCCTTTGGGTACTTGTTTTGCGTCTGTTTGAAAACCGGTAAGGTGGCTGTGGTACCATCGCTTTAAGTAACAACGTACGTGTATGTAGAGATATCGCAAAATCATGCCAGACAAAGTGGAATCTAGTGAGTAGATGAACGGGATATAGATATGGCGAACAACAAAGACGGCGCAATTAAAATCCTTAACAGTGTGAGCGATTATCGCCGTAGGCTTTAAGGTCAACATGGTACAATTAAGAGAATCAGTCGAGAATCGAGAGATGCGAAATGAGTGAATATCAAGTAAGTTTTTTCTGGGATGAAGAAGCCGCTGTATGGATTGCTACCAGTGACGAGATTCCCGGTCTTGTGCTTGAATCCGGCTCGCTTGACGCGCTTATGGAGCGTACGCGCTATGCTGCCTCTGAGTTACTTTCGCTCAACAGTCCGCCAGCAGGTGACTGAAGCAAAGCGGAGTCAATCATCATTTCTGATGGTTTAAGCAGTGCTCTTATCGTGTAGTTTCACGAGCTGGCGCAAAGAGTGGCGCAAATGTGGCGCAAAGCGATTGGCCGTCTGATATAATGGGAGCATGTACAGACCGAATTACCATATTTCAAATGACCTGCTCAATATCATAGCGCAGATAGAAAGCGTGCGCTCTGCAATCAGTCTGAGCTACATCTTGCCGGAGCGGGAGGTTGAGATGCGCTACAGAGCCACTGTTGAGGCGACGCATAGCTCCACGTCTATCGAAGGCAACCCACTCAACAGGAAGCAAGTCGAGTTGGCCCTCTCCGAGAAGCCCTCACTCACCCGTCATAGGTACGCCGAGATCGAAGTGCGCAACTACAAAAAAGCTATAGATCATATAGAGAAGCGTGCAACATCCATGGAGAGAATGACCGCCGAAGACATCTTGACAGTCCACCGTATCATGACTGCAGGACTCCTGGATGAGAGCAGAACTGGCCACTGGCGCAAGAACCCCGTCTACATTGAGGACCAGGATGGGCGTACAGTCTATGATGCGGCAGACACCGAGGATGTCGAAGGGGAAGTCGAGGAGCTCTTAGCTTGGCTGAACACTAGTTCCTACGAGATTCACCCCGTCATCGCAGCAGCCATTTTTCATGTCCAGTTTGTCTCCATACATCCCTTTGCTGATGGGAATGGGAGGACTACCCGGGCGCTCACGATGCTGTATCTCAGTCTACGCAGCTATGATTTTCGCAATGCTCTCGTCCTTGACTCCTATTACGCCATGGATAAGAAGGCCTACTACGAGGCACTGCACACCGTACAGGGCAATAACTATGAGACCGCGCGGGAAGCCAACCTTGATCCTTGGATAGACTACTTTGCTGATGGGTTCCTTGTGTCGGCAAATGTCCTCGCCGCAGAGGTTTCCCTGCTTGCGAGTGCGGTGCGCACTGCCTCGATTGACCAGAGGGTCTCTCGTGAAGAACTTGACATTTTGAGCTATGTCCGGCAATTCGGCTCCATCTCCATATCCGAGGCCGAGGGCATTTTCAGGGATGTGTCACGCCGTACGATACAGCGGAGGCTCAAACGTTTGGTAGATGCTGGCTATATTCAACAAGATGGCGCAACACACGACGCGAGGTATATTGCAGGCTAGAAACTTTTGGTTTTTTCTTCGGCGGTCCTTAGTTTAACCATAACGTTATCAGATGAAATATCGTGGTATCAAAGGATACGGTGTTGACGCATCCATGACGGGACGGGCCATGGCCTCTGTCCTGTGCTAGAATACCAGCATGTTCAAAATGATTGAGGACATATCCACACTGCGGGGTACAGTCGGTTTTGAGTTCGACTGGACGGCTCGCTCCAACGACCAGACACAGACGGTTGCACGTGTCGAGGATGGCCAGATTGCCGGACTGATTGAGTTTGAGAGGATCCCGAGTAGCCTGCTTGACTTTCTTCATCTGATTGAGGTCAAGTCCGAGTACCGGGGTACCGAAGTCGCAGGCAAACTGTTGGCGTATGTGGCGCGGGACTCCTTTGACCAAGGTTTCGAGGGCTTTGTGGTCTTGGAGCCCAAGACGCTCCTCTACGAGTATTACATTGAGAAGTATGGGGCAAAACCTCTGCCTGGGAGACGACTGCACTTTGACACCGAGGCCAGCAGGGCATTGATAGAAAGGTATCTGAACGATGAGGCAGAGTGAGGTGATAGAGAAGGCCGAGGAGTATATTATCCGTACGGGGGACTACGGACTGCGACCACTCAAGTCTGACGAGATGAAGAGCCTGACAGGACTCAAATACGTCCCTGCCATCGAAAAGAGGATAGGGCGGCGCATAACCGGTGCCGAATGGGAGTCGATGTCGATAAGGTGACGAAACCGTCGGCAGAGCCACCTCATCACCGAGCAGGTAGCCTCATACATACAACCACCCCACACTAGTTCTTAGGGCTATAGAGGAAGCGACTTACGTTACTTACCGGCAGCAGGACGCGTCGCGCGCGCCCTGCTGCCTTGGGTCTGGCCTGCCTTTCTCTTAACCCCTGCCCGTGGGGGCGGGGATCCTGGAGCCCGCCTCAAGAATCTGGCGGAGCTCTTCTGGCACTGCGGCAGCGCCACCGAGCACGTAGCCGAGTCCTATCTCGTCGGGGTGTGCCTTGATGATGCTCTCGAGCCCTGCCTGTCCTCCCTCTGCCGTGCTGTGCACGAGGAGGAGCGCAGAACCGATGTGACCTGCGAAGGCGCCTCCTGCAAGTGCGTCGGGGAAGTTCGCGCCCGTGGCACAGATTATCCGGTCAAGCCTTAAGGCCGAGTTGTCCTGTGAGAACTCGATTATCGCCGCACTGGTCTCGTAGCGGTTCTCGCCAAAGACGCGCAGGACCGTGGCCCCTGACTCGGCAAGCTGGTCTTCCACTGCAGGAGAGACGGCCTTGTCGCCTCCTGTGATGACTATCCTCTTGAAGCCGCCCTCATTGATGGCCTTGAGGGTGTCTGCGTCCAGACCTTTCTCAAGGCTTGCGAGGAATATGGGGGAGCCTGTCACATTGGCAAAGGGTGAGATGGAGAGCGCGTCTGCGAAGTTGAAGCCGTTGGCTATGATGGCAGTGGTGCCCCAGGAGTCGGTCTCCTTGCCTTCTCGGTAGATGTCGAGTGCTGTGGCGAAGCGGTCTATGCCCTCGATACGCTTGACTTCCTCCATGCCTTCTATGCCAGAGAGGCTCTGCTCTACTTCCAAAGCAACCGCTTCTGTACCGCCTATGACATAGGCCTTGGTGGCCCCGAGTGCCTTTATGGTGTCTTCTGCCTGGGTAGTGAGCGTACCCTTGGTCGTGAGCACCACGGGAGCCCCGTAGATGCCGGCGAGGCTTGAGGCGGCAAGGGCGTCAGGGAAGTTTTCTCCCGAGGCCACGACGACATAGTCCGAGCCGTCTGCTCCCCAGCCTGTCTCTACTATCGACTGCATGGTGTCATAGCGGGTGCCGCTGTCTCCCTTGTTGCCGTCGAGGCGTTGCCAGGGCTCTTCTGTGGGGGTTGTCCAGGGGGGGACGGGTATAGAGGTACCGGGAAGCGGCATGATACCGACAAAGACGTAGTCATAATCCACCGACGGTTTATATTCGCTTAGCGTATCTTCTGAGGCCTTGAGCACGAAGACGTTGTGGGGGCCGGCTGTCAAGCTGATGTTATTGAAGTCAAAGAGTTCATTGTTCAGACACAGTTCCATAGAAGCACCCGACCACTCAACACCCTCTTCAGCAACAATGTCCCGATTACTGAGTACCCTGACAGCCACCCGGTCTGCGCCTGTGCGCTGAACGTCAAGGAACGCAAACTTGGCATACTCTGCGAAACGCCAAGATAATAGCCCTGCGACATCTTCGGCTGTCCACTTGCTTAAATCGCTTGCTCTACCACTGAGATAGGCTGCAAGCTCCCCGGACAGGCCAGAAGGAGAAACGACTTGGGCAGCATTTAGCTCAATACTACCCTCAAAACTGGAGCTTCCACCAAAATGGCCATAGATACTCGAGTTATAGCTCCATATGAAATAATAGGTGTTAAGGCCGTAGCCATAGTTGACATTATCGTTGCTCTCTAGGAATATACTATCCCACATCGCCACATTCGGATGTTCGGTGGCACCTTCGGAGGAGAACGCATAGTTGATTGTCATGACACCGTCGGTATACTCTATACCCTTGATGCTGTAGACAGCTCCTGGGTAGTGTTCCGCGTCAAAGGCAACATCCAGTGTTTGGGTAGCTGCCGTTGACTGCCAGTCGGAGACCCCGGCCAAAGGCACAACGTCCCCTTCTGTGCTGGATGCGTCTGTGGCAGCTGGTCCTACCTGCCCACTGGTGGATGCCACACTCTGCCCAAAGCCTACTGACGAGCCTGCGCCCGCTGTCGCAGTGCCTGTTGTAGAGGTTATCCCTACAGAACCATCCTGCACAGCTGTCACCACTGCTTCCGCTTCCTGTTCCGGGGAGGCAAATGCCACCGTCGAGGGCACGGCTATACCTAAGGCCAATGCCAAAGCGCAAAACATCCGGAGTGCCCTACTTGAAACTCTTGTCATACCTATCACCTTTCCTTACTCTTTCGTGACTCGATGTGCTTGTCTCTGTTTAGCTTTCTTGCCTGTCTTGCCTTACGTATCCTCTTGCCCTTTGGTTCTTGTCCTCCCTCTCTGCTGTTGTGGATTGCCGCGTCGCGCTACGCGCTCCTCGCAATGACAAAAAGAGACTATCTCTCCTCTTTGTCATTGCGAGGAGCGAAGCGACGCGGCAATCCATTGGGACACTTGTACTGTCTCCTTCGCTGTCCGGGGCGATTGCCATCGCCCCCTACCTCGCTCCACCCTGCAAGAGTGTCAGTAGCTCATCTGGCACAGCGGCACTGCCACCTAAGATATAGCCCTTCCCTATCTCGTCCTTATGCGCCTCGATAATACTCAGTCCCGTACGTCCACCCTCTGCTTCTGCGTGTACGAGCAGGAGCACGGTGCCTATGTGACCTGCGAAGGCTCCTCCTGCGAGGGCATCGGGGTAGTTGAAGCCGGTGGCACAGACTATGTTATTGAGAGAGAGCGCACCTCCTGAGTTCTCAAGTGAATTCTCTACAATCGCTGCGCTCGTCTCATAGCGGTTGGCTCCTGACCAGCGTTCTACTGTAGCTCCTGATGAGGCGAGTTGATCCTCTACGATGCCTGGTACGGCAGCGGTGCCTCCGGTGATGATTATCCTCTTGAAGCCTCCGGTGTTGATGGCAGCAAGTGTTGCCTCGTCAAGGCCGCTTCCCGACATGCTTTCTGGAGTAGAGAGGAATATGGGGGAGCGAGTGACGTTGGCAAAGGGAGAGACGGAGAGGGCATCTGCAAAGCTGAAGCCGTTGGCTATGATGGCGATGTCTCCCCAGGAGGCTTGGTTAGCGTCAGGTGTCCTTCCCTTCTCATAGATGTCGAGGGCTGTGCTTATACGGGTACCTCCTGAGATTCGGCTTACGTTCCCTGGGCCTACGATGTCTTCCAGTGCCGCGAGTATCTCTTTGGAGACTGCGGCTTCTCCACCTATGACAAGAGCCTTCGTCGCACCGAGGTCCTTTATGGTCTGTTCTGCCTGAGAGGTGAGTGTTGAGCTCTCGGTGAGTACGACCGGTGCTCCGTAGATGCCAGCAAGGCTTGAGGCTGCGAGGGCGTCAGGAAAGTTCATGCCGCTTGCCACTATGACGTAGGGAGAGCCTTCATCCTTCCAGCCTGTGCTCACAATGGCCTGCATGGTGTCGTAGCGGCCTCCCTTCTCTCCCTTGTTGCCGTCGAGGCGGGGCCATTCTGTGTCTACTGGGGGAGGTTCTTTCGATACCGTCACGGTGTAGGCCTTCGTGGTTCCGTCTTCTGCTTTCACCGTGTAGGTGATGGGACGTGTGAAGTTCTGTGAGCCTGTGGGAGTGATGGAAACTCCGCTGTGGGTGATGGCCGGAGTCAGCGAAGTAACATCTGTCGCATAGGGGACAGTGACGCTGATGGTTGTGCCGCTTATCGTGCCTACGACCGTGCCTATCTTGAAGGAGGTGATGTCCTTGGTACTTGCCTTTCCATCGTTCCAAGCGGGGATGGCGAATGTGTCAGACCAGACAGGGATCTCAGAGACCATGGCTGTTAGTTCGACAGCTGCGGCAGTCTCTCCAAGGTGTCCCCAGTCACCATAGATGTCTGTAGCAGGAAGACCCGGGCCGAACGTATTCTGGCCGGGAGTGATAGGACGCCTGATTATCGGATAGATGGGGCTCTCGCCGTTAGAGCCGAAGATCTGAATGTCGCCTGCGAGGTTGCTGTTGAACCTGACGGAAAACTCTGTCGCGCTCGTACGCGTAACCACTACATTGCTTATCGTTGCAACCGTCACCGTGACGGTGTAGATCTTGGTGGAGCTGTCCCCGGCAGTCACGGTATAGACCACTGGGGTTGTGAAGTTCTGTGCTGTTCCGCTCTCCAGGCTGATGGAGGCTCCGGTATGGGTGATGGTCGGTGCCAGGCTGGTGACGTTGGTGCCGGAGGGCAGTACCAGAGAGATGTCCGTGCCGTTAATGGTGCCTTCCACACCGGCAAGCACGAAGCGGCTTATGTCTTTCGTGGCAGTGGCTGGCTCCTCGACGATACTCCAACCTCCAAGAGTCAAACTGAAGTCCGTCTTCAACGGGGTGTAGGCAGCGATAGCACCAAATGGGCACCGGAGAGTCCCTGAAGCACTGGGTTGTAGTGGAAGGTCGGGGTAGTCGGGGTTCGTGTATGTATCCCAGAGCGCGGCACCGGAACCTATCTCATTCTGGCCCAAAATGGCAGGCGGCGTAGCGCCTTTGAATACCAGTTCGTCCAGACTCGAACAGTTGCTAAATGCCAAGATCCCTATGGATGATATGGCAGCCGGTATGGTGATTGACTCCAACAGCGGCATTGCTGTGAACCCAGAAGCGTAATACTTGAAGGCCCTCGCATCTTGTTCGGAGTATTCAAGAGTAGGGCCAGGAATTCTAGTCATTGCGGTGTCATCAGGTATAACAACACGAGTGAGATTCTTTGAGGCTATGCGGTTGACTATGCTGACCGTAGCAGGAAGCGTATAGGATGTTTGGGCGTTCTTTGCCGGAAATGAAATGAGCGCGGACTTTGCTTTGTCATACAGCACACCGTCTTCTGCGATGAATACGGCGTTGCCAGACGCAACGGAGATTGTCTCAAGGTTTGTACAGCTGTAAAACGGCTCAAAGCTAGGTAAGTACTGGGAATCGTTGTAGAGCCTCAGCAGGGTGCTGGGCAGAGAGATGCTCGTCAGCTCGTTACACCTTGCAAAAACGTCAGCATTCATTGCGACGACGCCCTCTGGGATGCTGTATGCGGCTGCTTCGCGCTTCTTTGGATAGCAGAGCAGCGTTTGCTTTGCCTTGTCAAAAAGAACACCTTCTACAGAAGAGAAGTTCGCGTTATCGGAATCAACGTTGACAGCCTCAAGCCCATCCCAACCGTTCCAGAAATACCCATAGCTGTAGTCAGGCGGCGGCAAAAAGCTTGTCTTTGCACCAACATTTACGGTAGTTATATCAGACGTTGAGAGCTCTGCGTCAGAAAGAGCAGTTTGTAATGCAGAATACCAGTCGGCTATCCACGGGTTTTCTCCATTATTACCGTCGTCAGTGATGGTCAGCGTACCGGTTGTAGTATTAAAGCTGAACTCATCGCCTGCGATAACCCCCTCTTCGGCAAACGCCGGAACAGCCGGCACCATGCCCACAAGGGCCAATACCAATAGGACGGATAGCAGCTTCCTTGTCTTGCCCATTATCTTGCTTTTCATGTGCCTCTCCTTTGCCAATATCGCGCTTAAACTGCTGGTAGATGGCGTCCCAAAACCTATAGGTTTTGGTACACGTAAAATCACCCTTAAAAACGGAAGACCCCTGTCTGTCCGCTGCAGGACTATTTCACAGTATAACAGCTTGTAGATGGAGTGTTTTGAGAAATCTACATCAATTTTCGGCCTCGTCAACTTCCACTCAAAAACGGCCTGAAAACGGTGTGCCAAAACCTATAGGTTTTGGCACACTCGTATTCCTCCACAAACAGGGCATCTACCTCGGGTTCCTCTGATACCGATTCTGCGATTCGTGTCGCCTCGCCTTGGTTTTGCGGCCTGCCCTGGGCAAAAGGTGGAGCAGCTTTTCCACGCTGCCTCAAGGAGCATCGCTGCGCTCGCAAGCTGAGAGTTTCGTGGTGAGGGTACATGCCTGTACTGGCGCATTTAAGGCAACACTGCTAAAATATGCCAGTACGTACACCTTCCAATAATCGGAGAGATGATGGGAACCAGAATACACACCGCAGCAGACCTTGGTGCAAGCATTCGCTCTGCTCGCAAAGGGCAAGGATTGACCCAAAGCCAGCTTGCCGACTTTTTTTCGACCTTTAGCCGTGAGTTCCTCTCAGACCTGGAGAACGGCAAGCCCACAGTAGAGTTGGACAAAGCCTTGGCGGTAGCCAGTTCGTTAGGGCTGAAGGTATATGTGTGCGAGAACAATGAACAACCGAGTGAGGAGGCACGATGAAACTGTCTATTTACCGCACTACACAGCTCGTAGGCGTTCTTGCCACTACATCCAACGGCCTTGCCTTTTCCTATGACAGAAACTATCGCGGGCCAGGCTGCTATCCGATCTCTGTTTCCATGCCTATCCTGGAAGAACCTTACGCCCAAAACATCGCGATGCCCTTCTTTGACGGCCTGTTGCCAGAAGGTGAACAACGGCGAGAGCTCAGCGAGATACTACACGTCTCATCAACCAGCGTGATGAAGTTACTGGCTGCTCTGGCAGGCGAGTGCGTGGGCGACCTCATACTTGTTAGCGAGAACATGGACATCAACGAAGTCCTGGAGGGCTCAGGATATACGCAGGTGACATCAGGCGAACTGGAAACGTTGCTCAGGCCACAGTCGATTGAAAGGCTGCGCTTTCTGGCTGCCAGGAGACTGTCGCTGGCTGGCGCACAGGCCAAGATCGGGCTTTACCGCAATCGTGGAGAGTGGTTTGCCACCCAGGGGCTGGCTCCGACCACACATATCATCAAGCCGTCCGCGCTTTTTGACAACACAGTGCTTGTTAACGAATTCTTCATGATGCGCTTGGCAAAGAGCTGTGGTCTGACTGTTCCTGAGACCTGGGTAATCCAAGCCGGACAGAACTACGGGCTTGTAATAGAGCGCTTTGATAGAGTTGCGCAAAATGACGAGATCATCCGCGTGGGACAAGAGGATTTTTGTCAAGCCCTCTCCATCAGCCCGCTGGCAAAATACGAAGGCGACGGCGGCCCGGGGCTCGCGGAACTTTTTACCACAGTATTACACAACGCGTTACCTCCGTTGGCTAACATGCGATCTCTGCTCAGAATAGCCCTGTTCAACTACCTCATAGGCAACTGTGATGCCCACGCCAAGAATTTCTCCCTCTTGCGAAGACATGACAATGGACAGATATCAGTAGCTCCAGCTTACGACCTGGTCTGCACTACGTTTTATGGGGAAAGACTACTCCGTTCGATGGCGATGCGAATCGGCAGACACAGCCATATCGACAGGATAGACCAGGAGGACTTCCGACTGTTTGCCGAGGAATCTGGCATAAATATCAAGGTTATAGCCGATGAACTGCACGCCTTGTATGAAAGCATCGTAGAAAATATTGATGCCGTCATGAAAGATGTTGCCTCCGAAATATCAGAGTATGCAGAGGTCGCCTCTAAGCTCCGCGAGCACATCCTGCATGAATTGGCCACCAGAGTTGTTACGCTATAAGCGTACTCATAGAACCATTGCCGAGCGCAGGGGCGCAAGCCCCGCAGTCGAGGAA